>JBDSRV010000066.1:0-42507 GCA_039929125.1 Sphingomicrobium sp.
CGGCGCAGGATCGCGGGTTGACCTATCTCGACGCGACCTGCCCATTGGTGTCGAAAGTGCACCGCCAGGCCGAACGTCTGGTCGCGCAGGGCAAGCATATCGTGTTCATCGGCCATGCCGGGCATCCCGAGGTGATCGGCACGTTCGGCCAGGTGCCGGACGGCGTGATGACGCTGATCGAAAGCGTCGCCGACGCCGAGGCGGTGGCCGTCGCGGATCCGGACGCGCTGGCGTTCCTGACGCAGACGACCTTGTCGGTCGATGACACCGCCGAGGTGATCGAAGTCCTGACCCGGCGCTTCCCGGCGATCCGCGCGCCCAAGGGCGAAGACATTTGCTACGCCACCACCAACCGCCAGGCGGCCGTCAAGGCGATCGCCCCGAAATGCGAGCGGATGCTGGTGATCGGCGCGCCGAACAGCTCGAACTCGCTGCGGCTGGTCGAGGCGGCGGAGCGGCTCGGCGTCCCCGCCCGGCTGATCCAGCGCGCGGGGGAGATCGACTGGGCGTGGCTCGGCAGCCCCGCCACCGTCGGGCTGACCGCCGGCGCCTCGGCCCCCGAGCTGCTCGTCCGCGAAGTGGTCGACGCGCTCGCCGAGCGGTTCGACGTGACCGAGCAACAGGCCGAGCACGTCGTCGAGGACATGGTTTTCAAACTGCCGCGCATGCTCGTCGCCTGAACCGATGGCGGAGCTTCCCGAGGTCGACATCTTCACGGACGGCGCGTGCAAGGGGAACCCCGGCCCGGGCGGCTGGGGGGCGGTCATGCGATTCGGCGCGCGCGAGCAGGAATTGTCGGGCGGCGAGCCGCTGACCACCAACAACCGGATGGAGATGATGGCGGCGATCTGCGCCTTGAACGCGCTCAAGAAGCCGTGCCGAGTGAGCCTGACGACCGACAGCGTCTATGTCCGTGACGGCATCACCAAATGGATCAACGGCTGGCGGCGCAACGGCTGGAAGACCGCCGACCGCAAGCCGGTCAAGAACGCCGATTTGTGGCTGGCCTTGCTTGAGGCGAGCGCGCCACACCGGGTCGAATGGCATTGGGTCAAGGGCCACGCCGGCCATCCCGAGAACGACCGCGCCGACGCCCTCGCCTGCGCCGCCGCCGAGGCCCAGCGCGGCCGTTAGGCGATCGGGCGCGGCCTGAAAGCGGCGGGGTCGATGCCGGCCAGCGCCTCGGGCAAAGGCTCGCCGCGAAGCAGGGTGGCGCACAATAGCGACGCCGCCGGCGCGGTCTGGATGCCCATCCCGCCCTGCCCGACGCACCAGAAGAAGCCCGGCGCGTCGGGGTCGAAGCCGAAGCGCATCATCCGGTCCGGGGAAAAGGTTCGCAGCCCCGCCCATTTGCGCTCGACCGCTTCGACCGGCCAGTCGACCGCGCGCTCGAACCGGTCGATGGCCATCGCCACGTCGATGTCCTCGGGCGCCGCGTCGCACGGCTCGACGATCGTCTCGTCGAGCGGGCTGACCCACACGCTGCGGTCGCCCTCACCCTTGAAATAGAAGCTTTCGTGGAGGTCGGTGATCAACGGCAAGTCGCGCAGGCCGGCGCGGCCGACGCGCAGCTGGACCACCGTCCGCCGCTTTGGCTCCAGCCCCAGGGGGGCGACACCGGCGTGATGCGCGACATCGTCGGCCCAGGCACCGGCGGCGTTGACCAGCAGCCCGGCCTCGATCATCCCGCCCGCGGTCTCGACCTGCCACCCCGCGCCCGAGCGGCGGGCACCGCGCAGCGCCGAATCGGTCCGCACTTCCCCGCCGCCCCGCCGGATCGCGGCGAGGCAGGCGGCGTGAAACGCGGCGACGTCAATGTCCGCGCAGCTCGGCTCGAACCAGGCGCCGGTCCATTGCGCCCGCAGCCCGGGGACGGCGGCGAGCAACGTTTCGCGATCCCAATAAAGCAGCGCATCCTCGCCCTCACCGTCCATGTCGTCGAGGTCGCTGCCGTGAGGGCCGCACAGGTGCAGCGCGCCGCGCCGTCGGAGCAAAGGCGAGTCGCTGCCTGGCCAGCCGGCGTCGAACATCGGCTTCGACGCCAGGCTGAGGCGGCGCGCGGGATTGGCGCCGCCCAGACTCGCCTGCCAGAACGCCACCGAGCGGCCAGTGGCGTGGCGGCCGCACTGGTCTTCGAGCTCGATCAGCACGACGCGCATCGTTGGCACCAGCCGCGCGCCGAGGCTGGCGCCGGCGATTCCCCCGCCGACGATGATGACGTCGCAGCGGGTCATGGAAGGTCGATCGGGCGAAGCATGCTCTGCTGGTTACGGTTTGCTAAGCCGCCTCGTCTAGGGGGAAGGCCATGACCAACGACCTATTCACCGAAGTGCTGCTGGCCGGGCTGGCCGCGCTGCTGATCGCCGCGGCGGTATCGGATCTGCGCACGCGCACCATTCCCGACCTCGTCAATATCGCCATCGCGCTGCTCGCGCCGCTGTTCTGGTGGGCGTCGGGGGTCGAACTGTGGCCCGATGCGGCGATGCGGGTTGGCGCCGCCTTGGCCATCTTCCTCACCTTCTACGGCTTGTTCTGCCTCGGCGGGATAGGCGGCGGCGACGTCAAGATGGTCGGCGCCGTGTCGTTGTGGTTCGGACCGCTGACGACGTTCAAGTTTTTCGTCCTGACGACCCTCATCGGCGGAGTCGTCAGCATCATCACCTTGATCCATCATAAGCTCCGCCTGGCCGGGGGCGGCGAACTCGACAAACCCGAGGTTCCCTATGGCGTGGCCATCGCCGCCGCCGCTTTGTGGTTACTCGCCCAACGGTTTCTTAACCATTTTGCCTGATTTGTCTCTTCGATTGAACAGGACCCTGAAGGGGAGGCGTAGTCGCCATGGACGTCAAGAAAGTCGCGCTGCTCATTGGAGCGCTGGTCATCGCGGTGATCACCGCAGTGATGGCCAAGAACATGTTTTCGGGGGCCGGGGCGGAAGCCGCCGCGGCTGCGCCGGCGGTCCCGATGGGGCCCAAGGTGCTGGTTGCCCGCAAGGCGCTGCCCGTCGGCACGATCGTCGACGCCGAGAGCCTCGCCTTCCAGGCATGGCCCAAGGAACTCGTCCAGAACGCCTATTATACCGAGGGCGCGCCTGACGCGGACGTTACCAAGCTGCTTGGCACGGTGGTCCGCAACGCGGTCACCGCCGGCGAGCCGCTGACCCGCGGCAGCCTGGTCGGCCCGAACGATCGCGGCTTCCTTGCCGCGGCGCTTGGGCCGGGCATGCGGGCCGTGACGGTCCCGGTGACCAAGTCGAGCGGTGTCGCCGGCTTCGTCTTCCCGGGCGATCGCGTCGACCTTGTCCTTACCCAGCTGGTCACCGGCGGCGGCGATGGCGCCCCGCTCAAGGTCAGCGAAACCATCGTCCGCAACCTCCGCGTCCTGGCCACCGATCAGCGGATCGACGGCAAGAGCGAGGACGGCAAGATGGAAGCCAAATATTCCGAAAACGTCACACTCGAATCGACCCCACGCATCGCCGAGAAGATCGCCGTCGCGCAGTCGATGGGTTCGCTGTCGCTGTCGCTTCGCTCGATTGCCGACAACGCCGCCGAGCTTGAGCGGGCCGTCGCCGAGGGCCAGGTCAAGGTCCCCGCCGGCACCAATCCGGCCGACGAGCGTCGCATGCTGATGTCGATCGCCAATCGGCCCAACGACACCAACACGACCTTCACCACCGGTGGCGATGTCTCGCGCTTTCAGCGCCGCACCGTCCCCGGCAGCGCGGCCCAGGCCGCAGCCGCGGCCTATCGCACCAATGCCGGCCCCGCTTCGTCGGGTTCAGTACCGGTCTATTCCGGGCCGGTGGTCCGGGTGGCCCGTGGCAATATTGTCTCGCTCGTTCCGGTGGGAGCCCGTTAAGATGACCAACGTCACCAATCGCCGCCGCGCGACCCTGGGCACTGCCCTCGCCGCGCTGGCCCTGACCACGGGCAGCCTGACGGTTGCCGCGATCCCCGCCGCCGCCGCGCAATCCGCGCGTCCATCGGAAACGCTCAACCTGTCGCAGAACACGGGCACCATGGTGCGCTTGTCCTCGCCGATGAGCGACGTGTTCGTCGCCAACGAGAGCATCGCCGACGTCCAGGTGCGTTCGTCGACCCAGCTCTATGTCTTCGGCAAGGCCTCGGGCGAGACGACCGTCTATGCCACGGGCAAAGACGGACGGGTGGTCTATGCCGCCAACGTCCGCGTCGGCACCAATGTCGGCTCGGTCGGCGAGATGCTGCGCCTGGCGATGCCGGAAGCGAACATCCAGGCGACCCCGATGAACAACCTCGTGCTGCTCACCGGCACGGTTGCTTCGCCCGACGACGTGTCGGAAGCGCAGCGGCTGGTCCAGGCCTATGTCGGCGACTCCACGCAGGTGGTCAGCCGCCTGCGCTCGGCGACGCCGCTGCAGGTCATGCTCAAGGTCAAGATCGCCGAGGTCAACCGCAGCCTGGTCAAGCAGATCGGCGTCAACCTGCTCAGCCGTGACAGCACGGGCGGGACGCAGTTCGGCATCGGCCAGGGCAGCGCCGGCACGTTCGGCTCCCCCGCCAACGGGACCACGGCCGCGATTCCGAAAAGCTTCAACCTGGCCGCGACGGGCACCACGCTCGGTCTCGCCGGCAAGATCCTCGGGCTCGACATCCTCGGCACGCTCAACCTGGCCGAGAATGACGGCCTGGTGACGACGCTGGCCGAGCCGAACCTGACCGCCTTGTCGGGCGAAACCGCCAGCTTCCTGGCCGGCGGCGAGTTCCCGATCCCGGTGTCCCAGGACCTCGGTTCGGTGGTCATCGAATATAAGCAATATGGCGTCGGGCTGGCCTTCACCCCGATCGTCCTCGCCGACGGCCGCATCTCGATGCGCGTCCGCCCCGAGGTCAGCGAACTCTCGAACGAAGGCTCGCTCCGCTTGAACGGCTTCGACGTGCCGGCGCTCACCACGCGCCGCGCCGAAACGACGGTCGAGCTTGGCTCGGGCCAGAGCTTCATGATCGCCGGCCTGCTGCGCAACGCCAATACCAACAATGTCGACAAGGCGCCGTTCCTCGGTGACCTGCCGATCATCGGCGCTTTGTTCCGCTCGACCAAATATCGCCGCGCGGAGACCGAACTGGTGATCATCGTCACGCCGTATCTGGTGAAGCCGGTGTCGGGTCAACTGGCCCTGCCGACCGATGGATATCGTTCCCCGACCGACGCCCAGATGGTGCTTGGTGGCCAGTCCTTCACTGGCCGCTCCGGCCCTGCCAGCCCCGCCCCCGCGGGCCGGGTCGGTGTGCCGGTCGCCGTCGCGCCTGCTCCGGGGTTCAAGCTGTGATCGCCCGCGCGTTTCGAAAGGATGCTCCGATGAGCCGTACCCTTGCCCTTGCCGTCGTTGCCGCCGCGCTCGCCGGTTGCTCGACCACCGGCGCCGACCAGCCGTCGCGCGGCGTCGCCTCGGTCAACGTACCGGTGGTGACCCGCGCCGACTATGCGCTCGACCTCGCCGCGCCGGACGGCTCGCTGTCGCCCGGCGAACAGGCCCGGCTCGATAGCTGGTTCCGTTCGATGGACCTTGGCTATGGCGATGCGATCTACATCGACGGCTATGCGGGCATGGCGCGTGACGATGTCGCCCGCGTCGCCGGCAATTACGGCCTGCTGGTCAGTGCCGGCGCGCCGGTCACGGTCGGCCAGGTCGGCCAGGGCAATGTCCGCGTGGTCGTCAGCCGCACCCGCGCCAGCGTCCCCAGCTGCCCCAACTGGTCGGAGGCTTCGAGCCCCAATTTCGACAATAAGTCGATGAGCAATTTCGGGTGCGGCGTGAACGCCAACCTGGCCGCGATGATCGCCAATCCGGAGGACCTGGTCCACGGACGCGAAGGCAGCGGCCTGGGCGACAACCGCGCCGCGGTCAAAGCGCTCGAATATTACCGCAAGGCCCCGCCGACGGGCACGACCGGGCTCAAGGAAATCACCACCAAGAAGGGAAATCAGTGATGAACGCTCCGTTCCAGGCGCGCGCGGGCCTTCGTGACCCCTTCACCGCCTTCGTCTGCGACGACGCCACCGCGGACATGCTCCGTCCGGTCGCGGTCGAGCATGGCTGGAGCCCGGAGAAGGTCAACAAGGGCGGGTTGCGCAACGCGGTCCAGTCTTTGTCGGTCTCGGCCAGCCCCAACATCCTGTTCGTCGACCTGACCGAGTCGGCCGACCCGCTCAATGACATCAACGCCCTCGCCGAAGTGTGCGAGCCGGGCACGATCGTCATCGCCTCGGGCCAGGTCAACGATGTCCGCCTCTACCGCGACCTCGTCGCCAGCGGCATCCACGATTACCTGCTCAAGCCGTTCACGGTCGACCAGCTGCGCGACACCTTCGCCCATGCCCAGTCGATCCTGTCCGGCCCGCGCGGTGAAGCCGCCGCCGACAAGCCGCATGTGATGACCGCGGTCATCGGTGTCCGCGGCGGCGTTGGCGCCTCGACCCTGGCGACCAGCCTCGCCTGGTTGCTCGGCGACAAGGCCCACCGCTCGACGGCGTTGCTCGACCTCGACGTACACTTCGGCACCGGCGCCCTGGCGCTCGACCTCGAGCCGGGCCGCGGCCTGACCGACGCGATCGAGAATCCGAGCCGGATCGACGGCCTGTTCATCGAACGCGCCATGGTTCGCGCCAACGAGCGGCTGTCCGTGCTGTCGGCGGAAGCGCCGATCAACCAGCCGATGATCACCGACGGGACCGCCTTCTTCCAGCTCCAGGAGGAGATGAAGAACGCGTTCGAATCGACGGTCATGGACCTGCCGCGGCACATGCTGATCCAGTATCCGCACATGGTCCACGATGCCCATGTCGCGGTGGTGGTCAGCGAACTGACGCTGGCGGCGACGCGCGATACCATCCGCATCCTCGCCTGGCTGAAATCGAACGCGCCGCAGACCAAGGTCATCGTCGTCGCCAACCGCCAGCCTTCGGGCGGCGCGCTGGAGATCAGCCGCAAGGACTTCGAGCAATCGATCGAACGGTCGATCGACATCGTCTTCCCAGACGACGGCAAGTCGGCGGCGCAGGCGGCCAAGCTGGGCAAGCCGATGGCCGAGATTGCCACCGGCAAGCTGGCCGCTCCGTTCACGCAACTGACCAACATGGTGCTGAGCCACGCCAGCGACGACGGCGCCGCCGTCGAGACCAAGGGATCCGCCGGCGGCAAGTCGCTGGTCGATAATCTGAAGTCGATGCTGTCGAAGCCGAAAGCCAAGGCGGCCTAACAATCCCCTGCCGGGGTGGTGCGCGCGTCGCGCCGCCCCCGCGGGACCGACCACGGGACGGGAAGAGACCATGCTGTTCGCGCTTTTGCTCATCGTCGGCCTTGGCGGCACGCTGTTTCTCGGCGCCACCGCGCTCGGCGGCCCGAGCCCGAGGAAGGCCGTCAAGCGGCGCCTCGAGACGCTCAAGGAGCGGCACGGCGAAGGCGGCGTGCTGGCGGCCGCGGCACAGGCCCAGATCCGCAAGCTGATGGCCGGCCGGCAAAGCCGCGCCGAAGGCCTCGCCTCGACCCTCATCCCCAAGCCCGCCTTGCTGCGCAAGCGCATCGAGCAGACCGGCAAGCAGATCAGCCTGGCCAAATATTCGGCCTTCTCGCTTGGCCTTGCCGCGATGGTCATGGTCATGCTGCTGATCAAGGGCGCGCCGTTCATGCTCGCCTTCTTCCTTGGCACCTTCGCCGGGATCGGCATCCCCCATTTCGTCATCGGCAAGATGATCAAGCGGCGGCTCAACAAGTTCACCGCCAACTTCCCCGACGCCATCGAACTGATGGTCCGCGGGTTGCGGTCGGGCCTGCCGATCACCGAGACGCTCGGCGTGGTGTCGAGCGAAGTGCAGGGCCCGGTCGGCATCGAATTCCGCATGGTCAGCGACAAGATGAAGATCGGCCGCACGATGGAGGCCGCGCTGCAGGATACCGCCGACCGCCTCGGCACGCCCGAATTCCAGTTCTTCGTCATCACCCTGGCGATCCAGCGCGAGACCGGCGGCAATCTGGCGGAGACGCTGGGCAACCTTGCCGACGTGCTGCGCAAGCGCGCCCAGATGAAGCTCAAGATCCGCGCCATGAGCTCGGAATCGAAGGCCTCGGCGATGATCGTCGGTTCGCTGCCGTTCATCGTGTTCACGCTCGTGTGGATGATCAACCCGACTTACATGCACGGCTTCTTCGTCGATCAGCGGCTGATGGTCGCGGGCCTTGGCGGGCTGATCTGGATGAGCCTTGGCGTGTTCATCATGGCCAAGATGGTCAACTTCGAGATTTAGAGGGCGAACAACGGTCATGAACGGACATCCCACCCTCCTCGGCGTCGACGTCATCTGGGTTGCGACCATGCTGGCCGCGATCGCGACCTTCGCCGTGCTCGTCGCCATCTATGCCGCGACCACGGTCAAGGATCCGATGGCGCGCCGCGTCAAAGCCCTCAACGAGCGCCGCGAGCAATTGAAGGCGGGCATCGTCGCCTCGACCAACAAGCGCAAGAAGCTGACCAACAAGAACCACGCCGCGGACCGCGTGCGCGGCATCCTGTCGAGCTTCAAGATGCTCCAGGACGACCAGATCAAGAAGACCCAGATGCGGCTTCAGCAGGCCGGCATCCGGACCAAGGACCTGGCCTTCTTCATCATCTTCGCGCGCTTCGTCCTGCCGGTCGTCCTCGGGCTCGGCGCGGTGCTGCTGATCTATGTCATCAACTATTTCCCTGCATGGGGCTGGATCAAGAAATACGGCTTCGTCGCCGGCACCCTGGTGCTTGCCTACAAGGCGCCCGACCTGTGGCTGTCGAACAAGGTCAAGAAACGCAGCCATGCCATCCGCAAGGGGCTGCCCGACGCGCTCGACCTGCTCGTCATCTGCGCCGAGGCCGGCCTGACGGTCGACGCCGCCTTCAACCGCGTCGCCAAGGAGCTGGGCAAGGCCTATCCCGAACTCGGCGATGAATTCGGCCTGACCGCGATCGAGCTGGGCTTCCTCAACGAGCGCCGCCAGGCGTTCGAGAATTTCGCGATGCGCGTCGACCTCGATGCCGTGCGCGGGGTCGTCACGACCATGATCCAGACCGAGAAATACGGCACGCCGCTGGCCTCGGCCCTGCGCGTCCTGTCGGCCGAGTTCCGCAACGAGCGGATGATGCGCGCTGAGGAAAAGGCCGCGCGGCTGCCCGCCATCATGACCGTGCCGCTGATCCTGTTCATCCTGCCGACCCTGTTCATCGTCATCCTCGGGCCGGCGTCCTGCTCGATCTCGGACAGCTTTATCAACGGCTAGACCGCTTCCCTGGTGGGGGGAGGAGCCACCGCCGTCCCCTTGGGGGCGGCGGCGGTTTTCCGTTGGCGGGTTATCGTTTCGGGAACGCATCGCCGCGCCGGGCGCTTAGGCCTGTGAAGTCTCATCAGCCACAGGGGAACGACGATGCTCAATTTCACCACCGACCAATGGGTCATCATCGCTTTGGTGTTCGTGCTGGGCCTGGTGATCGGCGGCTTCCTGTTCTCTGGCGGCGGGCGCAAGTGGCGCCACAAATATAATGCCGAGGCCGAGCGCCGCGCCGACCTTGAGCGGGTTCATGCCGAGCGCGAGAAGGATTGGCGCGAGCAGGACAGCCTGCGCGCCGCCGCGCTCAAGAACCAGCCGCGCGAACCGGTCGTCGAGCGGGTCGTGGAACGCGATGTCGTGCGCGATGCGCCGGTGGCCGACACCAACCGCGACGGCGTGATCGACGGCCGCGACGCCTAGGCCTACCCCTCGATCTTCGAGAAGTCGGCGACCTTGTGGACCGCGTCGCGGAAGCGAGCGAGGAGGGTCAGGCGGCGGGCGCGGACGGCGGCGTCGTCGGCGTTGACGGTGACCTGGTCGAAGAACGCGTCGATCGGCGCGCGCAGCGAAGCCAGGGCGGCCATGGCGGCGGTGAAATCCTCGGCCGCGACGGCGCTGTCGGCCTGGCGCTCGGCGGCGTCGACGGCACTGGCCAGCGCGGCTTCCTCAGGGGGCACATCGGCATCTGAAGCGCCGCCCGCATCCCACTGTTCCTTTTTGAGAATATTCGCCGCGCGCTTGTAGCCGGCGAGCAGGTTGGCGCCCTCCCCCGTCTCGACGAACGCCTGGAGTGCTTTTGCGCGCCTTTCTACCCGATCCAGCCGACCGTCGAGCTTGCCCTGCCAAGCGGTCGATGCCGAGATGAGATCATGCCTGAAGCCTTCATCCCTCAAAGCGACTTTCAACCGATCAGTTAGGAAGTCGATAATCGATTCTCCCGCTCCGCCAAAAGTTGACGATTGCCAGCCCATTCGAATGACTTGACCAATTTCGAGCCGCAAATCGTTCGCCCGGATGATTGAAATCGAACCGAGAGCGGAGCGACGCAACGCAAACGGATCCTTTGATCCAGTGGGAAGAATTCCCGCGTCAAAAAACGCGAAAAGGCTATCCAGCTTATCCGCCAAGCTCACCGCCACCGTCACTGGCGCGGTGGGCACCTCGTCGCCCTGCCCGACTGGCTTGTAATGGTCGCGGATGGCGTCGGCGACTTGGGGGTCTTCGCCCTGCGCGCGCGCCAGGTGGCCGCCGATGACGCCCTGCAATTCGGGGAATTCGCCGACCATGCCGGTGACGAGGTCGGCCTTGCACAGCTGTGCGGCGCGCTTTGCGTCGGTCGCCGAGCAGCCCTTCACAATGCCTTCGGTTACCAGCCATTCGGCAAGTTTGGCGACCCGCTCGACCTTGTCGGCGACGGTGCCGAGCTTGTCGTGGAAGACGATGCCGGACAGCTTTTTCGCCTGCTCCTCGAGCGGCACCTGCAGGTCCTGCTGCCAGAAGAAGCGCGCGTCGCTGAGGCGGGCGGCGAGGACGCGCTCGTTGCCGGCGACGATCGCATCGCCGCCGTCGTTGGCGTCGATGTTGGCGGTGCAGATGAAGTGGGGGGCGAGCTTTCCCGAGGGTTCGCGCAGGACGAAATACTTCTGGTTGATGCGCGCGGTGAGTTGGATCACTTCCTCCGGCACGTCGAGGAAATCGGGGTCGAACGAGCCCAACAGCGGCACCGGCCATTCGGTCAGCCCGGCATTTTCGACCACCAGGCCTTCGTCGGCGACCAGCAGATAGCCGGCGTCATCGGCCAGTTCGGCGGCGCGGGTCCGGATGATCGCCTCGCGCTCCTCATGGTCGACCAGCACATGGCAGGCGCGCAGTTTCTCGACATAGTCTGAGGCGCCGCCGATGGTGATCTGACCCGGGTGGTGGAAGCGGTGGCCCAGCGTCGCGGCGCCGCAGGTCACGCCCTCGATCACGACCGGGACAATGTCCTCGCCGAGCAAGGCGACGATCGAATGGAGCGGGCGGACCCAGCGCAGCGAGGCGGTCGAGGCCGAGGCGGCGCTCCAGCGCATCGATTTGGGCCAGGGGAAATCGCGGACGATGTCCGCGACCGCCTCGGCCAGCACCTCGGAGGTGGCGCGGCCGGGCTTGTCGAGCACCGCGAACCAGGTGCCGCCGCGATCCTCGAGCTGAGCCTGGGTCAGCCCGGTCTTGCGCAGGAAGCCGTCGAGCGCCTGGGGCGGCGCCGAGGTTTTCGGGCCCTTCACCTCCTCGCGCACCGCCTCGGTGTGTGTGGGCAGCCCGCGCGCGACCAACGCGAGGCGGCGCGGGGTCGAGTAAGTGACGATGCCGTCATGGGCGAGCCCGGCGCCGGCCAGCGCCTCGGCCATCATCCGGGCGAGGTCGCCGCGCGCCCGCGCCTGCATCCGCGCCGGGATTTCCTCGGACAGGAGTTCGAGCAGGAAGTCGGCGGTCATGCCGCCCACCCCTTCGCTTCCATCCACGCGTCGCAGGCGCCTTTGGCGAGGTCGCGGACGCGGCCGATGTAGGCCTGGCGCTCGGCGACCGAGATGACGCCGCGCGCTTGCAGCGTGTTGAAGATGTGGCTGGCCTTGATCGCTTGCTCGTAGGCGGCGATCGGGACGCCCGCGCCCAGGCAATTCTGGGCCTCGGCGGCGGCCATCTTGAAGGCTTCGAACAGGCGGTCGGTGTCGGCCACCTCGAAGTGCCATTTCGACATCTGTTGCTCATTGTCGAGGAAGACGTCGCCGTAGGTCGTTCCGGCGTCGTTGAACCTGAGGTCGAACACATTGTCGACGCCCTGGATGTACATCGCCAGCCGTTCGAGCCCGTAGGTCAATTCGCCCGCGACCGGCTTGCAGTCATAGCCGCCGACCTGCTGGAAATAGGTGAACTGGGTCACTTCCATGCCGTCGCACCACACTTCCCAGCCGAGGCCCCAGGCGCCCAGGGTGGGGCTTTCCCAATCGTCCTCGACGAAGCGGATGTCGTGTTTCAAGGGATCGATGCCGATGGCGTCGAGGCTGCCGAGGTAGAGCGCCTGCAAATCGGGCGGGCTCGGCTTGAGCATCACCTGATACTGGTAATAAGCGCCGAGGCGGTTGGGGTTCTCGCCATAGCGGCCGTCGGTCGGGCGGCGGCACGGCTGGACATAGGCGCAGGCCCACGGGTCAGGCCCCAATGCGCGCAGCACGGTCGCCGGGTGGAACGTCCCTGCCCCCATCTCCATGTCGTAGGGCTGGAGGATGACGCAGCCGCGCGCGCCCCAATATTGGTGGAGCGTCAGGATGAGGTCCTGGAAACTCAAGGCCACGAGCGGATTTGCCCCCGAAAAGCGTTGCAATGTCGCCGCGGGCTTTGGCCCATCGACGGCGCGGCGGCAAGCCGGAGCGGGCTATTTGCTCGACATCGCGAGCGCCGCCTGCTCATCACTCCTTCATCTCTGCCCGGCCATGGCGGCGGCTGACCTTTTCTCGCCGGAGTATCTCGTGAAACCGCACCGCAAGCTCATCCTCCCCTTGCTCCTGGCCCTGACCGGCGCTCCGGCGATCGCCGCGGCGCCGGCAACCCTGCCGGCGATCACCGACGCCGACCCCGCGGTGTGGGTGGTCAAGGACAAGGACACGACCATCTATCTGTTCGGCACGGTCCATGCTCTCGACGGGCGGCAGGCGTGGTTCAACGACGAGGTCAAGGCGGCGTTCGACGGGTCGAGCGAGCTGGTGCTGGAGGTGCTGACCCCGGAGGATCCGGCGGCGATGCAGCCGTTGCTCGCCAAATATGCCTATAATGCGAGCGGGCCGACGCTAACGTCGAAGCTGTCGCCGAAGGGCCGCGCGGCGCTGGCGGCGATGCTCAAGACCTATGGCATGGGGCCGACCGCGCTCGACCGGTTCAAGCCGTTCTTCGCCGCGCTGACGCTGAGTTCGCTGCAGTTCCAGAAGATGGGGCTGAAGGCCGACAGCGGCGCCGAGGCGGTGCTGCGCCAGGCCGCCGTCGCCGGGCACAAGCAGGTCGGCGCGCTCGAAACGCTCGATTACCAGATGAGCCTGTTCGACGCGCTGGCCGAGCCCGAGCAGGTCGCATTGCTCGAGCAGACGCTGGCCCAGGGCGACGGCGAAGGGCCGCAGGATATCGCCGCGCTGGTCAGCGCGTGGAGCCATGGCGACGCCGACCGGGTAGCGGCGATCCTGCGCAAGACCGACACCGATTCCCCGGCGCTGTACAAATTGCTGCTGGTCGGCCGCAACCGCAATTGGGCGCAGTGGATCCAGCAGCGGCTCGCCCGCCCGGGGACGGCGTTCGTCGCGGTCGGCGCCGGTCACCTGGCCGGCCCGGACAGCGTCCAGCGCGTCCTCAAGGCGCGCGGCATCCGCTCGCACCGCGTCGCGCACATCGAGCGCCCCTAGGGTTTCGCTTGCCTAAGAGCGCCGCCTGCCTTAAGGGCGCGCGCTTGCTGACCCTGGTCATCCCTGGAGGCGGGGGCAGCAGTCAACGCACTGTTTTACAAAGGATGAGCGAATGAGCGAACAGCTGACGCTGCCCGCCGAAGCGCGCGAGCGGGCTGGCAAGGGAGCCTCCCGCGAACTGCGCCGCAATGGCCGGGTACCCGCCGTGATCTACGGCGACAAGAAAGAGCCCCTGTCGGTTCACGTCGAATTGAAGCTTCTCACCAAGATGCTGTCGACGGGCCACTTCATGAACACCGTGGTGATGATCGACTCCGGCGGCAAGGCGCACCGTACCTTGCCCAAGGACGTCCAGTTCCACCCGGTCTCGAGCCGGCCGATCCACGTCGATTTCCTGCGCATCGGCGAACATAGCCAGGTCAACGTCAACGTGCCGGTTCACTTCAGCGATGAAGAAGAATCGCCGGGCATCAAGCGCGGCGGCGTCCTCAACATCGTCCGCCACGACCTCGAGCTTATCTGCGACGCGGCCGAAATCCCCGAGCAGATCGAGATCTCGCTGGCCGGCCTCGATATCGGCGATTCGATCCACATCAGCCAGATCAAGCTGCCCAAGGGCTCCAAGTCGGCCATCGACGACCGCGATTTCACCATCGCCACCGTCGTCGCGCCGTCGGCGATGAAGTCCGAGGAAGGCGATACCGAAACCGAGGCGGGCGATGTCCCGACCGTCGGCGAGGAAGGTGAAGACGGCGATGCCGGCGACGCCCCCGCGGCCGAAGGTGGCGGCGAACAGGCCTAAGCGCCTTCTCCGCCTCTCCAGCGAACACCAGCGCCCATCCTGCTTGCAGGGTGGGCGCTTTTGTTTGAAGAGCCGTGCCGATGCAGATCTGGGCAGGCCTTGGGAATCCCGGCGCGAGCTACGCGCTGCAACGGCACAATGTCGGCTTCATGATCGCCGACCTACTTGCCGAACTCTACGACTTCGGCCCGTGGCAGAAGAAATTCCGCAGCCTCATCGCCGAGGGCCGGATCGACGGCCACCGCGTCCTGCTGATCAAGCCGCAGACCTTCATGAACGACAGCGGCGACGCGGTGCAGCAGGCGCTGCATTTCTATAAACTGGAACCCGACTCGCTGACCGTGTTCCACGACGAGCTCGACCTGGCGCCAATGAAGATGAAGGTCAAAACTGGCGGCGGCACCGCCGGGCACAATGGCCTGCGCTCGGTCGGCGCCGCGATCGGGCCGGATTTCCGCCGCGTCCGCATTGGCATTGGCCACCCCGGCCACAAGGATCGCGTCACCAACTATGTGCTCGGCAATTATGCCAAGGGCGAGCTCGAGCCGCTGACCGACCTGCTCGGCGCGATCGCCGCTGAAGCGCCGCTGCTCGCCGCCGACGATGACACCGCCTTCATGAACCAGGTCGCGCTGCGGCTCGGTTAGACGCGCTGGGTGCGCGGCTCGGGCGTGACGCGGGCGTTGAAGGCGATGGTCACGCGCTCCTCGCCGCTATCGTTGGGGTGGACCCAGTGGGTCAGCTGGCTGGGGAACAGCAGGATGTCGCCCGCCCTGGGTTTGACCCGATATCGATCGGCGAACATCGGCGCGCTCATCAACCCGCCGACCTGGCGCACCGGATGCGGGGCGAGGAATTCGATCGCCCCGCCGCTCGGCGTCTCCGACGGCGGGACCGAGACGTAATAGACCCCCGACAGCAGGGAGTCGGCATGCTGGTGCGGGGCGTTGTAGCCACCCTGCGGATTGACGTTGATCCAGCCGTTGAGCGCGACCCGGATGGCCGAACCGTCGAGGTTGGGCTGGAGCGAGCGCAACGTCTCGCCGATCACCCCGCGGATGACGTGGAGCAGCTTGACCTGACCGGGCTCGGTGCGGTCGAACAAATCATGCCGCGATTGCCAGCCAAGGCGATTCGGATTGGGCAGCCCCGGCTCAGCCGCCCGGCGCGCCGCCACTTCCGCCATCAGCAAATCGTCGAGCCCCGGCTCTTCAACCCGATAGAGCCACAGCGGCGACGGAAACAGATTGTCGACCTTTTCCAGCGCGTAGCCCATGCCCGATCAACCCTCTTGCCGTTGTTCCGCCCCGCGCTAGCGGGCCAAGGCCTCCGCCCGCAATCCCTTTGCGCCTATGCCGTTGCGGCCCTAAGGCGCGCCATGGCCCGCACCTTGTTCGCCACCCCGCTGCACGAAGCCGAGATCGGCGACGCGGCGCTGCTCGCGGCGCTGGCCCATAGCATTCGTACCCTTGCCAGCGACGACGGTGCCGGCCGACGCTGGAGCCGCGACCATGGCTACAAAGGCTATACCAGCTACGCGTCGCTCAACGATCTGCCGCAGCGCGACCCCGCCTTCGCCGACTTGAGGCGGTTGCTGGTGCGCGAAGCGGCGCGCTTCGCCAAGGCGCTGGCGTGGGACGCCAGACCGCGGCTCGACAGCCTGTGGGTCAACCAATTGAAACCCGGCGGCCATCACGCCGGCCACATCCACCCCCATTCGATCCTGTCGGGCACCTTTTACGTCGAGGCGCCGCCGGGCAGCGGCGCGATCCGCTTCGAGGATCCGCGGCTGGGCCTGATGATGGCCGCCCCGGTCCGCCGCGACGACGCGCCCGAGGCGCTCCGCCCGTTCGTCACCGTCGAGCCTAAACCGGGCACGCTACTGCTGTGGGAAAGCTGGCTCCGGCACGAAGTGCTCGCCGGCAAGGCCAAGGCCGACCGGCTCAGCGTCAGCTTCAACTTTTCGTGACGACCTAGACGAAGTGGCGGCGCATCATCGCGCCGACCTGAGCGGCGAACCCGGCGACCAGGATCAGGGCCGTCATGACGATCCAGTCGGCGGTCGTCGGCGCGGCATGCTGATAGCGCGGTACTATCAGCCCCGTCATCTGAGAGGCGAAATGGGCGAGCGGGATGGCGGCGCCGATGACCAGTGCCGACCAGATCGCATGGCGCGGCGCAAGGAAGCCGCTGGCCCCAGCGATCAGCAGCAGCACGGCGAACATGAAGCCGGATTCGTCGGTGTGCCATTCGAAGAACAGCAGCACGGCTGTAGCGGCGGCAAGGCCGAGCCAATAGCGCATCGGCGTCTCGTCGAGATTGATCATCATCGCGCTCCTGACACAGCCCAATCCCCAGGCAACGGCTTCACCGGAACTTTCGATCGACTCCAGCTCCGCCTCCATCGCCGAGGCCCACTCACCGCGCCTCGCCGGCACCAACTGGCGGGCAATCGCGACCAGCAGGCGGGCGGCCCAGAACGACAAGCGGCTCACGTCGCGGCCCCGACAGCGACAGCGGCGGCGGGCATCGGCGGCGACAGCGCCTGCTCGACGGCGGCGAGTCCGGCCGGGGTCAGGCGATAGACGTGGCGCTGGGGGCGGCCCGGGCGCTGCGGCTCCCGCCACTCGCTAAGCAGATAGCCGCGGTCGGCGAGCCGGATGAGGATGGGGTACAACGTGCCCGACGCCAGCCCCGTCGTCCGCGCCAGCTCAAGCCCGTAGTGCCAATCCTGCGGCCGCTCGGTCAGCGCCGCGAACAGCGACAGGGTCTGGGGGGAATGCGCGCGGCTCATTGCATAACTCTACACATATAGAGTATGGAGTCAAGCGGGCCTTCAGGCGGCGATCGACAATTGGTCGCGGCCGTTATGTTTGGCCCGGTACAGCGCCGCATCGGCCACCCGCAGCGCAAAGTCCGGCCCGCCGTCGCCCAGCCGTGCCACCCCGCCGCTGATCGTGACGCGGATGTCGGCGCCGCCGAACAAGGTCGTCATCGCCGACAATTCCTCGCGCAGCCGCTCGCAGATCTGCCGCGCCTGGTCGAGCATGGTGTTCGGCAGCAGGATGGCGAACTCCTCCCCGCCGATGCGTGCGACGCAATCGTCCTTGCGCATCAGCCGGCGGGCGAGCGCGGCGAAATTGCGGAGGACGGCGTCGCCGCCGTCATGGCCATGCGCGTCGTTGACCCGCTTGAAATGATCGATGTCGACCAAAGCGAGACAATGGCCGGCGCTGGTCTTCGCCTCCGCCATCCTCAATTCGACCAGCTGGTCGAAGGCGCGGCGGTTGGGCAGGCCGGTCAGGACGTCGGTCAAGGCGTCGCTGACCAGCTGAAACTCGCGCGCCTTGCGGTCGGTAATGTCGCGGACGATGCTCAGGACGCCCTCGACCGTGCCGTCGTCGTCGATGATCGCGCGGCTATGCGTTTCGAACCAGCGCAGGTCGCCGCTATCGGTCTGCGCCTTATACTCGAAGGTGCAAGTCCGACCTTCGGCCTCGATCGTCGCGCGATGGGCGTCCCTGACCTGCTCGCGGTGCTCCGCCGCGACCAGCGTGACCGAGTTGCGCCCGACCAGCAGTGCCGGGTCATAACCGCCCAGCTGGCGGATCGATGGCGACACGAAGCGGATCCGCCCGTCAACGGCGAGGTGAAGCAGGATATCGGACGAATGGTCGGCGAGCAGGCGGTAGCGTTCCTCGCTCAGCCGGATCTCGCGATGGAGCCGGGCGCGGTTGCGCAGGTCGGCCGACACCGGCAGCACCGTCAGCACCGTCGCGGCAAGGTAGAATTGGAAGAATTGGAGCCGCTCGCCGATACTCGCGTCGAACATGATCGGGCCGCTGCCCGAGCAGGTCAGCACCCCGCCGACCAGCCGCGACGATGACGATCCCGATCGCCGCCCCCGCCTCGCCCAGGCGGAAGGTCATCAGGATCAACGGCAGCATCGGCAGGAACAGCAAGGGCATCCCGACTTGGGCGAACACCAGCAAGGTCACGCTCAAAGTCAGCGCCATCAGCCCGGCAATCTCGATCAGGCTGCGGCTGAGCGTGAACCGCACCCGGCTCGAAATTGGCCCCCCCGCGACGAGCGTGACGAGCGGCACGAAGGTCATGCTTCCGAGGGCTTGCCCGGTGACGAAATGGATCAAGGTCACGATTGGCGACAGCCCCTGAGTGGCGAGCACCGCCGCGGCCGCGACGCCCCCGACGAGCGGGCCGACGACCCCGACCGAGAGGACGAACTGCCACAACCATTCGATCGATCCGAGCGGCGAGCGCGAATAGCCGAACTGGCGGAACAGCCCCGCGCCGGCATAGGCTTCGAGCATGTTGACCGCCGCCATCGGCACCGCCAGCGCCCAGCCGAACCCGAACAGGCCGGTGGCAAGGATGCTGGCGATCGAGCAACTGATGAGCGCACCCGCCCACCGGCGGCGCGGCCTGACCATCAGCACCGCCAGCAGGATCGCGGTCGCCAGCCACAGGAAGGCCACTCCGCCGTCATAGCGGGTGAGAACGATCGCCAGGGTCGCGGCGCAGAAGTAAGCGACGCCAAGGACCAGGTCCTGGATCGTGAAACGAGGGGAGTTCATGTCCTCGTTATGGGCGTTCGCGCTGAACATAGGCCGACGCGCGTATCCGAAACGGATGAAGTTCCCCCTAACGCAGGCGGTCGTCACGACGGAGGGTGGCAATCCCTCCCCGCCCCCTCTATCGGCGTCGCAACCTCTCACCGAGCCGGGAACAATCCATGGGATTCAAATGCGGCATCGTCGGCCTGCCCAACGTCGGCAAGTCGACCCTGTTCAACGCGCTGACCGAAACGCAGGCGGCGCAAGCAGCCAATTATCCGTTTTGCACGATCGAGCCGAATGTCGGCCAGGTCGCCGTCCCCGACCCGCGCCTCGACACCCTCGCCAGGATCGCCGGATCGGCCAAGATCATCCCGACCCAGCTGGCGTTCGTCGACATTGCCGGGCTAGTGAAGGGCGCCAGCCAGGGCGAAGGGCTCGGCAACCAGTTCCTCGGCAACATCCGCGAAGTCGACGCCATCGTCCATGTCCTGCGCTGCTTCGAGGATGACGATATCCAGCACGTCGCCAACAAGATCGACCCGATCGCCGACGCCGAGGTGGTCGAGACCGAATTGCTGTTGAGCGACCTCGACAGCCTTGAAAAGCGCGTCCCCAACCTCGCCAAACGCGGGCAGCAGGGCGACAAGGAATCGAAGATCGCCGCGTCCGTCCTTGGCCAGGCGCTCGAGCTGCTGCGCGAGGGCAAGCCGGCGCGGCTGACCGTCCCCAAAGACGAGGAAGAGGCGCGCCTGTTCGCGCAGGCCCAGCTGATCACCGCCAAGCCGGTGCTGTACGTGTGCAACGTCAACGAGGACGACGCAGCGAACGGCAATGCTTTGTCGGCACAGGTGTTCGCCAAGGCCAAGGCCGAGGGCGCCAATGCGGTCGTCGTCTCGGCCGCGATCGAGTCCGAGCTGGTCGGCATGGAGATGGACGAGCGGCTCGCTTTCCTCGAGGAAATGGGCTTGCACGAAACCGGCCTCGCCCGGGTCATCCGCTCGGGCTACGACCTGCTCCACCTGATCACCTTCTTCACCGTCGGGCCGAAGGAAGCGCGCGCCTGGACAGTCGAGAAAGGCGCCAAGGCGCCCCAGGCCGCGGGCGAAATCCACAGCGACTTCGAGCGCGGCTTCATCCGCGGCGAGACCATCGCTTATGACGATTATGTCGCCTTGAACGGCGAGAGCGGCGCGCGCGATGCCGGCAAGCTTCGCCAGGAAGGCAAGGAATATGTCGTCAAGGACGGCGACGTGCTGCACTTCAAGTTCAACGTCTGAGCCGCTCGCCGATTGAGGGTTGGCGGGTCCTTGGTCGAGACGCTACCAGTGGCCAGCAGCCAATTAGAGGATAGTGACCAGCGTGGCGACGAAGGACGAAGCGGTTGCGCATGGCTACCGGCTCCTCGGGCGCAGCCCGGCGATGGCGCTGAGCCAGGCAAACGAGATTCTCCGCCAATATCCGAACGACGCGCGCGGTCTCAGATTGCTCGGCGCGGCAAGGCGAATGACCGGCGATGTGGCGGGCGCGACCGAGGCCGAACGCATGGCGGTCGGCGCCGCCGCCTTCGACCGCGCATTGGTCGAGGCGGCTGCGGCTTTGGTGGACAACGAGGTGCCGATCGCCGAGCGGTTGCTCAAGGAGCGCCTGCGCCAGGATCCGTTCGACTTCACCGCCATCCGCCTGCTCGCCGAAGTGGCGGCGCGGATCGGCCGGTTCGACGACAGCGAACGGCTGCTCCGCCAGGCGCTCCAGCTGGCGCCGAGTTTTTCCGAGGCCAAGATCAACCTTGCCAAGATCCTTCACCGCGCCGGCCGCGCGTCGGAGGCGGTCACCGTGCTGGATGAGCTTGAGGCCGAAGGCGGGATGAACTCCTCGGTGATGGGGCTGCGCGCGGCGGTGTTCAGCCGGGTCGGGCGCTATGACGAGGCGATCGCAGATTATCGCCAGACTCTCGCCGAAAAGCCCGCCGATGCGACCATCTGGATGTCGCTCGGCCATGTCCTCAAGACCGTCGGCCAGCAGGAGGAATCGCTCGACGCTTACCGCACCGCGATCGCCCAGCGGCGCTCGCTTGGCGAAGCGTGGTGGAGCCTCGCCAATTTGAAGACCGTCCGCTTCAGCGAAGACGATGCCGCGACGATGCGCGCCGCGCTCGACGAACCGGACATCAGCGAGGAAGACCGCCTCCACCTCCATTTCGCGCTCGGTAAATATCATGAGGACCGCAAGGAAGCCGAGGACAGCTGGACCCACTACGCCGCTGGCAACCGCCAGCGCCTGGCGATGACGCCGCACCGCGCGGCCGGCGAGACCCGGCTGGTCGACCGCACCATCAAGCTGATGAACCGCCGCTTCTTCGAACGCCGCGAGGGGCAGGGCGACCCCTCACCCGACCCGATCTTCATCGTCGGCATGCCGCGCGCCGGATCGACCCTGGTCGAGCAGATCCTGGCCAGCCACAGCCAGGTCGAAGGGACGATGGAGCTGCCCGACATCGCCAACCTGGTCCGGGCCATCGGCAATCGAAGCAGCCCTGACAAGAAGAATAACTACCCCGCCAACATCGCCGGCCTCGACGCCGAAGCACTGCGTGCAAACGGTGCCAAATATATCGAGCTTACCCGCGTCCACCGGGTCGAGGGAGCGCCCTTCTTCATCGACAAGATGCCGAACAATTGGCAGCATGTCGGCCTCATCCGCCTGATCCTGCCCAACGCCAGGATCGTCGATGCCCGGCGCAGCCCGCTCGATTGCGGCTTTTCCAACTTCAAGCAGCATTTCGCGCGCGGCCAGACGTTCGCTTACTCGCTCGACGATTTCGGGAAATATTACCGCGACTACGTCCGCTTGATGGCCCATTTCGACCGCGTCCAGCCGGGCAAGATCCACCGCGTCATCCACGAGCGGCTGGTCGACGATCCCGAAGCCGAAGTCCGCGCTCTGCTGGCCTACTGCGGGCTGGAGTATGAGGAGCATTGCCTGCGCTTCCATGAGAATAAGCGCGCCGTCCGCACCGCCAGCTCGGAACAGGTGCGCCAGCCGCTCAGCCGCTCGGCGTTCGACCGCTGGCGGATGTACGACCAGTGGCTCGGCCCGTTGAAGCGCGCGCTCGGCCCCGCGCTCGCCGCCTGGGATGATGCACCGCGGCCATAGTGCGGCAATATTGTTTCGCCGAAGCAACATATCCGTTGCAATCGGCATCGAATTCCCCCCTTTTTGACGGGCCATGAGCTGGCAATTGGGGGACTTTATGATCAGCGCCGTCACTTCGAACCTTGCGCGTCGCCGCCTGTACGCGGCCCTTCTCGCCTCGACGATGATCGCGGTGGCTTCTCCAGCCTATGCTCAGGCCGCCGCCAATCCGCCTGCCCCGGCGACGGCGCAGCCGCCGGTCGACGAGGACACGGTCGTGGTGACCGCGACCAAGCGCGAGGAAAATCTCCAAAAGGTGCCGATCGCGATCACCGCGCTCACTACCAAGACACTCGAAGACATGCAGGTCGACCAGTTCGAGGATTATGCCAAGCTGGTCCCGTCTTTGTCTAGCAAGGGCGGCGGCAGCGGCGGCAGCGCGAGCGGCCCCGGCACCAACAATGTCTATTTCCGCGGCGTCGCCTCGGGCGAGAATGGCAACCACAGCTCGTCGCTGCCGAGCGTCGGCACCTACCTCGACGAGCAGCCGATCACGACCATCGCCGGGGCGCTCGACATCCATGTGTTCGACATGGCCCGGATCGAGGCGCTGGCCGGCCCGCAGGGCACGCTCTATGGCGCGTCGAGCCAGGCCGGCACCATCCGCCTGATCAGCAACCAACCCGATTTCAGCGCCACCTACGGCGAGGCCAACCTCGAGGTGAACAAGGTCGCCCATGGCGGCTGGGGCTATACCGGCGAGGCCTTCATCAACACGCCATTGGCGACCAATGTCGCGCTGCGCACCGTCGGCTGGGTCCGCCACGACGCGGGCTACATCGACAATATCCGCGGCACGATGACCTTTGGCACCGCCGGCATCACCATCGACAATGCCGCGCTGGCGAAGAAGGATTATAACGACGTCGACACCTACGGCGCCCGCGCCGCCCTCCGGGTCGACCTCAACGAGGACTGGACGGTGACGCCGGCGATCATGGGCCAGCGCCAGGACGCCCACGGCTCGTTCCTCGAGGAAAGCGGCCTGGGCCCGCTCCAGACGATGGCGTTCAACCCGGAAATGACCAAGGACCGCTGGGTCCAGGCGGCGCTGACGGTGCGTGGAAAGGTCGGCTCGTTCGACGTGACCTACGCCGGCGCGCTGATGCGGCGCCACGTCAGCACCGCGGTCGATTATTCCGACTACAGCTACTTCTACGACAATGCCCTAGAATACCACTTCTACGACAACGGCGGCAACCTCATCGACCCCAACCAGCGGGTCGAGGCCGACCACCATTACAAGAAGCTCAGCCAGGAGCTCCGCTTCACCTCGCCGGCCGACAAGCCGGTGCGGCTGGTCGGCGGCCTGTTCTACCAGCGGCAGACCGACGGTATCGAAGAGAATTACATCATCGACAATCTTGAGGACGCGAGCACCGTTCCCGGCACTGCCAGCGACATCTGGCTGACCAAGCAGCTGCGCGTAGACCGCGATTATGCGGTGTTCGGCGAAGTCGCCTACGACATCACGCCAAAGCTGACGGTCACGGCGGGCGGCCGGCTCTACAAGTTCGACAACAACCTCAGGGGCTTTTTCGGCTTCGCCAGTTCAGCCGACCCCATCGGCGGCAATTGCTTCGGTCCGCCGGTCATCTCCGGCTCGCCCTGCACCAACGTCGACAAAAGGACCAAGGGCAGCGGCTTCGTCCATCGCCTCAATGCCACCTACAAGGTCACTCCCGACGTGCTGGTCTACGCCACCTGGTCGCGCGGGTTCCGGCCGGGCGGGGTAAACCGCCGTGGCACCCTGCCGCCCTACAAGCCCGACTTCCTGACCAACTATGAAGTGGGGACGAAGTTCAGCTTCGGGCGCGGCTCGCACCTTAATATCGCCGGCTACCGTGAGGACTGGGACAACATCCAATTGTCTTTCCTCGGGCAGAATGGCCTGACCGAGATCCGCAATGCCGGCCAGGCGCGTATCTGGGGGCTCGAAGCCGACCTGCTGCTTAAGCTGGCGCCAGGGCTGACGTGGAGCAACGGGGTCGCGTACAACGATGCCAAGATCGTCAAGAACTTCTGCAAAATCGCCAACGACGCCTTCGACTGCACCATCAACAAGGACATCGACGGCAGCGGCGTGATCGGGGACAGTCCGGCAGATATCAACGCATTGCTCGCCCCCGCAGGCCGGCGCCTGCCGATCACCGCCAAGGTCAAGGGCAGCAGCCGGCTGCGCTACGAATGGACTCTCGCGGGCGGCATGAAGGCGCATGTACAGGGCAGCATGACCTACGAAGGCAAAAGGCGGCGCGACATCCGCACCTTGGAAAACGCTATTTACGGCAACATGCACGCCTACACACTGGTCGATCTCGCCACGGGCATCGACCAGGGGCCGTGGAGCCTCGAGCTTTATGCCAAGAACGTGTTCGACAAGCGCGGGCAGGAATCACGCAGCATCCAGTGCCTCGAGACGACCTGCGGCGATCCGGGGCATGACACCGCGCGCGGCGGCATCATTTACACCGGCGTGTCGCGGCCGAGGCTGATCGGACTCAGGGTCGGGCGAAAGTTCTAGGCTTCCAGCTCCTCTGGACAGCGGCGCCCCTCCCGGCGATGGAGGGCCGATGATCTATTGGGAAGATTTGGACGTCGGCGCCGAGACCCTGTTCGGCGACTATGACGTGACGCGCGAGGAAGTGCTCGAATTCGCCCGCAAATATGACCCGCAGCCGTTCCATCTTGACGATGAGGCGGCCGCCAACACTCACTTCGGCCGCCTTGCCGCGTCCGGCTGGCACACCGCGGCGATGGCGATGTCGGTCATCGTCCGCCACCTCAACGCCCATCCGCAAGCCAGCCTGGGCTCACCGGGAATCGACGAGTTGCGTTGGTTGCGGCCGGTCTATCCGGGCGATCGGCTGACCGTCAGGGGCAAGATCGTCAGCAAGACCCCGTCGCGCTCCAAACCCCGCCTCGGCAGTTTCCGTACCGAGACGACCGTCATCAACCAGGATGACGTCGAGGTCATGCGCTACAGCTCGATCGTCTTGATGGCGCGGCGCCCGACGGGTGCTTAGTCGCCGGCGAAGGCCATCAGGCTTTTCGCCTCGATCCCGTCCGCTTCGAGCGCCTCCGACCCGCCCAGCGCCGGCAGGTCGATGAGGAAGCGGGCGCCGGTGATCGTGCCCCCTGCCCGCCTGACCAGCCGAGCCGCGGCCAGCGCCGTCCCGCCGGTGGCGATGAAGTCGTCGACAATGAGGACCCGCGCACCCGCTGAGCAGGCATCGACATGCATGTGCAGCCGGTCGCTGCCATATTCGAGCGCATAATCCTCGGCGAGGGTCGGCCCGGGCAGCTTGCCGTCCTTGCGGATGAGGATCAGCCCGGCGCCGAGCCTGACCGCCAGCGCGCCGCCAATGGCGAAGCCGCGCGCCTCAATTGCCGCGACCAGGTCGATCGGGACATCGACGGTCGCGGCCAGCGCCTGGACCGCTCCGGCCAGGCCTTCGGGATCGAGCAACAAGGTGGTGATGTCGCGGAACGCGATGCCGGGCCTGGGGAAATCGGGAATGGTGCGGACCAGCGCCTTCAATTCCTCAGCGCTTGGCCCGCCCATGATCGTCAGCCTTGCGGCGGCATCCCGGCCTTGGCCTTGGCGCGGCTGCGCTTGGCCTGGTTGGCGGGTTCCAACGGGCCTTTCAGCGCGACCTTGCGCTTCGCCGACGCCCAGATGTTCTGGTACGCCATATAGCCGAGCACGGTGCCGAACAGCAGGAAGATCACCACCGCGATGCCCGCCCGGTGGCGGTTCTCAAGCTTCGGCTCGGCGGTCCACACCAGGAAGGCGGCGACGTCCTTGGCCATCTGGTCGACGGTCGGCTTGGTGCCGTCGCTGTAGCTCACCTGGCCCTCGGCCGTCAGCGGCGGCGGCATCGCCAGATTGAGGTTGGCGAAATAGGGGTTGTAGTGAAGCCCGTTGGGGGTCTTCGACGCCGGGAATTGCTTGAGCAGCGCGGCCGGCTGGTTCTGGTAGCCGGTCAGCAGCGAATAGACATAAGCCGCCCCGCCTTCGCGCGCCTTGGTCATCAGCGACAGGTCGGGCGGCAACGCATTGTTGTTCGCCGCGCGGCCCGCCGTCTCGTTGGCGTAGGGGCTGGGGAACGCATCGGCCGGCGTGCCCTTGCGCGTCGCCGCCTCGCCCGTTTGCGGGTTGATCGACGGCACTTCGGTTTTGAAGTCCGCCGCATATTTCTTCACTTCGGCCTCGGAATAGCCGAGCTCGCGCAGGTCGCGGAAGGCGACCAGCTTGAGACTGTGGCAGCCCGAGCAGACCTCCGTGTAGACTTGCAGCCCGCGCTGCACCTGCTGGCGGTCGAAGCGGCCGAACGGCCCGTCCGACGCCAGCGCCAGCTCGCGCGGTTCCTTGTGGTAGAGATGCTCGACCGACGCTTCGGGCGGGGCATTGAAGTAGGAAATGGCGCCCGAGCCGAGCGAGAACAGCATCACCAGGACGAACCCGATGCCGACGAAGAAACCGATGATGCGGACCATGAGCCCCAAGTCCCCTTAATGAGCCGCCGCGGGCGCCGACTTGGCAAGCCCGTAGGGAGCGCTTTCCTCATCCTCGCCGTGAAGCACCGACGCCGTGATCGACGACGGCAGCGGCAACGGCCGCTCGAACTTCGACACGAGCGGCAGGATGATCAGGAAGTGCGCGAAATAATAGGCCGCGGCGAGCTGTCCGAGCGCGGTGTTGAGCGGGGTTAGTTCAGCCCCGCCGATATAGCCGAGCAGCAGGACATCGGCGACCAGGATCCAGAAGAAGCGCTTGAACACCGGCCGGTAATTGCCCGAGCGGACCGGCGAGCGGTCGAGCCACGGCAGGAAGAACAACAGCAGGATCGACGCGAACATCGCCAGCACGCCCCACAGCTTGGCCGGGATCCAGAACAGGTTGAAGGTGCAGGAGCGCAAGATCGCGTAGAACGGCCAGAAATACCATTCGGGGACGATGTGCGCCGGCGTCGCCAGCGGGTTGGCCGGGATGTAATTGTCCGGGTGCCCCAGCGCGTTCGGCGCGAAGAACAGCACCGCGCAATAGATCAGCAGGAACAGCGCCGCGAACCAGCCGTCCTTGGCGGTGTAGAACGGGTGGAACGGCAGCGTGTCCGCCTCATCCTTGACGTCGACCCCGGTCGGGTTGTTCGAGCCCGGAATATGCAGCGACCAGATGTGGAGGATGACCACCCCGAAGATCACGAACGGCAGGAGGTAATGGAGCGAGAAGAAGCGCGTCAGCGCCGCCTGGTCGGGCGCGTAGCCGCCCAGCAGCCAGATGCGGATCGGCTCGCCGACCAGCGGAAAGGCGCTGAAGAAGCCGGTGATGACCTGCGCCCCCCAATAGCTCATCTGCCCCCACGGCAGGACGTAGCCCATGAACGCGGTCGCCATCATCAGCAAATAGATGACCAGCCCGAGCATCCAGATCAGCTCGCGCGGCGCCTTGTAGCTGCCGTAGAACAAGCCGCGGAAGATGTGGATGTAGACCGCGATGAAGAAGAAACTGGCGCCGTTGGCGTGGGCGTAGCGCAGCATCCACCCGGCGTTGACGTCGCGCATGATGTGCTCGACCGAATTGAACGCCTGATCCGACGACGCATAATAATGCATCGCCAGCACGATCCCGGTGACGATCTGGATGGTCAGGAAAATCCCCGACAGCACCCCGAAATTCCAGAAATAGTTGAGGTTGCGCGGCACCGGATAGCCGCCGCCGATGGCGCCATAGACCAGGCGCGGCAACGGCAATCGCTCGTCGAACCAGCGGCCCAGTTCGGATTTGGGTTCGTAGGGCTTGGCCCAGGCGAAGCTCATGACGCTTATATCCCCCTTAGCCGATCGTCACGACGGTCGGTGACGTGAATTCATAGGCGGGCACCTGCAGGTTGAGCGGTGCCGGCCCCTGGCGGATGCGCGCCGCGGTGTCGTAGGCCGATCCGTGGCACGGGCAGAAATAGCCGCCGAACGGCCCGCGATTCTCGCCTTCGCCGGTACCCAGCGGAATGCAGCCCAGATGCGTGCACACGCCCATCGTGATCAGCCAGTTGGTCTTGCCCGGCTTGGTCCGCTCGGCCAGCGTCTGGGGGTCGCGCAGGTCAGACATCTTGACCGCATTGGCCTGCTTGATCTCGGCCGGGGTGAGGTTGCGGACGAACACCGGCTGCTTGCGCCACACCGTCTTGATCGCCTGGCCGGGCAGGATCTTGGAAATATCGACCTCGGTCGAGGCCAGCGCCAGCACATCGGCCGACGGGCTCATCTGACTAACCAGCGGCAACGCCACGGCGACCGCGCCGACCCCGGCGAAACTGATCGCGGCAATGTTGATGAAGTCGCGCCGGCGGAGGCTGTGATCGGCCTCGACGTGCGCGGCGTTGGTCTCTTCCAGCGTGGCCATGCTCACCCTTAGTCGCAAGGTTTGGGTACGATTTCCCGGAATGACTGCCCCCGGGACCGATTGGCGGGCCTGATAGCGCCTCGCTTGGCCGATGCAAATGGCGAAATTGCAGACGAACCGCCGCTATGGATTTCGCCGCGCCGCCGGACTAACCGGCGAACCATGCGCATCGCCCTCTATCAGCCCGAAATCGCCGGCAATGTCGGTGCCGTGCTGCGCCTCGGCGCCTGCCTGGGCGTCGCCGTCGACCTGATCGAGCCGATGGGATTTTCGTGGGACGACAAGCGTGTCCGCCGCACCGCCATGGACTATATCGACGAGGTCGAGGTCGCGCGCCACGCGGGCTTCGACGCCTTTCGCGCCGCGATCGGCGATGCCCGGCTGATCCTGTTCACGACCAAGGCTGACGCCTCGCCGTATGATTTCGCGTTTCACGGCGACGATGTTTTGATGTTCGGCAAGGAATCGGCCGGCGTCCCGCGCGAAGTGGCGGCGGCGTGCCACGCGGCGGTGCGGCTCCCGATCCGCCGCGAAGTGCGCTCGTTCAACCTTGCCAGCGCCGCCGCCATCGGCCTTGGCGAGGCGCTTCGCCAGACCAAGGGACTGCCCGCATGACCCCCCTCGACGATCAGCAGCAGGCCGCCCGCGACTGGTTCGAATCGCTGCGCACCCGCATCTGCGCCGCGTTCGAGGCAATCGAGCGGGAGGCGGGCAGCGACGCCGCCTTCGCCTTCACCCCGTGGGACCGCATCGAAGACGACGGCTCGCCCGGGGGCGGCGGTGTGCGCGGGCAGATGAACGGCAAGGTGTTCGAAAAGGTCGGGGTCAACGTGTCGAGCGTCGGCGGCCGCTTCAGCCCCGAATTCGCCGCCTCGATCCCCGGCGCCGAGGACGATCCCAGCTTCTTCGCCACCGGCATCAGCCTGGTCGCCCACATGGCCAACCCGCATGTCCCCGCGGTGCATATGAATACGCGCTTCCTGACGACCACCCGGCGGTGGTTCGGCGGCGGCGCGGACCTCAACCCGGCGATCCCCTATGCGGAGGACACCGACGCCTTCCACGCCCGCCTGCGCGCCGCCTGCGCCGCGCATGACCCGACCTTCTACCCGCGCTTCTCGCAATGGGCCGAGGAGTATTTCTGGATCCCCCACCGCAACCGCGCGCGCGGCGCCGGCGGCATTTTCTACGACCGGCTGGAGGATCATTTCGACGCCCATTTCGCCTTCACCCGCGACGTCGGCGAGGCGTTCCTCGACATCTTCCCGCAGATCGTCCGCAAGCGCATGGACACGCCGTTCACCGACGCCGACATGGCGGCGCTGCTCGAATTTCGCGGGCGCTACGTCGAGTTCAACCTGCTGTACGACCGCGGCACCCTGTTCGGCCTCAAGACCGGCGGCAACATCGACGCCATCCTGATGAGCCTGCCGCCGCTGGCGCGCTGGGCCTAGGCGTTCGCCGGGGCGGCGCTCAGCTGCGGGTAGAGGCGGGCGAGCATCGCCGCGTAGACCACGCCGACGCCGGCCTGGACCAGGCCCGACAGCAGCCCGACGATGAGCGCGCCAACGGTCATGGCGTCGGGCGGGCCGAACACCGCGGTGACCAGCGCCGCGCCGACCGCACCGACCGCGACGACCAGCGCGAGCAATGCCGCGAACAGCAACAGGACAAAGGCGAACAGGCGCCAGAACTGGCCGCGCGTGAGGTCGAAACTGCGCTTGAGCAGCCCGATCGGGCCGAGCTTTTCAGCCATGACCACGACCGACACGAGCAGCAGGCGCACCGCCAGCCACATGAACACCGCGATCACCACCAGCAAAAGGATCGCCGCGATGCCCTTCGGCGCGCTCGCCGCCGCGGCGCCGCCATTCGCTTCGACCACGCCCCCGATGACCATTGTCAGAAGCGCGACCGGCAGGACGAGGATCGCCATCGCCAGCAACAGCACCCCGACCCGCTGCACCGCCAGCCGGATCGCGTCGCCAAGCGAACCGCTGAACCCGAGCGCCAACTTGATCACCGTCAGTTGCGCGATCAGCCCGATCACGGCGGCGGCGATGGTCAGGATCATGGCGGTGACGTTCTTGTCCTGTGTCCCCATCTGCGCGCCCGGCGCGACCAGGCCGAGAAATGCGCCCGGCACCACGATCAGCCCCAGCGCCAGCGGCACGAGCAACCTTTTGTCCCTGGCGATGAACGCCTTGGTTTCCTCCCACGCGATTCCGATCGATAGTCCGGCCATGTCTTCCCACCCGCTGCTTATTGCCGCTGCAAGCCTAGCAGGCACCGCAGCGCTGGCAATCGGCGTTGGCGCGCGGCAAGGACGCAAGTGATGGATGATGGAATCGAATGGCGCGTCAGCGACGCTTTGGTCGCGTACCCCGACGCGCTGGCCGCGATGGAGGCCCGCGCCGCCGCGATCCGCGCCGGGGAAGCGCCCGAGCTCGTCTGGCTGCTGCAGCACCCGCCTTTGTTCACCGCCGGCACCAGCGCCGACCCGGCCGAGCTGTTCAACCCGCTGGGCTTCCCGGTCTTCGAGGCCGGGCGCGGCGGGCGCTATACCTATCACGGGCCGGGCCAGCGGGTCGGCTATGTGCTCGTCGACCTCGAAGCCCGCGGCAAGGACATCCGCCGGTTCGTCCATGCCCTCGAAGGCTGGATGATCGTCGCGCTCGGCGACGTCGGGGTGGCGGCGCGGCGCGAGCCGGGACGGATCGGCATCTGGACCGGCAGCGGCGCGGCCGAAGCCAAGATCGGCGCCATCGGCGTGCGCGTGAAGCGCTGGGTCACGCTCCACGGCTTTTCGATCAACGTCGCGCCAGAGCTTGAACATTTCGGCGGAATCGTGCCGTGCGGCATCGCCGAATATGGCGTGACGAGCCTCGCCGCGCTTGGCCAAAGCGCCGCGATGGAGCCGCTCGACAGCGCATTAACGGCGCATTTCCCCCGCTTTCTCAATGATTTAAGCGATATGCGACAAATCGATTGAGGGCTGAGGCCATCCCGACTATTGTGCGCGCGATTTGCAGAGCGGGGGGTCCCGCAGCAAATCTCTATAATCTAGGGAGTTTTGAATGCGTGCTCTTATCCTGGTTGCCGCGGCAGCCCTGGCGGTTTCGGCTTGCAGCAAGAACGAAGCCGCTGAAAATACGATGAATGTCGACGAGACCCTCACCACCGAGAACGTCGTCGCCAATGACACCACTGCCGTTGACGCCACCGCCAATGCGGATGCCAACATGGCGGCGGATGCCAACATGACCATGGACGCCAATGGCACCATGAATGCATCGACCAACAACGCGATGTAATTGCGTTCATCGCCGGCTTGCCGGCGATACGTGATGAAGAAGGGCCGCCGGCATCGTCTGGCGGCCCTTTTTTCATGCGCCCCGCTTGTCAGCCGGGGTTAAGGCCTTAGTCTCCATCGTCGAACACCAGAACCGCCGCCCGGTGCGTTCGTGCGATGAAGGTCAGCCGCTCATGCCCGCTCCGTCCCGCGTCACCCGCTTCGTCACATCCGGCTTGAAGCGCGGCGCCCTTGCGCTCGTGCTGCTCGCCACGCCGGTCGCCGCCACCGCCCAGGTGTTCGTCTCGGCGCCCAATTTCAGCGGTCCGCCGGTGACCGGCTCCGAACCGGGCATCGTCCTGCCGATCCCGGGCGCGACGCCTGATGAATATGCCGCGGCGATGCTGTGGAACCTGCGCGCCGGGCTCAACGTCGCGGCGCTGCAGTGCCAGGCCATGCCGCTGGTCGACGCGGTCGAGAATTACAATGCCATGCTGGTCAACCACGGGCCTGAGATGAAGATCGCCTACAACGCCCTGACCGGCTATTTCACGCGCACCCTTGGCCCGTCGGCGGGGATCAAGGCGTTCGATCTTTACAACACCCGCACCTACAACGGCTTCTCGTCGCTCTACGCTTTGCTCGGTTTCTGCCACGCCGCCGGGCAAATCGGCCGCGACGTCCTGTTCGCCCCGCGCGGCAGCCTGTTCAAGGTGGCGCAGAACCGGATGCAGGAATTCCGCAACAGCCTGGTCCCCGCGGTCGACCGCTTCTGGATCACCCCGCCGCTCTATGTCGCGCAGGCGGTGGTGCCGCCGTTCGCGGCCAATTGCTACGACCGCAACGGCCAGGTGAAGCGCAGCTGCCTGCGCTGATCAAGGCAGCCCGACGACCTTGTGCGCCTGCAGCGTCAGGCGCCACGCCGGCCGCTCCATCGCCAGCGCGATCGCCGCCGCTTCGGCCGCGGCGCGGTCCGGCCCATCCATCGGCTGGACGAGGAAATGGTCGAACGCCCAAGCCTCGAGCTCGGCCGGGTCGATCCCGTCCTGCGGCCACACCAGTTTCAACTCGTCGCCCGACCGCTGGACGACGTCGCTGCCGGCCTTGGGGCTGATGCACAGCCAGTCGATCCCGGCGGTGACCGGGATCGTCCCATTGCTCTCGACCGCCACCCTGAAGCCGCGCGCATGGAGCGCGTCGACCAACGCCGTATCCAGCTGCAGCATCGGCTCGCCCCCGGTGACGACCACCAGCCGCCGCGCCGTCCCCACGCCCCACAAGCGCTCGACCTGCGCCGCCAGCGCATCGTGGCTAGCGAACTTGCCCCCGCCGGCGCCATCGGTGCCGACGAAATCGGTGTCGCAGAAGCGGCACACGGCCGCCCGCCGGTCCTCTTCCCGGCCGCTCCACAAATTGCACCCGGCGAAGCGCAGGAACACCGCCCGGCTGCCCGCCTGCAGCCCTTCGCCCTGGAGCGTCAGGAAGGCTTCCTTGACGGCGTAGGTCATGACGCCGCGGCGTAGCGGGTCGGATCGGGCAGGCCAGCCTCGGCAAACCCCTTGGCGCGCAGCCGGCAGGCATCGCACAGCCGGCAGGCGCCGCCGTCCGCGCCGGGATCGTAGCAGCTGTGGCTCAGCCCCGCGTCGAGCCCCAGCCGCGCCGCCTCACGGGCGATGTCGGCCTTCGACAGATGCTGGAGCGGGGCGTGGACGGTGAAGCCGTCGCCCTCGACCCCGGCGCGGGTCGCCTGGTTGGCAAGCGCCTCGAACGCCGCGATGAAGGCCGGGCTGCAATCCGGATAGCCCGAATAATCGAGCGCATTGACCCCGACGAACAGGTCGCTCGCCCCTTCCGCCTCGGCCCACGCCAGCGCCAGGCTGAGGAAGACCGTGTTGCGCGCGGGCACATAGGTCATCGGGATGCCCTCCCCGACCCCGGCCTTGTTGACGCTCAAGGTGTCGTCGGTCAGCGACGATCCGCCGAACGCGCTGAGGTCGATCGGCACGACCAGGTGGCGGTCGGCGAGCAGAGCGGCGATGCGCCGCGCCGCATCAAGCTCGACGCGGTGGCGCTGGTGATAGTCGATGGTCAGCGCCAGCACCTCGAACCCGGCCTCACGCGCCAGCGCCGCGCAGACCATCGAATCGAGCCCGCCCGACAGCAATACGACCGCCTTGCGGCTCATGCCCGCACGCCCAGCCTCGGCAGTGCCCAGAAAGTCAGCGCATAGAGCGCCAGCGTGCCAACTACGCACAACGCCATCGTCGGCCAGAAACCGAGCCCCGCGCGGAGCAACCTCGGCAGGACGACGAACAACGGCAGCGACGGCAGGATGAAGGTCAGCACCGAATTGGACAGCGCCGCGACCTTGGCCTCGTCGCGCGTGTCGATCCACAACAGGCTAAGCGCGAGGATCGACGTCAGCGGCAGCGCGGCGAGCAGCCCGCCCCAGCCGGGATGACGCTTGGCGACCACGGTGACGAGGGCGACGGTGAGGCCGGCGAAACCGGCCTTGGCAAGGAAGGACAACATGATGCGCCCTCTAGCGCCCCCATGCGCGCGACGCAAAATGGCGGTGCGGCCGACAGGTAAAAGAGGGCCGCCCGATCGCCGGTCGGCGGGGCGGCCCAGGTTGCGGGGGTTAGCCCGCCAGGGAGGAAAGCGTGCCAAACCCGGCACCTCGCCGTCCTACCCCGGACAAGGTAAACAGGCGCTTAATGCTTGGGGCAATCGCCGATGCGGCGGGCGTGGAGCGTGTAGGCGAACGGATAGCTTTGCGAGATGCCCTGGGTTTCGACGCGCAGCGTGCGCGGCGTCAGCAGGGTCAGGTCGGAGCGCCCGAAGCCGCCATCGGCGCAGGTGTACTGGATCACCGCCTTGGTCCCCGAATCGGCGATCACGACCCGGGTGCAGCGCCCGCCGCGATGCTCCCATTGCGCCAGCAGCGAAGGGTCGGGCAGGCACAGGCGCTCGGCATTCTTGCCGTCGGCGGCGCGGCTGACGTCCCATTCGCCGGGCAAGGCCGGCGCCATCGCCCGCGGCAGGCCCGGCGCCACGGCCGCGGCCATGCCGGCAGCGGCAAGCAGGGTGACGGGCACCAAGGCCCTGAAGGAAAACAAACGAATCATGGGTGCAAGTTAATCGAGGTTGATTAAAACAGCTACAACTTCACCCGGCGTTCGTCAGATTGATCGGGAAACTGGTCGCGCAAAACGCGCAATCAACCCGGATCAGGCCATCCTCGCCGGCCATTGCTGCGCGTTCATCCTCCGGAAAGCGGTCGATGACCGAGGCGATGTAGTCTGGGCTGCAACGGCACCCCTTGGACAGCACGATCGGCTCCAGCGCGCGAATCTCCGGCTCCTCGTGCAGCAAGCGCCACATCAAATCGTCGAGCGGCAAGGCGCGGTCGGTCAGCTCGTCGTCCTTGACCGAGCCGACCATCACCGCGACGTGCGGCCATTCGGGGTGGTCGAGGCGCGTATGAATACGATCGCGGCCTTCCTCGCCCTCGGGCAGATGCTGGAACATCAATCCGCCCGCCACCCATCCGGCCTCGTCCTTGCGCGCCGCCAGGCGGACGATCGAGGGGATCTGTTCCGACTGGGTGAAATAGGATTGGGCGGCCTCGGCCAGCCCCTCGCCCTCCAGCGGCACGATCCCCTGATAGCGTTCGTCGGTCGCCGGCTGGTCGAAGGTGATGGCGAGGTAGCCCTTGCCGAACAAGGCGAACAGGCTGGGGTGAGGTCCGGCCTCGGCCAGGCGCTCGGCGTCATGGCGGACGTAACCGCGCAACTCGCCATTCTTGTAGTCGCACACCAGAAGGTCGACGATGCCGGCCTCGGTCTGCGCCTGCAGAGTCATCTGCCCGCCGGGATCCTTGAGCAACGAGCCGAGCAACGCCGCCAGCACCAATGCTTCGGCCAGCAACGTCTCGATCACCGGCGGGTAGCGATGGTTGGCGAGGATCGCGTCGAGCGTCGCGTCGATCCGCGCGGCCCGGCCCCTGGCGTGGCGCGCGGGAACCGTGACGCCAAGCGCGACGTCGGAGGAAAGCGAAACTGCGGTCATTGCCGGCAAATGGTGGCGCGGCCGCGAAATGGCAACCGGGCGCGGCTCAGCCAAGCTTCCCGAACAGCCACAGCAGCAGCGCTTTTTGCGCATGGAGGCGGTTCTCGGCTTCGTCCCATACCGCCGAGGCCGGGCCGTCGATGACTGCGTCGGTGACTTCGTCGCCGCGGTGCGTGGGCAGGCAGTGGAGGAACATCGCGTCGGGCGCGGCGCGCGCCATCAGCGCCTCGTCGACCCGGAACGGGGTGAAGCACTCGCGGCGATACTCGTCCTCGGCCTGGCCCATCGACGTCCAGGTATCGGTGACCACCACCTCGGCACCGTCGATCGCCTCCAGCGGCAGGTCGCCGAAGAAGATGTCGTCGCGCAAATTGGCGACCGCCGACAAGGTCGGGTCGGGCTCGAACCCGCTCGGCGTCGCGACGTTGAGCGCGAAGTTCATCATCGACGCCGCCTCGATCAGCGAGTTGCAGACGTTGTTGCCGTCGCCGACCCACGCCCACTTGGTCCCCGCCAGCCGCGCCTTGCGCTCGATAACCGTCTGCATGTCGGCCAGCAACTGGCACGGGTGGGCAAGGTCGGTCAGGCCGTTGATCACCGGCACGGTGGCAATGGCGGCCAGTTCCTCGGCCTTGGCGTGGCTGTCGGTGCGCAGCAGGATGGCGTCGGCGAAGCGCGACACCACCCGCGCGGTGTCGCTGAGCGTCTCGCCACGGCCGAGCTGCGACGATCCCGGCTCAAGCACGACGACCGATCCGCCGAGCTGGCGCATGGCGAGGTCGAAGCTGATCCGCGTCCGCGTCGACGGTTTCTCGAAGATCATCGCCAGCACGTAGCCGGCGAGCGGCGCGTCGGCGTCGGGCTTGCCCTTGGGCCAGCCGGTGCGGGCTTCCTTGCGCGCCATCGCCTCGCCCAGGATCGCCGCGACGCTCTCGGCGCCGGCATCGCTCAGGGTGAGGAAATGGCGCTCAGTCATGCCGCCGCCGGGACTTCGTACAATGAGGCCGCCGCCGACAGCCGCTCGACGAACATCCGGATATGCTCTTCCTCGATCACCAGCGGCGGCAGGATGCGCATGACATTGTCGCCGGCGGCAACCGTCAGCAGCCCCTGCCCGCGCAGCCAGCCGACGAACGCCCGGCTGTCGGTCTTCATCTTGAGGCCGAGCATCAGCCCCTTGCCGCGGACGCTGTCGAACAACTGGTCGTGATTGCCGATCATCTGCTCGAGCGCCGCGCGCAAGCGGTCGCCCATCGCCCGGACGTGGGCGAGGAATTCGTCATTGGCGACGATGTCGAGCACGGCTTGCCCCGCGGCCATCGCCAGCGGGTTGCCGCCATAGGTCGACCCGTGGGTGCCGACGACCATGCCCGACGCGGCTTTCTCGGTCGCCAGGCAGGCGCCCAACGGAAAGCCGCCGCCAATGCCCTTGGCCGAGGCCATGATGTCGGGCGTGATGCCGTAATGCTCGTGCGCGTAAAGCGCTCCGGTCCGCGCCATGCCGCACTGGACCTCGTCGAGCACCAGCATCAGGTCATGGTCGTCGCACGCCTTCCTGAGCCCGCTCATGAAGGCCTGGCTGGCCGGGCGGATGCCCCCTTCGCCCTGGACCGGCTCGACCAGGAAGCCGGCGGCGTGCTCGTCGACCGCCGCCAGCGCCGCCTCGAGATCGTCGAACTCAACCACCTTGAAGCCCGGCAACAACGGCGCAAAGCCGTCGCGCAGCTTCTCCTGATTGGTCGCGCTGATCGTCGCCATCGTCCGCCCGTGGAAGGCGTTGCTGAAGGTGATCAGGTCATGCTTGTGGGGGTTGCCCTTGGCATGGTGATAGCGGCGCGCGGTCTTGATCGCGCACTCGACCGCCTCGGCGCCCGAATTGGTAAAGAACACCGTGTCGGCGAAGGTCAGGTCGACCAGCCGCTGGGCCAGCTTCTCGCCCTGGGGGGAGCCGTAGAGGTTGGAGACGTGGACCAGCGTCGCCGCTTGTTCCTGGATCGCCTTCGTCAGGTGCGGATGACCGTGGCCGAGCAGGTTGACCGCAATGCCGCTGGCGAAGTCGAGATATTGCTCGCCCTTCTCGCCATAGAGGAACACCCCCTCGCCCCTGACCGGCCTGACGTCGCAGCGCGGATAGACGGGCATGAGCGGCGTGATGGCCATGGGGTAGCATTCCTTGAGACGTTGAAAGTGCAGATAGGCGGCCTCCCGGCCACTGCCCGCGCCTATACCGCCGCCCCCTTTTGAAGGTCAAAAGAAAAGGGCGGATCCTTGCGCGGACCCGCCCTTCCTTCTGGCGTCACTGACCTTGGCGGCCGGCGCGCTTAGTCGTCGTGGTCACTGCCACGGTCGTCTTCGTAGCGGTCGTCGCGGCCGTCGCGGTCGCGGTCGTTGCCGTTCTGGGCATAGCCTTGCTGGCCATAGCCATACTGGTTGGAGCCGTACTGGTTGGCATGATGGTCGCCGTAATTGCGGTTCCCGTCACGCGCCTGGCGCTGCACACTCCATTCAAGGCGTCGGATGCCGCGATCGATGTTGGCGATTTCACCACGGTCGAGGCCACGGCGCGAGGCCCAGTTCAGCCGCGCTTCGAGCTGGTCGACCTGCCGGTTGAGGCCGATGAACTCGCCCTGTGACAGCATGCGGGCATTGCCGAGCTGGTGGATCTGGGCGTGAACCCGGGCGATCCGCGACTGGAGCGAGCGCACCGCGCCGTAATTGTTCTGGTAGCCATAGCCATTCTGATAGCCGTAGCCGTTCTGGTTGCCGTAGCCGTTCTGGTAGCCATAGGCCTGCGGCTGCGGGGCCCACTGGGCGGCGGCCGGCGCGGCAATCGCGACGCTCGACGCCAGCAAAGCGGCGGAAATAAGGACCTTACGCATCGTCTCTCTCCTTCATGAGAAGCGTTGATGTCCCCTTCTACGAGTCGCCGCTTGTTCGCACCCTGAACACGTCCGTTATCCCTCGTTCACCGACCCAATTTGCCGATGCCGTTGAATTTGCTCAATTCTTGATTTTCCACCCGCTCCGGAGCAGCGCGTAGCAGATCGCGCCGAGCGCGACGTTCAGCACCAAAAGCCCGACCGCGCCGACCACGACCGGCGAATCGCTGGTGCCGAGGAAGCCGTGGCGGAAGCCCGAGATGATATAGAAGAACGGGTTGGCATGGCTCGCCGCGCGGAACGCGGGGGTCAGCTGCGTCACCGAATAAAAGGTGCCCGACAGCAACGACAAAGGCGCAACGACGAAGTTGCTGACCGCCGCGGCATGGTCGAACTTGTCGGCCCAAATCGAGGTGATGAGGCCGAGGAACGACAGCATCAGCGCGCCCATCAGCCCGAACCACAACGCCACCAGGGGATGCGCCAGCCCGACATGCACACCGGGCCAGAAGCTCATCACCAGCCACACCGCCCCGCCGACCAGGAAGGCGCGGGTCACCGACGCCCCGACCAGCCCGGCGATCAGCTCGCCGGTCGACAAGGGCGGCATCAGATAATCGACAATCGTCCCCTGCATCTTGCCGACCAGGAGCGAGAAGGACGAATTGGCGAAGGCGTTCTGGAGCATCGCCATGACGATCAGCCCCGGCGCGATGAAATCGGCGAACGGCACGCCCATCACCATTCGCCCGCTGCGCCCGAGCGCGACGGTGAAAATGACCAGGTAGAGCAAGGTCGTGATGGCCGGCGCCCACACGGTTTGCAGCTGCACCTTGAAGAACCGCCTGACCTCCTTGATATAAAGGGTCTTGAGGCCGCCCCAATTGACGCCTTCGAGCGTCGGCCTGCCGGGTTCGGCGGCGATCCAAGCTGGAGTCTGGTCGTTCACGCGACAATCGCCTATCGGCAGCGGCGGCGCCACGCAACATACGGGAGTATCGAATTTCATGAGCTGGACCGACGAGCGCATCGACCGCTTGAAAGCGATGTGGGCCAGCGGCTCCACCGCCAGCCAGATCGCCGACGATCTTGGCGGGGTCAGCCGCAATGCGGTGATCGGCAAGGCCCATCGCCTCGGCCTCGAATCGCGCCCCTCGCCGGTCAAGCCGGGCGAGGAGAAAGCCAAGAAGGCCCCGGCCAAGGCTGGCGTCGCGCCCGCGCCCAAGGCCGACAAGCCCAAGGCCGCTGCGCCGGCTTCATCGCGGGAGGCGCCGCGCGCCGACCCCAAGCCCGCGCCGACCCCGTCGCCGCACGCCATGCCGGTTCGCCCGGTGCCGGCGACGTCGAAGACCGACCCGGCCAACATCCAGTATCGCTCGGTCGGGCCCGGCGGCTTCATCCGCCAGGGTCCCGGCGACACCCAGGCGCCGATCCCGCCCGCGCCGCCGCGCCGGCTGGTCCCGGCCAAGCCGTCGGTCGAAGTGTCGGACAAGACGTCGCTGCTCGAACTCAACGACCGCATCTGCCGCTGGCCGATGGGCCATCCGGGTGAGCCCGACTTTCATTTCTGCGGCCGCGACGCCAACCCCGGCTATCCCTATTGCGTCGACCATTGCGGCGTCGCCTATCAGGCCCAGCTGCCCCGCCGCGACCGCCGCCCGCCCCCGCCGCTACCGTTCGGCGGCCCGCGGGTACGGTAATCGACTAGGCCGGCTGGATTCGCTCACGAAACCAGTCGGCCAGCGCGTCCTCGGTCAGTTCGCCGGCAGCCAGGGCGAGCATGGTTGCAATGGCCTCCTGCTGATCGAAGTTCAGTTTCACGTCATTGGCCGCGAGGAACAGGCGCGCGAGTACCCATGCAGTCCGCTTGTTGCCGTCGATAAACGGGTGATTGCGTGCAATGCCGTACGCGATTGCCGCGGCTAGGTGGGGTGCGTCGGGTTCGCCGTAAGCGGCCAGATTCTGGGGTCGGGCTAGTGCTGATTCCAGGGCGTTTTCGTCGCGCACGCCAGTTGGGCCGCCGTGTTCGGCTAGCTGTCGATCATGAACCGCTGATGCAACCGAAGAGGCGATCCATTTCCAGTCACTCATTTCGCGAGGACGCGCAGGATTTCGCGATCCGCGCGCATGATCGTCTCGGTCAAATCCATCTGGCGGGCGAACTCGGGATCATAGGCACCAATTCGGTAGCTACCGTCCGGCGCTTCGCTAACGAAGAGTTGGTCACCGCGATCAACGCGCAAACGCGCAAGCATTTCCTTTGGAAACACTGCGCCCGTCGAATTTCCGATCGGAATGAGTTTGAGTGGCTTGTTCATACGGACGTTATAACTTATTTCGACTTCGCTGACAACCATTCGCTTGGCACGGGCGGAATCTCCCCCGTATAGCCATCCCTAAATGTCAGACCTTTTCGCTTCCCCCGCCGCCCCCGCCGCCCGCGACAGCTACGACGCCTCGGCGATCGAGGTGCTCGAAGGGCTGGAGCCTGTCCGCCGCCGCCCGGGCATGTACATCGGCGGCACAGACGAGCGCGCGCTCCATCACCTCGCCGCCGAAGTCATCGACAATTCGATGGACGAGGCGGTCGCGGGCCACGCCAACCGAATCGAGGTCACGCTCGATCCGGGCAACCGGCTGACGGTGACCGACAACGGCCGCGGCATCCCGGTCGACGCCCACCCCAAATATCCCGGCAAGTCGGCGCTCGAAGTGATCATGACCACGCTCCACTCGGGCGGGAAGTTCGAGGGCAAGGCTTACTCGACCTCGGGCGGGCTTCACGGCGTCGGGGTCAGCGTCGTCAATGCCCTGTCGACCGAAACCATCGTCGAAGTGGCGCGCGACAAGACGCTCTATCGCCAGGCTTTTGCGCGCGGCGTCGCGACCGGCCCGCTCGAGGAAGTCGGTGCCGCCCCCAACCGCCGCGGCACCAGCGTCAGCTTCGTCCCCGACCCGACCATTTTCGGCGACGACGCCGCCTTCAACCCCGAGCGATTGTACAAGCTCGCGCGATCCAAGGCCTATCTCTTCGCCGGGGTCGAGATTCGCTGGCGCTGCGACCCCAGCCTCGCCTCGGCGCAGGTCCCCGAAACCGCCACCTTCCAGTTCCCCGGCGGCCTCGCCGATCATTTGCGGGAGCAGCTTGGGGAGCGCGAATGCGTCAGCTCCCCCGCCTTCGCCGGGCGGCAGGATTTCCCCGACAGCCAGGGCGCGGCCGAATGGGCGGTCGCCTGGCCGCTGTGGAGCGAGGGCAGCAACGAATCCTATTATTGCAATACCATCCCGACCCCGGACGGCGGGACGCATGAAGCGGGCCTGCGCGCGGCGCTGACCAAGGGCGTGCGCGCGTTCGGCGACCTGGTCGGCCAGAAAAAGGCCAAGGACATCACCGCCGACGATGTCATGAACGGCGTCGAGCTGATGCTCAGCGTGTTCATCCGCAACCCGCATTTCCAGTCGCAGACCAAGGACCGCCTGACCAGCCTCGAGGCGGCGCGCTTCGTCGAGGCCGCGGTGCGCGA
>JBDSRV010000067.1:0-28981 GCA_039929125.1 Sphingomicrobium sp.
TGGTCGCGGTCGACATGCCGTTCGGCAGCTACGAAGGGTCGCCCGAGCAAGCCTTCACCTCGGCCAGCCGGGTGATGAAGGAAAGCGGCTGCGCGGCGGTCAAGCTGGAGGGCGGCGAAGCGATGGCAGGGACCATCGCCTTCCTCACCGCGCGCGGCATCCCGGTGATCGGCCATGTCGGGCTGACCCCGCAGGCGGTCAATGTGCTCGGCGGCTATGGCGCGCGCGGCCGCAGCGACGCCGAGGCCAGGAAGATTGTCGGCGATGCCAAGGCGGTGGCCGATGCGGGGGCGTTCTGCATCGTCGTCGAGGGCGTGCTGGAATCGATCGCCGACGAGCTGACCGCGGCAATCCCGATCCCGACCATCGGCATCGGCGCCTCGGTCAATTGCGACGGCCAGGTGCTGGTCACCGAAGACATGCTCGGCCTGTTCGAGCGCACGCCGAAATTTGTCAAACGCTACGACGACCTCGCCACGCGCATCGGCGACGCGGCGGCGAGTTACGCCGGCGAAGTGCGGTCCCGCGCCTTCCCGACCCAGGACCAGACCTACCGCCCGAAAGGCTGAGCTTGTCCCGATCCGATACGGCTCATTCCCGCACGTGGCGCGGCGCCGCGCGCCGGGCTTAAGCCGCCGCTCCCCAGTAACAGGAGTCAGGGTATGCGTATTTTCGGGAAACTGCTGAACGACAAGCGCGGCGTCGGCACGATTGAATATGCGCTGGTCGCGTCGCTCATTTCGGTGGCCGCGCTCGGCGCCTTCCAGAGCCTCGGCAGCAAGGTCGAGTCGAGCTACGCCAACTTCGACAACAGCCTTGGCAGCGCGCTGTAGCCGCGGCCGGGCGCCGATCCCTGGCGCCCCCCTTCCATCATCCCGCGGGGCGGCGCTTTTGCTCGCCCCTTTGCCTTTGGCCGCCGCCGCGCTAGAGGGTGCCAGCTTTTGTTCATCCGGGGTGGGGGATGAAGCCTGTTCATGCCCGCCGCCCCCACTGATTGACGAGGATAAACTTGGCGCTTCCCCCAGACTCGGCTGAGAGCTTCCTGCGCGAAGTCGATGAAAATCTGCGCCGCGACCAGGTCCGCGACGCGGCCCGCAAATATGCCAATCTGGCGATCGGCGCGGCGTTGTTGTTCCTGCTCGCGGTCGGCGGCTATTTGTTCTGGCAGGATCGCCAGCGCAAGGCGGCCGAGGCCGACACCGAGCAATTGTCGGTCGCGCTGGGCGATATCGGCGACGGCAATGACGCGGCGGCCCGGGCCAAGCTCGACATCTTGTCCAAATCCGGCGCCGACGGTGTCTCGGCCAGCGCCCGGCTGGCCAACGCCGTGCTCGCGCTGCAGAAGGGCGACCGCAAGGCGGCCTCGGCCATTTATGCCGGGATCGCCGCCGACAAGGGGTTGGCCCAGCCCTATCGCGACGTCGCTTTGGTGCGCGGCACGGCGGTCGACTTCGACAGCCTCAAGCCCGACGAAGTGATCACCCGGCTGCAGCCGCTGGCGCAGCCCGGCAACGCCTTCTTCGGCAGCGCCGGGGAGATGACCGGCATGGCCCTGCTCGCCAAGGGGCAGAAGAATGCCGCGGCGCAATTGTTCGCCAAGATCGCCGCCGACAAGGATGTCCCCGAAAGCTTGCGCAGCCGCGCCGTGCAGGTCGCCGGCTCGCTCGGCGTCGATGCCAGCGCCTCCCTTCCGTCGTCGGACGGGTTGCTGCCCGCCACCGCCCAATAGGATCCGTCCCACCATGAACCGAACCCTCAAGACCATCACCGCCGCGATGATCGCCGCCAGCCTGGTTTCGGGCTGCAGCCTGATCGGCAAGGGCAAGAAGCCGACCCCGACCGTCGGCGACCGCGTGTCGGTGCTGGTCAACGAGTTGGAGATGACGGTCGACGACGAGACCGCGGCGCTGCCGATGGTCCTGCCGCCAGCCGTCGCCAACGCCGATTGGGGTCAGTCGGGCGGCAACCCCTCAAAGTCGATCGGCCAGGTCGCGCTCGGGACGTCGCTCGGCCAGGCGTGGACCGCCTCGGTCGGCCAGGGCACCGGCAAGGCGCAGCGGCTTGGCGGCGGCCCGGTCGTCGCCAACGGCAAATTGTTCACCATCGACACCACGTCGACCGTGCGCGCGTTCGACGCCGCCACCGGCCAGGCCTTGTGGTCGGTCCAGTTCGGCACCGAGAAGGGCAACAACGCCTCGCTGTTCGGCGGCGGAGTCGCGGCCGACGCGTCGCGGGTCTATGCCACCAACGGGCTTGGCCATGTCGCGGCGCTCGACGCGGCGACCGGCGCGATCGTGTGGACGGTGCAGCCGGCGGGTCCGTTGCGCGGCGCCCCGACGCTCGATGGCGACACGATTTATGTGATGAGCCAGGACAACCAGATCTTCTCGCTCAAGACCGCCGACGGCAAGACCAACTGGTCGAACGCCGCCTCGCTCGAGATCGCCGGCGTGTTCGGCACCGGCTCGCCGGCGGCATCGCGTGGCACGGTCGTGGCCGGCTTCTCGTCGGGCGAGCTCAACGCCTATCGCTACGAGAATGGCCGCATGGTGTGGCAGGACGCCTTGTCGCGCACGACCATCTCGACCGGGGTCGCATCGCTCAGCGACATCGACGCCGATCCGGTGATCGAAGGCAATTTCGCTTATGCGCTCGGCCAGGGCGGACGGATGGTCGCGCTCGACCTCAACTCCGGCCAGCGGGTGTGGGAAATCAACATGGCCGGCATCGCCACGCCATGGGTCGCGGGCGACTGGATCTTTGCCGTCAACGACAAGGCCCAGGTGGTCGCGGTGCAGCGCATGACCGGCAAGATCCGCTGGATCAGCCAGCTGCCGCAATGGCGCAACGGCAAGAAGGAAACCGGCCCGATCTTCTATGCCGGCCCGGTGCTGGCCGGCGGCCGTCTGATCCTCGCCAACAGCGAGGGCGGGGTGTTCAACGTCAACCCGGCGACTGGCGACATCCAGACCACGACGCGGGTCGATTCGGGCGTCCGCTTCCAGCCGGTGGTGGCTAGCGGGATGCTCTATCTGCTCAGCGACGCCGGGCGGATCACCGCCTTCCGCTAAGCCGGGTGCCGCCGCGCCAAGGTTGACGCATCGCCGGGGGGCGGGCAGGGGCGGCGCCATGTCCCAGCCCACCGTCGCGATCGTCGGCCGTCCCAACGTCGGCAAATCGACCCTGTTCAACCGACTGGTCGGCAAGCGCCTGGCGCTGGTCGACGACCGCCCCGGCGTGACCCGCGACCGGCGCGAGGGCGAGGGCCATCTGCTCGGCCTGGAATTCAAGATCATCGACACCGCCGGGTTCGAGGATGAGGACCCCGACAGCCTGCCCGGGCGGATGCGCGCGCAGACCGAAGCGGCGGTGCGCGACGCCGACGTCGCCTTGTTCCTGATCGACGGGCGCGAAGGCCTGACCCCGCTCGACGAGGAGATTGGTCGCTGGCTGCGGAGCGAGGCGACCCCGGTGGTCGTCGCCGCCAACAAGGCCGAGGGCACCGCCGGCGAGACCGGGCGGCTGGAGGCCTATGCGCTCGGCCTGGGCGAACCGTTCGCGCTGTCGGCCGAGCATGGCGAAGGGCTGGTCGATTTGTTCGAGGCGCTGCGCCCATTCATCGAGCGCGAGGAAGGCGCCGAGCCGGAGCCCGAGGAGGATCCCGAAAACGGCCCGTTGAAGCTGGCGATCGTCGGGCGGCCCAACGCCGGCAAGTCGACCCTGGTCAACCGCATGCTCGGCGAGGAACAGATGATCACCGGGCCCGAGGCCGGCATCACCCGCGATTCGATCACCATGGACTGGCAGTGGACCGACAAGGATGGGGTCACCCACGCCGTCCGGCTGGTCGACACCGCCGGCATGCGCAAGCGCGCCAAGGTCGAGGACAAGCTCGAAAAATTGTCGGTGTGGGACACCAAGCGCTCGATCGACCATGCCGAGGTCGTGGTGCTGCTGCTCGACGCCACCCGCGGGCTCGAAGTGCAGGATTTGAAGATCGCCGACCAGGTGCTGCAGGAAGGCCGCGCTCTCGTCATCGCCCTCAACAAATGGGACGTCGCCGAAGGCGCCTCGGCGTTGTTCAACGGGGTCAAGGCGGCCCTGGACGAGGGTTTGAGCCAGCTCAAGGGCGTGCCGCTGATGACCGTCTCGGGCAAGACCGGCAAGGGCATCGACCAGTTGATTGCCGCCGCGATCGAGGTCCGCAAGAACTGGTCGCGGCGGGTCACCACCGGCGAACTCAACCGCTGGTTCGAACGCGCGATCGAAACCAACCCGCCGCCGGCGCCGGGCGGCAAAAGGGTCAAGCTGCGCTACATCACCCAGGTCAAGGCGCGCCCGCCGAGCTTCGTCATCTTCGGCACGCGGGTCGATCAACTGCCGGTCAGCTATCAGCGCTATCTGCTCAATTCGATGCGCCGCGAACTGGGGCTTGGCCCGGTCCCGCTGCGCCTGACATTGCGGGCGCCCAAAAACCCGTTCGACGAAAAGCGATCATAACTCCCTCTTTACCCTTTGGCGGTAGACGAGGGGGGTGGATTGACGCCTCCCTCCCGGGGGCATGGAGCGGCATAGTGGACGACGGCGCATACCCCGACGACAGCACCGACATCGTCGATTGGGTGTATTTTGAAAAGACGCGCGCCGAGCTCGGCCCCGGCTTCATTCGAATCCTCGGCTATTTTCATGAAGATGGCGCCAAGAGCGTGGCCCAGATCGAGGCCGCGATGCGCGAGCAGAACACCGTCGCTCTGGTCATTCCGGCGCATACGCTGAAGGGCGAAGCGCGCCAGTTCGGGGCCGAGCCGCTGGCCGCGATCGCCGAGAAGATCGAGGAAGTCGCGCGCTCGTGCATCGAGACTCACCGCTTCCCCGACGAACTGGTGCCCGAAGTCGTCGCGCTGCGGCGGATGTTCAACACCACCATCGAGATGTTCGACAAGGCGGTCAACCCGCTCCTGACTCGCGCCGCCCCGCCGGCCGGCGGGTTCGGCAAGAAGGTCGCCAACCAGGGTTTCGGGCGGATCTAGGCCGTCACCGGCGCGCTGGTTGCGCCGGCCCGCTTCCGCATCGGCTGCAGCTGCCACCGGGCGAAGCTGCGCCACACCCATTCGAACGGGCCGTAGTTGAAGCGGTCGAGCCACGGCTTCGACCAGGCCAGCATCAGCAGCCACATCCCCGGCACCGCCACCGCCCACGCCTGGAAGCGCGACAGATGGCCGAACAGCGCCAGCCCGTCGCCGTAGAAGATCAGCGAGGCGATGATGCTGGTGCCGAGGTAGTTGCTGAACGCCGCCCGCCCGGTCGCGGCGATGCGCGTGGTCAGCCAGCCGCCGGGGCGCATCGCCAGCATGATCAGCGACGCATAGCCCAATGCCATCGCGACATGCGCCGGCAGGCCGAAGCCGTAATTGGCGCCGAGCAGCAGCCACGGCGGGAAGCCGAGCGACACCAGGCTGAGCCCCGTCGCCAAAGAGAATAGCACGCCAATCGCGAGGCCGCCCGCGGCAACCTTGGCATAGGTCCGCCGCGGCCAGTCACCGGTGAGGAAGCCGCTGCGGAAGCCGGCCATGCCGAGCAGCATCAGCCCGAGCGTCTCGGGCAGGAAGGCGAGGGCGCCCCCTAGCGGCTGGAACTTCTCCTTGTCGAAGCGGCGGACGGTGCGCTCGGGCCAGGCGCTGCGCAGCGTCTCGGTCGCGTCTTTTGCCTTGGCCGGGTTGGGCACCGAGAAATGGCGCATGCCGTCCCACCTTTTGATTTCCTTGGCGGTCGCGGTGTGCGCCGCGACCTTGTGCTCCAGGCTGTAGAATTGCCAGCTGCCGGCGGTGAATTGCGCCGTGCCGAGCGTCAGCAGAACGGCCGCCAAGATCAGCTGCGTCCTCGGTTGGCGCCGAACCATTCGGTAGGCGACCATCCCGGCGATGGCATAACTGACCAAAATGTCGCCGACCCAGATCAGGTAGAAATGCATCAGGCCGAGCAGCAGCAGCGCGCCCATCCGCCCGAAGTGAACGCGCAGGGCGCTTTCGCCCTTGGCCTTGGCGCGGTCGATGACCAGCATGGTCGAGGCGCCGAACAGGATCGAGAACAAGGTGCGCATCTTTTCGTCGATGAGGACGTGGTTGGCCAGCCACAGCCCAAGGTCGGCGCCGTGCGCCCCGCCGGCCGCGGCGGGGTTCAGATAGGCCTGCTGGATCAGCGCGAAATCGATCACATTGACCGAAAAAATGCCCATCACCGCGATGCCGCGAATGACGTCGAGCGACAATATGCGGCGCGCGGCAGTGGTAGCTTCAGCGGTCATGCGATTCCCCTTGCCGGGTGTTTTAGGCAAATAACACGCCGACGTCGCGAATTTTTCGACGAATGGCTATTGCGCGGCCAGGCGGACGAGCCCCTCGGCGACCGTCGCCGCGTCGCGGAGGACGTCGAGCGCGGGGATGCGGAGGACGTGCAGGCCTAACGAATGCAGGTAAAGGTCGCGCTGAGTGTCACGCGCGGGTCGGTCGCCCAGGTCGTGGGATAGCCCGTCAACCTCGATGACAAGCTTGATCGCCGGGCAGTAGAAGTCCGCGACATAAGGCCCGATCGCGTGTTGACGTCGGAAGCGGACGCCGCCTGGCGACCCCCGCAAGTATCGCCACAACCGCGCCTCGGGCAAGGAGGGCTGGCGTCTCCCACGGCGCGACGAGCGCATGGCGTTGGCGGTCGCTTTCATCGGGACTGTCTTACGCCTTTCCCTCCCTGCCGCGAAGCGACGGGGAGGTGGCGCTCGCGCAGCGAGTGACGGAGGGGCCATGCAGCGATGGAAGCTGGCCCCTCCACCACCAGCTTCGCTGGCGGTCCCCCTCCCCACCGCAAAGCGGCAGGGAGGATTTTAGGCTAATGCCGCGTCTGCGCCCATCAGGGTGGGGAAGAAGCCTTCATGCGCGGCGCGGAGGTTGGCGAGGGTCGCCGATTGCTTGCCGCCGCGGCCGACGAGGTCGAACGTGAGGGCATCGCCGCCGGTCGTGCCAATGCCCACCGCGAACAATTGCGCGGCGTTGGCGGCGGCGCGGACGGCCTCGGCGTTCGTGGTCGTGACGACGTAGCGGCCTTGGTCCTCGCCGAACAGGATCGCGGCCGAATTGGGGATTTGCTCGACGACGGTCATCGCCAGGCCAATGTTCCCGGCCAGCGCCATTTCGGCGAGCGCTATGGCGGCGCCGCCATCGGAGCAGTCGTGGACCGCGCTGACCAGGCCGCCCGCGATCAACTGGCGGACGCATTCCCCGGCGCGCCGCTCGGCGGCGAGGTCGACCGGCGGCGGGACCCCGTCGCGGCGGCCGTGACATTGATCGAGCCATAGCGATTGGCCGACGTGACTGTCCGAATGACCGATCAGGACGATCGTCTCACCCTCCGCCTTGAACCCAATCGTCGCGCTCTTCTCCCAATCCTCAAGCACCCCGACCGCGCCGATCGCCGGCGTGGGGAGGATGGCGCTGCCGGTGCCGTCGTCGTTCTTGGTCTCGTTGTAGAGGCTGACGTTGCCGCTCACGATCGGCATGTCGAGGGCGATGCAGGCTTCGCTCATGCCTTCGAGGCAGCCGACGATCTGCCCCATGATTTCGGGCCGCTGGGGGTTGCCGAAGTTGAGGCAATTGGTGATCGCCAACGGCCGGGCGCCAACCGCGCAGAGGTTGCGATAGGCTTCGGCGACGGCCTGCTTGCCGCCCTCGTGGGGGTCGGCGAAGCAATAGCGCGGGGTGCAGTCGGTGGTCATCGCCAGCGCTTTTTGGGTGCCGTGGACGCGGACCACCGCGGCGTCGCCGCCGATCGAGACCGTGTCGGCGCCGACCTGGCTGTCATATTGCTCCCAGATCCAGCGGCGGCTGGCGATCGCCGGGCTGGCCATCAGCTTGAGCAAGTCGGCGGCGATGTCGGTCGATTGCGGAATGTCGGTCAGCGGCGCCGGGGGCGGGGTGCGGGTGAACGGGCGCTCGTACAACGGCGCTTCGTCGGCGAGCGGGCCCAAGGGGATGTCGCACACCGTCTCGCCATTCCAGTCGAGCACCATATGCCCGGTATCGGTGACTTCGCCGATGACCGCGAAGTCGAGCTCCCACTTCCTGAAGATCGCTTCGGCGAACTCTTCGCGGCCGGGCTTAAGGACCATGAGCATCCGCTCCTGGCTCTCCGACAGCATCATCTCATACGGTGTCATGCCGTCCTCGCGGCAGGGGACGGCGTTCATGTCGAGGCGGATGCCGACGCCGCCCTTGCTCGCCATTTCAACCGAGGAGGAGGTGAGGCCAGCCGCGCCCATGTCCTGGATGGCGACGATCGCGTCCGACGCCATCAGCTCGAGGCAAGCCTCGATGAGGAGTTTTTCGGTGAACGGATCACCGACCTGGACGGTCGGACGCTTTTCCTCGGAATCCTCGGAGAAATCGGCGCTCGCCATGGTCGCGCCGTGGATGCCGTCGCGGCCGGTCTTGGAGCCGACATAGACGATCGAATTGCCGACGCCCGACGCCGCCGAATAGAAGATCTTGTCCTGGGCCGCGACCCCGACGGTCATCGCGTTGACAAGGATGTTGCCGTCGTAGGCGCTATCGAAATTGACCTCGCCGCCGACGGTCGGCACGCCGACGCAATTGCCGTAGCCGCCGATGCCGGCGACGACTCCCGCCACCAGGTGCCGCGTCTTGGGGTGGTCGGGCCGGCCGAAGCGGAGCGCGTTGAGATTGGCGATCGGCCGCGCGCCCATCGTGAAGACGTCGCGCAATATGCCGCCGACCCCGGTCGCCGCGCCCTGGTAGGGCTCGATGTAGCTCGGGTGGTTGTGGCTCTCCATCTTGAAGATCGCCGCCTGGTTGTCGCCGATGTCGATGACCCCGGCATTCTCGCCCGGGCCGCAGATCACCCACGGCGCCTCGGTCGGCAGTTTCTTGAGATGGAAACGCGAACTTTTGTAGCTGCAATGCTCCGACCACATGACCGAGAAGATGCCGAGCTCGACGAGGTTGGGTTCGCGCCCCAATGCGACGAGGATGCGCTGATATTCGTCGGGGGCGAGGCCGTGCTCGGCGACGACCTCCGCGCTGATGCTCGGCTGGTTGGTCATGGGCTGGCCTCTAGCGGCGGGGCGGGCATAAAAAAACCCCCGGCGACGGCGCGCCGGGGGTGATTTGTTGGCGTTGACGGGGGCTTCAGGCCTTGCAGCTCTCCGACCCGCCGCCGGGCAAGGTGATGCTGATCGACGATCCGGTTGCGCTGCCGGTCAGCGAATGGCCGCTGTCGCTGACCATCGCCTTGCCCGCGGCAGGGGCCTTGACCAGGGTCGCGGCGCCGGTCTTTTCGGTGCGCACATTGGCCGACAGATTGTCCGCCAGCCAGTCGATGTAGATCAGATGGTTGTCCTTGCAGCGGTAGATCTTGCTGGCGACGATTGCCGGCGGCAGCGAGGCCGGGTCGATCGGCGCGCTGGCCGGCGTGTTGCGGTCGCCGGCGGTGTCGGCAACGATGGTGTGGTTCTTCTTGCTGCAACCGATCAGGGCGGTTGCGGCAAGCGCGGCGATGGCGATGGTGCGGTAGGTCATGGGCTTGCTCTTCGCGGTCGCCGCCAGCGCCGTCAAGAGGCGGTTTGCATCCCCCGCCCGCCGGGCATAGGCTAAGCGGCGATGCTGGGGGACCGAAACCAAGAGCCGCAACGGCGCATTCGCATCGGCCTGACCGGCCTGGCGTTCGTGTTCCTGCTCGTCCTGCTGGGCACCGCGATCAGCCGCTCGGGCAATGACGGGGAGGGCGCGGCGGCCAATGTCGCGCTGCCCAACGAATCGGCCGGGCCCAATGAACCGCTGGCGGAAATCGGCGCTGCGCCGGGCCAGACTCCGGGCGACGATATCGCCGGCCGGGCGGCCAAATCCGCCGCCGCCAAGACCGCCGCCGCCAAGGCCGCCAAACCGGCCAAGTGAAGCGCCGCCCAGCGATCCTCGCCATATTGGCAATCGGTGTCGCCGGGGCAGCGCTGGCGCTGATACCGCGCCATTCCAACGTGCCCGATCCCAGTGTGCCCGCTGATCGCCCGCCACTGCTGCTCATCACCAGCCTGCCGTTGCTGTTCGGCGAATCGTTCGGCCTCAATCAGGCGCCATCGCCCGCCGGCCAGTGGCTGGAGGCGCATTATACGGTGAAGCCGATCGGCGCCGCCGAACGCGCCAGCCTCAGCGGGCAGCGGCTACTGCTGATGGCCCACCCGCGGGCGCAGCCGGCTGAGTTGCTGGTCGAGCTCGACCGCTGGGTGCGGAGTGGGGGGCACCTCCTGCTGCTCGCCGATCCCAAGCTCGACTGGCCGAGCAGTCGCCCGCTTGGCGACTCGCTGCGTCCGCCGCCGGCGTTCGCCGACACCGGCCTGCTGGCGCATTGGGGGCTGGCGCTCGACGGGCCGAGGCCCGATGGCTCGGCGACGATACAGGTTGGCGGCGCCTCGATCGGCACCCACAGCCCCGGCGTGCTGAAACTCGAGGCCAAGGGCAGTTGCAGGCTCGACGCGGGCGGGTTCATCGCCCGTTGCGCGATCGGCCGCGGACACGTGACGATCATTGCCGATTCCGACTTCCTCAACGTCGGGGGCGGCGACGCCGGGCGCGCGCACAACCTCGACCTGCTCGACCGCGAACTCACGGCGCTGGCCACGGGCCGCTGATTCTTCCCGAATCTAGCATCCCGCTTGCGATCAACAGGGTTATCCACAAGCCGCTCCCCAAGAACGGGACAGGAACAGCGCGCCGACCGCACGAGTAAAAGTCGCTGATTTCCGCCACTGGGCATGAATTCCCATGATATGGCATGAAAACCCATTGTATCCCGCGCCGTGTTGAGTTACCAACATTGCCGGAAGCGCGGGGCAATCCGGTTCATCACGCAAATTGCGTCGGGCGCACGACGATGTCGCGCACCCAGGGCCGGAGAGCTGTGCCCGCGCCGGGCGGAGTGGAAGCGTGGCATTGGAGCATCTGTTTCAGGGCAGTGCTTTGAACGGGGTCGACGCCAAGGGGCGCGTCTCCGTGCCGGCCTTCCTGCGCCAGGTGATCGAGCGCCGCGGCGACGCCCGCACCATCGTCCTTGCCAAGCATGACGCCTTCCCCGCGCTGTCCGCCTACGACCCCGCCTACGCCGCCTTGAAGCATGCCAAGCTCGAGCGGCTCGCCGAAAAGCAGGAAACCGATCCCGCCGCCGACCTCGACTATGCCCGGCGCACGATGATGGCGTTCGGCGCGACCGAGGAAGTGCCTTACGACAGCTCGGGCCGCGTCGTCCTCCCGACAATGATGCGCCGCAAGGGACAGATTGAGGACATGGCGCTGTTCATCGGCGTCGGCGAGACGTTCCAGATCTGGAACCCCAAGCTGTTCCTGGCCGACCCTAACATCCCCGACGACATGAAGGACATCGCCCGCTTCCGGCTTGAGGAGCGCGGGCTGTGAGCGACCTTTCCGCCGCCGCCGCCGCCGCAACCGCACCGCACGTCCCGGTCCTGCTCGATGAAGTCGTCGCCGGGCTCGCCATCGCCGCGGGCGACACGATCGTCGACGCCACCTTCGGAGCAGGGGGATACACCCGCGCCCTGCTCGGAGCGGGGGCGGGACGAGTGATCGGCCTCGATCGCGACCCGCACGCGATCGCCAATGGCCCGGCACTCGTCCCGGATCCCCGACTGACGCTGATCGAGGAGCGCTTCAGCCGGATGCAAGCGGCGCTGGCGGAGCGCGACCTGCTGCCGGTCGACGGCGTGACGATGGATATCGGCGTGTCGTCGATGCAGCTCGACCAGGCCGACCGCGGCTTTTCTTTCTCCAACGACGGCCCGCTCGACATGCGCATGAGCCAGTCGGGCGAGACTGCCGCCGATTTCCTCAACTCGGCCGACGAGGCGGAGATTGCGCGGGTCATCAAGCTGTATGGCGAGGAGCCGAGGGCGCGCACCGTCGCCCGGGCGATCGTCGCCGCGCGGCCGCTGACCCGCACCGCCGAACTGGCCGCGGTAATCCGCAAGGCGCTCGGCCATCACGCGGGCATGAAGAGCGACCCGGCGACGCGGACGTTCCAGGCGATCCGCATCCACTTGAACGCCGAACTTGACGAGCTCGAAGCCGGCTTGCGCGCGGCCGAGCAGTCGCTGCGCCCCGGCGGCCGGCTGGCGGTGGTGACGTTCCACAGCCTTGAGGACCGCATCGTCAAACAGTTTCTGAGGACCCGCAGCGGGGCCACGCCGGCCGGATCGCGCCATCGCCCGCTGGCCGCCCCCGGCCCCGCCCCAAGCTTCGAACAAGTCGCCAAGCCGGTCTCGCCGTCCGAGGCCGAGCTAGCCCGAAACCCGCGCGCGCGCTCGGCCCGGCTGCGAACCGCAGTCCGGACGCCGGCGCCCGCGTGGGACCAGGAGAAAGCCGCATGAGCGCGCATGGATTTCGATCGGTGATCATGACCGGTGCCGTCGCCACCGCGGCGCTCGGCTGTTACCTCATCAGTCTGCGCGTCGCCTCCGAACGCGCCGAGCTGGAGGGGGTCGAAACCAGTATCGTCCTCGCCCAGCGCGATATCCGCCTGCTCGAGACCGAGATCGGCACGCGTGGCCGGCTCGCCCAGCTCGAGCGGTGGAACGTCAAGGCGATCCAGCTGTCGGCGCCGACCGCCGACCAGTTCGTCTATAGCGGCTATCAGCTCGCTACCCTGGTCAAGCCCGAAACCCGGCCGGCGATTGACGCGCCGGTGGTGCTGGCGTCGCTGCCGCGTCAGTCGGCGCCGGCCCCCGCCGCCGCAACCGATGACAGCGGCGCGGCGCCGCCGCCCGCGTCGAAAAGCGCGACCGACATGATGCACGTCGCGTCCTACACCCGCGCGTCCCCGGCACCGGCCGCGCCGAGAGCCGCCAAGGTTGAGGTTGCTTCCGCGACCGTCGCCGTGCCCAGGAAGGCGCCTGCGACGAAGCCGGTCAAAACCGCGACGGCCGATCCGCTGGCGGCCTTGCCGAGCGGCGCGGCGAAGGCCAAAGGCAGCGGCACCACCGCCAAGCGCAACGCCAAGGAACCCGGTTCGCCCTGATGAATGTCCAGACGCCCGCTCTCGTCGCACGGCCCGAGCGGCTCCGCCTCGTCGGACAGCGGCGCAAGCTGCTCGCGCTGATGCACCAGCGGCTGATGATCGGCCTGCTCGTTTATGGTTTCATCATTGCCGTCATCGTCTTCCGCCTGGTCTACCTCGCCGCGTTCGGCGATCATGCCGGGCGCAAGGGCATGGCGATCAGCCTGACCCCCGAGCGCGGTGACATCGTCGACCGCGACGGCCAGCCGCTGGCGCGGACGATCGACGCCTGGACGATCGCGCTGCAGCCGGGCAAAGTGATCGGCGACAAGCTCGACCTCGCCCGCAAGCTGGCGGTGCTTATGCCCGAGCGCGACGCCGCCCAATATCATGCCATGCTGGTCTCCGGCCGGCCGTTCTTCTACCTCCGCCGCCGCGCCGCGCCGCAATTGGTGGCGGCGATCAACGTGCTCGGCGAGCCCGGCATGGCATTGGAGCGTGAGCCCGACCGCCTCTATCCGCAGACGTCGCTCGCCGCTCATGTCCTGGGCTGGACCGACATCGACGGCCACGGCACCGCCGGGATCGAGCGCGCCCTCGACGAGCGCCTGTCCGACCCGGCCCAGCGCGGCGTCCCGCTGACCCTGTCGATCTCCAGCCGCATCCAGCAAGCGCTCGAACATGAGCTCGGCGGGGCGATGAGCACTTACTCGGCGATCGGCGCGGCGGGCGTGGTGATGGACGTCCATACCGGCGAGATTTTGGCGATGACATCGCTGCCGCAGCTCAACCCCAATGTCGCCGGGCAGGGCAGCGACGCCGCCCGTTTCAACCGCGCCACCCTCGGCGTCTACGAGCTTGGCTCGACGTTCAAGCCGTTCACGGTGGCGATGGCGATGGATTCGGGCATCATCAAGTCGTTCGGCAAGATGTACAATTGCCCGCAGGAACTGCACGTCGCCAACCGCGTGATCCACGACACCCACCCGTTCGGCCGCGCCTGCTCGGTGGCCGAGATCATGAAGGAAAGCTCGAACATCGGCACCGCCCAGATCGCCGACCAGGTCGGGCCGACGCGGCAAAAGGCGTTCCTCAAGAAGATGGGCTTCCTCGGCCCGGTCCAGGTCGAATTGAAGGAGCGCGGGCGCACCCTGACCCCGGGCGCCAACTGGAACCAGATCGAAACGATGACGGTCGGCTACGGCCACGGCATCGCGGTCACGCCGCTCCACCTCGCGACCGGTTACGCTACCCTGTTCAACGGCGGCGTGTTCCACCCCGCAACGATCTTGAAGGTCGACCGCAACCACCCGGTCGGCGCCGGCCACCGCGTGTTTACCGAGGACACCAGCTACAAGATGCGCGCGCTATTGCGGCTGGTGGTGACCGACGGCACCGGGCGCAAGGCCGATGCGCCGGGCTATCGTGTCGGCGGCAAGACCGGGACCGCGGAAAAAATCCTCAACGGCCATTACACCTCGACCGCGGTGGTCACGACCTTCGCCGGCGTGTTCCCGATGGACGAGCCGCGCTATGTCATGGTGATGATGCTCGACGAACCCAAAGCGACCGCCGAGACCTATGGTTTCCATACCGCCGCGTGGAACGTCGGCCCGGCGTTCTCGGTCGCGGTCAGCCGGATCGCGCCGATGCTCGGCGTCCGTCCCGACAAGCACCGCGAGCCGAACATGGCCGAAGTGCTGCCGTTCGTGCACGACAAAGCGGAGCACTGATCGCCATGCGCCTGGGCGAACTCGCCGGCAGCGATGACGAATCGACCGTGACCGGCTTCGCGCTCGATCACCGCAAGGTCGCGCCCGGCTGCATCTTCGGCGCCTTCACCGGCAGCCGCTTCAACGGCGAGGATTTCATCCCCGACGCGGTCAAGCGCGGCGCGCTGGCGGTGGTCGCCCGGCCGCAAGCCAAGGTCGAGGGCGCGGTCCACCTCGCCGACGCCGAGCCGCGGCGGCGGTTCGCCGGGCTCGCCGCGCGGTTCTTCGCGCCTTACCCCGAAACCGTCGTCGCGGTGACCGGGACCAACGGCAAGACCTCGAGCGTCGAACTAGTGCGCCAGCTGTGGCGCATGGCGGGTCACCGCTCGGCCTCGATCGGGACGCTTGGCGTCACCACCGCCGACGACCAGGTCAAGACCGGGCTGACCACGCCCGACATCGTCACCTTCCTGTCGAACATCGCCGGGCTTGAGCGGATGGGGATCAGCCACGTCGCCTACGAAGCGTCGTCGCACGGCCTCGACCAGTATCGCGCCGAGGGTGTGCCGCTGAAGGCCATCGCGTTCACCAACTTCAGCCGCGACCACCTCGATTATCACCAGACGATGGACGCCTATTTCGCCGCCAAGATGCGGCTGGTCGACGAGGTCGCGGGCGATGAGTGCACGGCCGTGGTGTGGGCCGACGACCCCCGCTCCGACGAGGTCATCGGCCACGTCCGGGCGCGCGGGCTGCGGCTGCTGACGGTTGGTGAACGCGGCGACACTATCCGGCTCGAACGGCGTGAGACGACCCCGCTCGGCCAGCGGCTGACGCTCCAGCATGACAACAGCAATTACACGCTCGTTCTGCCCCTGATCGGCGCCTACCAGGCCGCGAACGTGCTGGTCGCGGCGGGCCTCGCGCTGGCCACCGGCGGCGACTGGGCGGAGACTTTGGCCGGGATGGGCCGGGTGTCGCCAGTGCGCGGCCGGCTGGAGCGGGCGGTGATCAGCGCTGCCGGCGCGCCGGTCTATGTCGATTATGCCCACACCCCCGATGCGATCGAGGCGGCCATCGCCGCGCTCCGCCCCCACGTCACCGGCCGGCTGATCACCGTGCTCGGCGCCGGCGGCGACCGCGACGAAGGCAAGAGGCCGGACATGGGCGCGGTCGCGGCGCGGCTGAGCGACCTCGTAATCGTCACCGACGACAATCCGCGATCGGAAGACCCCGCCGCCATCCGCCGCGCGGTGCTGGCCGGGGCGCCGCAAGCGCGGGAGATCGGCGGCCGGCGCGAGGCGATCGCCGCGGCCATCGCCGAAGCCCATACCGGCGACATCGTCCTCCTCGCCGGCAAGGGCCACGAGCAGGGCCAGATCGTCGGCGACCGAGTGTTGCCGTTCGACGACGTCGGCGTCGCCCGCGAGTGCGCCGCGTGACCGCCCGCGCCACCCCGCTGTGGACCAGCGACGAGATTGTCGCGGCGACCGGCGGCACGATCGCCGGCGGGCTATTCGAAGCGCATGGCGTGACCTTCGACAGCCGCGAGGTGCAGCCCGGGGACCTGTTCGTGGCGATGCCCGGGACGGCGACCGACGGGCATCGGTTCGTCGCCGGGGCGATGGCGTCAGGCGCCGCCGCGGCTTTGGTGTCGCAGGCGGTTGCCAAAGGGGAGAATTGGGGACCCCACGTCATGGTTGCCGACGTCGCCGCTGCGCTGACCGCGCTGGCGATCGCCGCGCGCGCAAGGATGGCGGGCAGGGTCATCGGCGTCACCGGATCGGTCGGCAAGACCTCGACCAAGGAAGCGCTTGCCGCCGCGCTCGACCGCAACGTCGATTGCGTCGTCCACCGCTCGGTCAAGAGCTACAACAACCACACCGGGGTGCCGTTGAGCCTGGCGCGGATGCCGCGCGACGCCGATTTTGCGGTGCTCGAAATGGGCATGAACAACGCCGGGGAAATCGCCGCGCTGACCCGCCTCGTCCGGCCGCATGTGGCGATCGTCAACGCCATCGCCCCGGCGCATATCGAAAACCTCGGCTCGATCGAGGCGATCGCCGACGCCAAGGCCGAAATCTTCGAAGGGCTCGAGCCCGGCGGCATCGCCATCGTGCCCGAGGATTCGCCCCAGCGCGACCGGCTGGTCAAGGCGGCGCGGCGCTTCGCCGACCGGGTCGTGACCTTCGGCTCGGGCGAGGCGGACGTCAGCGCGGTTCACGCGGTGCGCGCCGCCAATGGCGGCAGCCTGGTCACCGCCCGGCTGGCGTCAAGCGAACTGACCTTCACCATCGCCCAGCGCGGCGACCATTGGGTATCGAACGCGCTGGCGGTGCTGGCGGCGGTCGAGGCGGTCGATGCTGACCCGGCTATCGCCGGCCTCGCGCTGGGCGACATGAGCGGACTGAAGGGCCGCGGCGAGCGCCACCGGGTGATCACCGACGGCGGCAGCTTCCTGCTGATCGACGAAAGCTACAACGCCAATCCGGCGTCGATGGCGGCGACCCTGAAATCGCTCGGCGCCGAGCGCGAGAGCGGTCGGCGGATCGCCGTACTCGGCCCGATGCGCGAGCTTGGAGAGCATGCCGACGACGCCCACGCCGGCCTTGCCCCGGCGGTGCTGGAGGCGAAGGTCGATCAGCTGATCCTGGTGGGGGACGACATGGCGCCGCTCGAGCAGGCTTTAGCCGGCGCGATCCCGCTGACCCGCGTGGAAGGTGTGGAAAGTGCCTCCAACGCGCTGATCGCGCTGGTTCGCGCCGGCGACGTGGTATTGGTCAAGGCATCCAACTCGATCGGCCTTGCGCGGCTGGTCGAGCGGGTGGCAGGGGGGTCGGCCTAATGTTGTACGTCATCGCCGAACAGCTTGGCTTCCCCGGCCTGTTGAACCTCATCCGCTACATCAGCTTCCGGGCCGGTGCGGCCAGCGCGACTGCGCTGCTGATCGGGCTGGTCATGGGCCCGGCCTTCATCCGCTGGCTGCGCGCCAAGCAGGGCAAGGGCCAGCCCATCCGCGCCGACGGGCCGCAGAGCCACCTCGCCAAGCGCGGCACGCCGACCATGGGCGGGCTGCTCATCCTCATCGCCGTCGCCATCTCGGTGTTGCTGTGGATGGACCTCGCCAACCCCTACGTATGGGCGTGCCTTTTGGTCACCGCCGGGTTCGGGCTGATCGGGTTCATGGACGATTACGACAAGGTCAAGAAGGCGCACCACGCCGGCCTGTCAGGCAAGATGCGGCTGGTGCTCGAATTCGTTATCGCCGGCTTCGCCACCTGGCTGATGGTGCGGATATCGGGCACGCATCTCTACGTCCCGTTCGTCCAGGGCGGGGTGATCGACCTCGGCTGGTTCTACATCGCCTTTGGCGCGTTCGTCATCGTCGCGTTCGGCAACGCGGTCAATTTGACCGACGGGCTCGATGGCCTTGCGACCATGCCAGTGATCATCGCGGCGATGGCCTTCGTGCTCATCGCCTACCTCGTCGGCAACGCCAAATACGCCCATTACCTCGGTATCCCGCACGTCCCCGGGGCGGGCGACCTGACCGTCCTGTTGCTGGCGATCACCGGCGCCGGCCTCGCCTTCCTGTGGTTCAATGCGCCGCCGGCGGCGGTGTTCATGGGCGACACCGGCAGCCTCGCGCTTGGCGGCGCTTTGGGTTCGGTCGCGGTCGCCACGCATCACGAGTTCGTGCTGGCGATTATCGGCGGGCTGTTCGTGCTCGAAGCGGTCAGCGTCATCGTCCAGGTGTTCTGGTTCAAGCGGTTCGGCAAGCGCGTCTTCCGGATGGCGCCGATCCACCATCATTTCGAGCATCTCGGGTGGAGCGAGCCGACCGTCGTCATCCGCTTCTGGATCATCAGCTTCGTGCTCGCGCTGGCGGGCCTGTCGACGCTGAAGCTCAGGTGATCACGGCCAAGGCCTTCGCGGGGAAGCATTACGCGGTGCTGGGGCTGGCGCGCTCAGGCCTGGCAACCGTCGAAGCGTTGCTGGCGAGCGGGGCGCGGGTGACCGCGTGGGACGATAGCGAGGCGGCGCGTCAGAAGATCCTCCCCGGAACGGGGAGGGGGACCGTCGAGGACTTCACCGCCGCCGACCTCACCCAGTTCGACAGCATCGTCGTCACCCCCGGCCTGCCGCTCAACCGTCACCCGATCGCGGCGCGCGCCAAAGCGGCGGGGGTCGAGATCATCGGCGACATCGAACTGTTCGCGCGGGCACGCCCCGAGCTCCCGCCGCACAAGGTGGTCGGGATCACCGGCACCAACGGCAAGTCGACCACCACCGCACTGGTCCACCACATCCTGCAAACCGCGGGCGTGCCGAGCCTGATGGGCGGCAACATCGGCCTGCCAATCCTGAGCCAGGACCCGCTGCCCGAAGGCGGGGTCTATGTCCTCGAACTGTCGAGCTACCAGATCGACCTCACGCAAAGCCTCGACTGCGACGTCGCAGTGCTGCTCAACATCACGCCCGATCACCTCGATCGGTACGACGGGTTTGAGGAGTATGCGGCGTCGAAGGCGCGGCTGTTCCAGATGCAGTCGACCACAAATGATGCAATCGTTGGGGTTACTAGTGCGGTCACCCAAAAAGTTTCAGATGTTCTTTCTGCTCGGGGGCAGGATGTCTTCGAGATCGGTTTTAATCCAGTGAACGATCAGTCCCGTTGGCCAGCACTACAAGGACCGCACAACGCACAGAATGCCGCTGCCGCAATCGGAGCATGCGTAAAGTTAGGACTCAATTCGGAAGCAATCGTTTCCGGCCTTGAGACCTACCCCGGCCTACCGCACCGCATGGAGCGCGTCCGCGACAAGGACGGCGTCCTGTTCGTCAACGACAGCAAGGCGACCAACGCCACCGCTACCGCCCCGGCGCTCGCCGCCTTCCCCGCGATCCGCTGGATCCTCGGCGGGCAGGCCAAGAGCGACAACCTCGACGAATGCGCGCCCTGGTTCGCCCACGTCCGCAAAGCCTATACCATTGGTGAAGCGAGCGAATTGTTCGCATCGCTCTTGTCCCCGCATATGCCGGTGGCACAGTGCGGGACGCTGGAGCGGGCGGTGCGCGCGGCGGCGGGCGAAGCGGTCAGCGGGGACACCGTTTTGCTGTCGCCGGCCTGCGCCTCGTTCGACCAGTTCAGGGATTTCGAGGCGCGGGGCGATGCCTTCCGCGCCGCCGTGGAGGGGCTATGACCGCGACATCGACCGCAACGCCGCTACCGGCGACGACCTTCACCGGCCGCATCAAGGCCAAGGCGGCGCTGGTCGATCCCAGCCGCTACGGCCGCTCCGACCGCTCGGCGATCGGCCGCTGGTTCTGGGAGATCGACCGCGTGCTGGTGCTGCTGCTGGCGGTGCTGATCGGGATCGGCCTGATCGGCGTCGCCGCGGCTTCGCCGGCCGCGGCGCAGCGTTACTCGGGCGGATCGGTGCGCTTCAACGAGCTCTATTATTTCTACCGCCAGATCGGCTGGATCGGGCTGTCGCTGCCGGTCATGATCCTCATCTCGATGTTGCCGCGAGAGCGGGCGCGGCGGCTGTCCCTGCTCGGTGGAGTGCTGTTCTTCGCCATGCTGGCGGTGGTCCCGTTCGTCGGGCCGGAGGTCAATGGCGCGCGGCGCTGGATCAACTTCGGCCTCGGCCAGGTCCAGCCGTCGGAGTTTCTGAAGCCTTTCTTCGTCGTCGCCATGGCGTGGATCCTGTCGATGGCGGTGGGCGACAAGAAATTGCCGATTTTCATCCTGTCGGGCGCCGTCACCGCGCTCGTCGCCGCCTTGCTGATGCTCCAGCCCGACTTCGGCTCGACCATCATCTTCGTCACCGTGTGGGTCGCCATGCTGGCCATCGCCGGCCTGTCGATGCGGCTGCTCGGCGGGCTCGGCGCGCTCGGCCTCGTCGGGGTCGTCCTGGCCTATTTCTTCTACCCCGTGGCGACCGTGCGGATCGACGGCTTTTTGTTTGGCGAGGGCGACAATTTTCAGGTCGAGAACGCCATGCGGACGCTGACCGCGGGCGGGCTGTTCGGGATGGGGCCGGGCGGCGGCACCCGCAAGTTCGGCCTGCCCGAGGCGCAGACCGACTACATCTTCTCGGTCATCGGCGAGGAGTTCGGGCTGATCGCCTGCATCGCCATCGCCTGCCTCTACATGGGCATCGTCGCGCGGGTGCTGATCAAATTGCTCGACGAGGAATCGAACTTCGCGATCCTCGTCGCCGCCGGCCTGGTCATCGAATTCGGGCTGCAGGCGCTGATCAACATGGCGGTCAACGTCCAGATCGCGCCGTCGAAGGGCATGACCCTGCCGTTCATCAGCTATGGCGGCTCTTCCATGCTGGCCTTGTCGATCGGCATGGGATTGCTGCTCGCCTTCACCCGGCGAAATCCCTATCTGACCCGCTCGCCCTATGTCGTGAAATGGGGTGGGGAGTCGGTCGAACCATGAACATCACCCTCGCCGCCGGGGGCACCGGCGGGCATATGGTCCCGGCCCACGCGCTTGCCGCAGAGCTGAAGGCGCGGGGCCATGGCGTGATGCTGGTGACCGACGAGCGCGGGGCCAAGATCCCGGCCTTGTTCGAGGGCGTGCCGACCCATGTCCTGCCCGCCGGGCGACTGGCGGGCGGACCATTGGGGCTATTGCGCGCGCTCCGTTCGGTCCTCGCCGGGCGGCGGCAGGCCAAGGCGCTGTACCGCGAATTCCGGCCCGACGCGGTGGTCGGCTTCGGCGGCTATCCGGCGTTCGCGGCACTGCTCGCGGCCAGTTCGTCGCGCATTCCGACCGTCCTTCATGAACAGAATGCCGTGCTTGGCCGGGTCAACCGCCTGCTCGCCGGCGACGCCCGCGCCATCGCCACTGCCTATCCCGAGGTCGAGCGGATGTCGGCGGCCAGCAAGGCCAAGGCGGTGCTGGTCGGCAATCCGGTGCGCGAATCCGTCGCTCGGCTCGGCGAAATGCCGTTCCCGGCGTTCGACGACACCGCGCCCCTGAAGATTCTCGTCACCGGCGGCAGCCAGGGCGCGTCGGTGCTCGGCCAGGTCGTCCCCGACGGCCTCGGCAGCCTCCCGCCCGGGCTTCGCCTGCGCCTCCAGGTCGTCCAGCAGTGCCGCGCCGACGACATCGACGCGGTGCGCGCGCGCTATGCCGACCTCGGCATCCCGGCCGAGCTTTTGACCTATATCGAGGACATGCCCGACCGCATCGCCGACGCGCATCTGGTGATCGCCCGCGCCGGTGCCTCGACCATCGCCGAACTGACCGCCGCCGGGCGCCCGGCGATCCTCGTGCCGCTGCCCAGCGCGACCGACGATCACCAGACCGCCAACGCGCGCGAAATGGCCAAGGCCGGCGGCGCACGGATGATTACCCAGGCCGACTTCACCGCCGATGTGCTGAGCCAGCAGGTCGCGGCCATCGCCGGAGAACCGGAGGCGCTGGCCAATGCCGCCGCCCGCGCTTTGTCGGTCGGCCGCCCCCACGCCACCCGCGACCTCGCCGACCTGGTCGAGCGCGTCGCCGGCGGCGTCGCCCCGATCGAGGTCGGCCCGGCGATGGTCAAGCGCGCCCCCGGATCGTTCGCCATGGGGGCGCCGGCATGAAGGCCATGGGCACCGAAATCGGCACCATCCACTTCGTCGGCATCGGCGGGATCGGCATGTCGGGCATCGCCGAGGTGATGCATCATCTGGGCTACCGGGTGCAGGGCAGCGACCAGGCCGAAGGCTATGTCGTCGAAGGCCTGCGCAAGGCCGGCATCCCGGTCATGATCGGGCATAGCGCCGACAACCTTGGCGATGCCGCGGTGGTGGTCTGCTCGACCGCCATCTCGCGCGGCAACCCCGAGGTCGAGGCGGCGATCGAGCGCCGTCTGCCATTGGTCCGCCGGGCCGAGATGCTGGCCGAACTGATGCGCATGCAGTCGACCATCGCGGTCGCCGGGACCCACGGCAAGACCACGACCACGTCGATGATCGCCTGCCTGCTCGATGCCGGCGGGATCGACCCGACGGTCATCAACGGCGGCATCATCAACCGCTACGGCTCGAACGCCCGATTGGGCACGTCGGACTGGATGGTGGTCGAGGCCGATGAGAGCGACGGCAGTTTCCTGCGCCTCGACGGCACGATCGCGGTCGTCACCAACATCGATCCCGAGCATCTCGAGCATTACGGCAGCTTCGACGCGGTCAAGGATGCGTTCGTCGAATTCGTCGAGAACGTCCCTTTCTATGGCCTCGCGGTGATGTGCGTCGATCATCCCGAAGTGCAGGGGGTGCTGAGCCGAATCCGCGACCGCCGGGTCGTCACCTACGGCACCTCGGCATTGGCCGATGTCCGCGCCGACAACATCCGCCCCGAGGCTGGCGGCAGCCGGTTCGACGCCATCATCCTCCAGCGCGACGGCGCGCGGCGGACGATCGAGGGCATCTTCATCCCGATGCCGGGGCGGCACAATGTGCTCAACGCATTGGCAGCGGTGGCGGTCGGGGTCGAATTCGGCATGGACGACGCCACGCTGGCCGCCGGCTTCGCCCGCTTCGACGGGGTCAAGCGCCGCTTCACCCGGGTCGGCGAGGTCGACGGCGCGATCGTGATCGACGATTACGCCCACCACCCGGTCGAAATCCGCGCCGTGCTGTCGGCCGCGCGCGAAGCGGTCGCTTCGTCGGGCAGTGAGGGCGCGCGGGTCATCGCCGTGGTCCAGCCGCACCGCTTCACCCGCCTCCACGATCTGATGGAAGATTTCCAGAACGGCTTCAACGATGCCGACATCGTGTTTGTCGCCCCGGTCTATGCGGCGGGGGAACAGCCGATCGAGGGCGTCGACGCGGCGGCCTTGGCCGAGGGTCTGCGCACGCGCGGCCACCGCATGGTCAAGACCGTCGACAGCCCCGCCGACCTCGCCGCGGCCCTGCGCGACATCGCCGCAGAGGGCGACATGATCGTGTGCATGGGCGCTGGCGACATCACCAAATGGGCCGCCGGGCTGGGCGACGGCATCGCCAAGGCGAGGGCGGCGAAGTGAGCTCGCCAGCCCTGGCGCTGAAAGCGCGCGGAAAGATCAAGCCCAACGCGCCCCTCGCGCCGTTGGTGTGGTTCAAGTCGGGCGGCGCGGCCAAGTTGCTGTTCGAACCCGCCGACCGCGACGACCTCGTCGCCTTCCTGCGTGACCTCGACCCCGCCACCCCGGTCATGGCGCTCGGCCTCGGCTCCAACATGATCGTCCGCGACGGCGGCGTCCCCGGGGTCACGATCCGCCTCGGCAAGCCGTTCGCGACGGTTGAACCGGCCGGCGACCTGCGCCTCAAGTGCGGCGGCGGGGCGAGCGGCATCCTGGTCTCGTCGAGCGCGCGCGACGCCGGCATAGCGGGCGTCGAATTCCTCCGCTCGATCCCCGGCACGGTCGGCGGGTTCGTGCGCATGAACGGCGGCGCCTACGGCCGCGAGACGTGCGAGATATTGGTCGAGTGCGAGGTCGTGCTTCGCTCGGGCGAGCAGATCACGCTCAGCGCCGCCGATCTTCATTATTCGTACCGGCACAGCGAATTGCCCGACGGCGCGATCGTCGTCAGCGCGACCTTCGAGGGCCGGCCCGGCGATCCCGTCGCGATCCAGGCCGAGATGGACCGCATCGCCGCCGCGCGCGAGGACTCGCAGCCCTTGCGCAGCCGCACCGGCGGCTCGACGTTCAAGAACCCGCCCGGGCACAAGGCGTGGGCGCTGATCGACGCCGCCGGCTGCCGCGGGCTGACCATCGGCGACGCCCAGGTGTCCGAGAAGCATTGCAACTTCCTGCTCAACCTCGGCACCGCGACCAGCGCCGAGATCGAAGCGCTCGGCGAAGAAGTCCGGCGCCGCGTGCGCCAGAACAGCAACATCGCCCTCGAATGGGAAATCCAGCGGATCGGAGTGGCATGAGCGGCCTCGACAAGAACCTCCACATCGTCGTGCTGATGGGCGGCTGGTCGGCCGAGCGGTCGGTGTCGCTGATGAGCGGCGCCGGCGTCGCCGATGCGCTCGAGGAGCGCGGCTTCACCCGCGTCACCCGGCTCGACATGGAGCATGACGTCGCCGCCCGGCTTGGCGAGCTGAAGCCCGACGTGGTGTTCAACGCGCTCCACGGCACGCCGGGCGAGGACGGCACGGTCCAGGGCATGCTCGATTTGATGGGCATCGCCTACACCCATTCGGGCTGCGCCACTTCGGCCATCGCGATCGACAAGGAACTGACCAAGGCGGTGCTGGTGCCGCACGGCATCCGCATGCCCAAGGGCAAGATGGTCGACAGCGCCAGCCTCTACGAAGGCGATCCGATGCCGCGGCCCTATGTGCTGAAGCCGGTCAACGAGGGCAGCTCGGTCGGCGTCGCGATCGTCACCGAAGGCGGCAACCACGGCCACCCGATCAGCGCCCGCGCCGAAGGGCCGTGGAAGCACTTCGACCGGCTGCTGGCCGAGCCGTTCATCCGCGGGCGCGAGCTGACCGTCGCGGTGCTCGGCGGGGAGGCGATGTGCGTCACCGAACTGAAGCCCAAGGCCGGCTTCTACGACTTTGACGCCAAATACACTGACGGCCTGACCGAACATGTCTGCCCCGCCGACGTGCCCCCGGCGATTGCCGAATCGATGATGGGCATGGCCGCCGCGGCGCACCGCTTCCTCGGCTGCAAGGGCGCCTCGCGTTCCGATTTCCGCTGGGACGATGAGCTGGGCGAGGCCGGGCTTTACCTGCTCGAGGTCAATACGCAGCCGGGGATGACGCCGCTGAGCCTGGTGCCCGAGCAGGCGAAGCAAAAGGGCATCAGCTATGGCGAGCTGGTCGAGCGGATCATCGCCGAGGCGTTGAGCGCCGGACCGACCGGATGAGCGCGACCCGCGTCCGCCGCGGCGAAGGCGCGCGCTCGGCGTCGCGCAAGCCCGCGGGCCGGGTCGCGGTGCCGCGCAAGATCGCCTCGAAACTGCCGATGAAGCAGGCCCAGGCCAACCGCCTGGCGGGCTGGATGTTCGCGTTGTTCGTGCTCGCCATCGCCATCGTCGCCGCCATCGCGCTCGACCTTCCGGCCAAGGCGGCGCGCGCGGCCGGGGAGGCGGTCGGCGAAGCCGGCTTCCGCGTCCGCTCGGTCGAGGTCCAGGGCACGCGGCGGATGGATCCGAAACCCGTCTATCGCATCGCCCTCGACCAGAAAGCGGCGGCGCTGCCATTGGTCGACGTCGCCGACATCCGCAGCCGCTTGCTCGGGTTCGGCTGGGTCAAGGACGCGCGCGTCTCACGCCGCTACCCCGACACGTTGGTGGTCGACATCGTCGAACGCTCGCCCGCGGCGTTGTGGCAGGACAACGACCGCTTGAACCTGATCGATGCCGAAGGCGTGGTGCTCGACCGCGTGCCGGTCAGCCGGATGCCCGATCTGCCGCTGCTGATCGGGCCCGGCGCCAACGCCCACGCCAGCGACCTCAACGCCTTGCTCGCGCCGCTGCCGGCGATGAAGGCGCAAATGGTCTCGGCCAGCTGGGTCGGCCGGCGCCGCTGGGACCTCGCGTTGCAGACCGGCGAAACCATCGCCTTGCCCGAAGGCCAGCAGGCGGCGCGCGTGGCGCTTGCCAAATTCGCCCGGATCGACAAATCGAGCGGATTGCTGGGTCGCGGCATGCTTCGCTTCGACCTCAGGATCCCCGGCAAGATGACCGTCCGCCTGCCGCGGTCGGCCGGCGAGCCGATCGTCCCCGAACCCAAGTCCGAAGGCTGATCGCGCCGCAATGTCCGCCAATCCCGAACAACCCTTATTCGCCGCGCTCGACATCGGCTCGTCGAAGGTCAGCGCGCTGATCGTGACCAAGGACGACGACGGCCGGCTGCGCGTGCTCGGCACCGGCCAGCGCGAAAGCCGCGGCGTCAAGCGCGGCTACGTCACCGATATGGTCGCCACCGAAGTCGCGGTGCGCGAAGCGGTCGAGATCGCCGAGCGCATCTCCGGCGTGACGATCGACGATGTGTGGGCCAGCTTCGGCGCCGGCAGCCTGGTCAGCGACATCGCCAATGTCGAGGTCGAGCTTGGCGGCCATCAGGTCGAACAATCCGACATCGACCATCTGCTGGAGGCCGGGCGCGGCGCGATCGACCGCACCGGGCAGCTCGTGCTCCACGCCCACCCGGCGCTCTACACCATCGACGGGGTCGAGGGCGTGCGGCAGCCGATCGGGCTCCACGCCGACCGCCTGGGCGTCGACATCCACGTCATCGCCGCCGATCCGGCGCCGCTGCGCAACATCGATTTCGTCATCCGCTCGGCGCATCTCGGGGTGAACCGCATCATCGCCTCGCCGGTCGCCGCGGCAATGGCCTGCCTGACGCCCGAGGAGCGCGACCTTGGGGTGGCGCTGGTCGAGATGGGGGCAGAGGTGACCAACGTCTCGCTCCACGCCGGCGGGATGCTGGTCGGCCTGCGCTCGATCCCGTTGGGCGCGAAAGATATCACCGACGACATCGCCTGCGCCTTCGGGGTCCAGCGGCGCGACGCCGAGCGGCTCAAATGCTTCTACGGCTCGGCGATGACCAGCCCGCGCGACAATCACGAGATGATCGATGCCGCGCCGATCGGCTCAGAAGACGGCGGCGAGCCAACCCGCATCACCCGCGCCCAATTGATGACCGTCATCCGCCAGCGGGTCGAGGAGTTGACCGGGGCGATCGACGGGGCGCTCAAAAGCCTCGGCTTCACCGGCCCGGTCGGGCGCCAGGTGGTGCTGACCGGCGGCGGCGCCGAATTGAAGAATATCGCCGACTACATGCAGGGCGTGCTCGGCCGCGCGGTCCGGGTCGGCCGCCCGCGGACGCTGACCGGCCTGCCCGAAGCGCATGGCGGCCCGGCCTTCTCCAGCCTCGTCGGCCTGGCCTTGCTATCGGGTTCCGATAGCGGCGATTTGCGCGACCTCGGCAGGGTCGGCGGGCGCCAGTCGAAGAAGGACCGCGGCCTCATCGGCCGCCTCCTGACGGCGCTCAAGCAGAACTATTAGCGGCCGCGTCGCCGCGCTTTACTGGCGTCAACTGCGGCTGAAGGGACTCACCTTCGTCCCATAATGAATCAAATCTTCACTTTTTTATCCGCGCGGCCATTTTTCGCTTGGGGTCGCGACTCGCATGGTGCAATGATTCGTCCCCACGGTTCAATTGCTTGCCTTCGAGGGGGGTCTACTCATGAGCATTGATTTCATCCGGCCGGAAGTCGATGAACTCCGCCCGAGGATCAGTGTCATCGGCGTCGGCGGCGCCGGCGGAAACGCCATCGCCAATATGATCGCGCGCGACGTGCAGGGGGTCCAGTTCCTGGTCGCCAACACCGACGCGCAGGCGCTCAATTCATCCTCGGCCGATGCGCGCATCCAGCTGGGGCTCAAGATCACCCAGGGCCTCGGCGCCGGGTCGCGCCCCGAAATCGGCCGCGCCGCCGCCGAAGAGACGCTCGAGGAAATCGAGAAAGCGCTTGAGGGCGCGCACATGTGCTTCATCGCCGCCGGCATGGGCGGGGGCACCGGCACCGGCGCCGCGCCGGTCATCGCCAAAGCCGCGCGCGACCGCGGCATCCTTACCGTCGGCGTGGTCACAAAGCCATTCGCGTTTGAGGGCACGCGCCGCATGCGCTCGGCCGAGAGCGGCATTGAGGAATTGCAGAAGCACGTCGACACTTTGATCGTCATCCCCAACCAGAATCTGTTCCGCCTCGCCAATTCGGACACGACCTTCAAGGAAGCGTTCGAAATGGCCGACGAGGTGCTCCAGCAGGGCGTGCGCGGGATCACCGACCTGATGGTCATGCCCGGCCTGATCAATCTCGACTTCGCCGACGTTCGCTCGGTGATGAGCGAAATGGGCAAGGCGATGATGGGCACCGGCGAGGCCGAAGGCGACAATCGCGCGATCGAGGCGGCCGAAAAGGCGATCTCCAACCCGTTGCTCGACGGCGTCAGCATGAAGGGCGCCAAGGGCGTGATCGTGTCGATCGTCGGCGGCGAGGACATGAAGCTGATGGAAGTCGATGAGGCTGCCAGCCACATCAAGGAACTGGTCGACCCCGACGCCAACATCATCTGGGGATCGGCATTCAACAACGACCTCGGCGGCAAGATCCGCGTGTCGGTCGTCGCGACCGGGATCGAGGCCGAAGTCGGGGCTCAGCCCGCGCCCGGCAAGGTGTTCA
>JBDSRV010000068.1:0-44060 GCA_039929125.1 Sphingomicrobium sp.
CGGCACGGCGTTCGCGCTCGAATATGTCAACGACACGATCAAAACGCGCGAGGACGTCAAGGCCAAGCTCGCATTGGCCTGCCTCGGCGTGGTGCCCAAATCGACCGGCAAGGGCCGCCTGATCGACGAATTCGAGGACCCCTCGTCGCCTGTATCGGAAGCTTATTCGGCGATCCTCGCCGCGCTCCGCTTCAGCGCGGAAACTGGCGCGCCCAAGGTGGTGCTGGTGACCAGCGCCAACCCAAGCGAGGGCAAATCGTCGACTTCGCTGGCGCTGGCGCAAGGCTATGCCCGGCGCGGCGAGAAAACGATCCTGATCGACGCCGACTTGCGTCGCCCGGCCTTCAAGGGACTGTCGAACAACCATGGCGTGACCAATTTGCTGACCAGCAGCGAATCGATCGGCGACCATGTCATTCGCACCCAGCATGAAAACCTCTGGCTGCTCACCTCCGGGCCGATCGCGCCCAACCCCGCCGATTTGCTGTCGACCAACCGCTTCGCCGACATCTTGAAGGAAGCCAGCGAGCATTTCGACCGGGTGGTGATCGACGGGCCGCCGACCCTCGGCCTCGCCGATGCAACGTTCCTTGCTGCCTTCGCCGGACATACGATGCTGGTGGTCGAAGCCGGCAAGACCCGCACCGCGGCCGCGCGCACTGCGGTCGAGCGCATCCACGCCTCGGGCTCGCACATCGTCGGCGTGGCGCTGACCAAGTCGACCGAGGACGCAAGTCGCTACGGCTATCGTTACTATCGCTACGGGGCGGTCGAAGGGAAGCGCAAGGAAATGATCATGCTGTCGCAGCAGCCGGAAAGCTGAACCGGGGGCCGACGGCATTGGCGGGGGCGCGCTCGATCATCGTTCTTGGCACGGCCGCCTTGCTGGCGGTGGAAGCGTTGCGCGTCGCCGCGGTCACCGCCGCCGCTGACCAGCGCTTTGTCAGCCCCGCGCGGCTATGGCCGTCGCATCCCGCTGTCCTGATCGATCAGGCAATGGCGCTGGTCGGCCAGTCAGCGCGGCTCGGCAAGGGCGTCCCGGACGACGCCCGCGCCTTGCTCGCCCGCGCGGCAAGCACCGATCCTTTGGCTCCCGAACCCTTTCTCGTCGAGGGCGCCCGCGCCGAAATGGACGGGCAGCCGGCCGTTGCCACCCGGCTGTTCGAAGCCGCCAAGGCGCGCGATCCGCGTGGCGGCGCCGCCCGCTACTTTCTGGCCGGGCGCTACCTCGCGGCGGGCAGGCCGGCAGAGGCGCTGACCGAAATGTCGGCGATGGCGCGGCTGGTGCCCGGCGTCGAGGATCAGTTCGTGCCGAGTCTGGTCGCCTTCGCCCGGCAGCCCGCGGCGGTGCCGGTGCTGCGCCAATTCCTCGGCCGCTCGCCAAGCTACCGGCCGAAAATTCTCGCCGGACTGGCCACGGACGCGGCCAATGCCGATCTCATCCTGCGTCTCGCGGTCCCGCGCGCGCCGGGGGCGCCCGATGAAGCCTGGCAAAGCGCCATCGTCACCAAGCTGATCGAGACCGGGCAGACCGGCCGCGCTCAGGCCGCGTGGCGCCGCCTGGCCGGGGTCGCCCCCTATGACGGCGTGTTCAACCCCGCCTTTGCCGCACAGGCCGCACCGCCGCCGTTCGACTGGGCCTATGACAACAAAGGTGCCGGACTGGTCACGCCGGGGCCGAGCGGGCTTGAAGTCATTTATTACGGGCGGCAGGACGCCATCCTCGCCGAACAGATGCTGGTCCTTGCCCCCGGGGCGTATCGGCTGGTGGCCGATGTCGGCAGCTCTGCCCCGGCCACCGCGCTTGGCTGGCAGCTTGCCTGCACCGTGTCGAAGGCCGTGCTCGTCCACGCCCCGCTGCAATCAAGCGGCATCACCTTCCAGGTGCCGGCCGACGGCTGTGCGGTGCAAAGCCTGCGCCTGGCCGGATCGTCGCTCGACGGGGAAGCGCAGACCAATGTCACCATACGGTCGGTGCGGATCGTCCGGGTCGGCGCGCCATGAGCCCGTCGCTGCGCCGCCTCGGCCTCCCGGCCTATTTGTTGCTGTGCCTCGTCGCCGGCGGCAGTGCGCAGGGCGTGTGGGGCAATTTCGCGCTTCAATTGCTGGCGGTGGCGATGCTTGCCGCCCTGGCGCTGAGCAAGGATCGCGGCGGCCAGCCTCAACCGCTCGGCGGGCTCCCGCGCTTGGGCCTCGCGTTGCTCGCCCTCGTCCTGGTTCAGCTGATCCCCCTTCCCCCGGGGCTGTGGGCGGCGCTGCCCGGTCGGGCGTTCGTCGCCAGCGGTTTCGACCTGCTCCATGTGCCGCGGCCGTGGATGGCCTGGTCGCTCGCCCCGGCGGCGAGCATCGCCACGTTGCTCCCGCTGCTAATCCCCGTCGCCGTCCTCGCCGCCGTTGTCCGCCGCCGCGCCGACCGGCCCTATTTCTTGATCGCCGCGATGATGCTCGGCACGTTGCTGGGCATTCTCCTTGGCTTCCTCCAACTGCGCGGCGGCGGGGCGGCGTGGTACTTGTACCGCTACAGCGCGTTCGGCCAGGCGCCCGGCTTCTTCGCCAATTCCAACCACATGGGCAGCCTCCTGCTGGTCAACATCCCGTTCCTCGTCGCGCTCGCCGCCGACCTGTTCGAACGCCGCAAGGATTTGAGCCAGCGCGGCCTCGTGCTCGGCGCGGCAATCGGGTTCGCGTTCGTCCTGCTCATCGCCATCGCCGTCAACCATTCGCTGGCGGTGCTGTTGCTCGGCGGCCCGGTCGTGCTGCTGTCGCTGGCCATCCCGGCCTGGCGCCGCCCCGGGATCCGCAAGGGGTTGGCGCTGGTCGCGGTCGCCGCTCTGGCCATCGCGGTCGCGGTCGGTGCGGCGCAGGGCAAGTTCGCCACCGCCAGCCAGGACAGCTCGATCCAGACCCGCTCGGCGATCTGGGCGACCTCGCTCGACGCGATCGCCGACTTCCGCCTGACCGGCTCCGGCCTCGGCACGTTCGAGCGCGTCCAGCGCCACTACGACGATCCCGACACGGTCGATACGACCTACACCAACCACGCGCACAACGATTATCTCGAGGTCGCGGTCGAGCTTGGGCTGCCCGGCCTGATCCTCGTCGCCTTTTTCCTGTTGTGGTGGGCCCGTCGCGCGGCCTCGGCGTGGCGACCGGCCGAGGGCAATGTTTATGCCCGCGCGGCGTCGATCGCGTCAGCGGCCCTGCTGGTTCATTCGCTGGTCGATTTCCCACTGCGCACGGCGGCCATCTCGGCCCTGTTCGCGATGTGCCTCGGGCTGCTGGCGATCCGCATGGCCCCCGCGCCGGACGAAAAGCGCAAGCCGTTGTGGAGCCCGCGCCACGTTCGGATCGGCTGAACGGCGCTCGACGCGGCCATGGCGGCTGGCTAGGGCAAGGGCGTGATTCACCACGCCCTCCGCCTTCGGCTCGACGCCGCCGCACTCACGTCCAACTGGCGCTGGCTGCAGCGTACCGCCGGCACCGCCGCCGGCGCCGCGGTCAAGGCCGATGGTTATGGCCTCGGCGCGCGCGGCGTGACCCGCCTCCTCGGCGACGCCGGATGCCGCGACTTCTTCGTCTCGACCTGGGCCGAGGCCGAGGCGCTCGGCCCCCTGCCCGACGCCGCCAGCCTCAGTGTCCTTCACGGCGTCGGGCCGGATGACCTTGCCACCGCCATCGCCAGTTCCGCTCGCCCGGTCCTCAACACCGCGCACCAGGTCGCGCGGTGGAAGGACGCGGCGCCCGGCCGGCCGTGCGATGTGATGGTCGACACGGGCATGAACCGCCTGGGCCTGCGCGTTGAGGAGTTAGGCTCGCTCGACGGCCTCGCCATCGACACGCTGATGAGCCACCTCGCCTGCGCCGATGAGGACAGCGCCATGAACGCCGCCCAGCTGGGGCGCTTCCGCGAGGTGGTCGCCGCCGTCCCGGCCAAGCGCGCCAGCTTCGCCAACTCCGCCGGCATCTGCCTTGGCCCGGACTATGGCTTCGACCTCGTCCGCCCCGGTCTCGCGCTGTATGGCGGCGTCCCGCGCGCCGAGGCGCAAGGCCACATCACCCAGGTCGCCTTCCCCGAGGCCGAAGTGATCCAGCGCCGCACCATCCGCGCCGGCGAAAGCGTCGGCTATGGCGCAACCTGGAGCGCCCCCGCCGACACCGACGCGGCGATCGTCAACCTTGGTTATGCCGACGGCTATTTGCGCTGCTTCGCCGGCAAGGGTGGCGCGCGCTTCGGCGATGCCGCCTTGCCGCTGATCGGGCGGGTGTCGATGGACCTCGTCGCACTCGATTGCGCCGCCGCGCCGCACCTTGCCGAGGGCGATTGGGTGACGATGGACTATGCCTTGCCCGCGGCCGCCGAGGCGTCGAGCCTGTCGCAATATGAATTGCTCACCGGCCTCAGCCAGCGGTTCGAGCGGCGTTGGCTCTAGGCGCCGGCGTCTTCGGCTTGAACGCGCACAGATCGATCACCGGGCAGCGCCAGCATTCCGGGGTCCGCGCCTTGCAGATGTAGCGGCCGTGGAGGATCAGCCAGTGGTGGGCGTGGCTCAGGAACGGCGCCGGCGTGACCTTTTCCAGCCTGAGTTCGACCGCCAGCGGGGTCTTACCCTTGGCCAGGCCGGTCCGGTTGGCGACCCGGAAGATGTGCGTATCGACCGCGATGGTCGGCTGGCCGAACGCCACGTTGAGCACCACATTGGCGGTCTTGCGCCCAACCCCTGGCAGGGTTTCGAGGAGGTCGCGGTCGGCCGGCACGTCGCCGCCGTGCTGCTCGACCAGCACTCCGGCCGCGGCGATGACGTTCTTGGCCTTGGTGTTGAACAGGCCGATGGTCTTGATCTGATCGCGCAGCGCCGCCTCGCCAAGCTCGATCATCTGCTGCGGCGTCGTCACCCGGTCGAACAATGTGCGCGTCGCCTTGTTGACGCTGACGTCGGTCGCTTGCGCCGACAGCGCGACCGCCACCAGCAACGTATAGGGATTGACGTATTGCAGCTCGGTTTCGGGCGACGGGTCGGCCTCCGCCAGGCGGCGATAGAAGTCGAAGACCTGCGCCTTGTTCATGCCCACCCCCTGCGTCCAGCCCGCCGAAGGCCGCCCGCCCTGCTAGGAACAAGGCGGCCCTTCGACAAGCCCGGACGGGGCAGTCCAGCGTGGCTTAGCCGCGCTCGCCCTGGCGTTCCGGGGCGACCTGTTGCTGCGGCTGCATCATCGGGTTGGTGGCATTGGCCAGCCAGCGCGATGTCGCCTGGCAGCTGCTGGTCAGGGTCATCGGCTGACCCGCCTGGAACGGCGACTGATAGGGCCAGCATTCCTGCGCACCCGCGCCATAGAGGCACAATTGGCCATTGGCGGCGGTCCAGCTGGCGGGGATGCTGCGGCCGCCAGGGGTGACGATCCGCGCCGCGCCGGCGGGATCGAAATAGACGGTATTGGTGACGCCGGCGGTCTCGACCTGGACCGACTGTCCGACGATCTCGGCTCCCGGCACCCAGCCAGCCTGCGCCGCGGCGGCGGTCAGCGGCAATGCGGTCAACGCAACAGTGGCGATTGTCAGGCCCAGCTTACTCATCACACGGATCCTCCTCGACGCGGCTAGAGGGGGACCATAGCATGATCCGCCGATTAGTCCGAAATGGATTTACGCGCGGCGGGGGCGTTCGTTCCTCGGCTGGCCTCAGCGCGCGTCGGGCGCGGTCAGGGCAAAGCTTGGGATGTCGACGTCGAACAGGCGGCCGCTCTCGCTGACCAGCTGGTAGCTGCCGCTCATCTCCCCGGTCGGGGTGTCGAGCGGGCAGCCCGAGACATAGTCGAAGCTGTCGCCGGGCGCGATCAACGGGGTTTCCCCGACCACGCCCTCGCCGCGAACCGCGAACAATTTGCCTTCGCCGTCGACGATCTGCCACGACCGCTCCAGCAATTGCACCGCCTCGTCGCCGCGATTCTCGATCCGCACGTGGTACGACCAGAACCAGCGCCCGGCGGCGGTCGACGATTGTTCGGGCATGAAGCTCACCGCGACCCGCACGTTGATCGCCCCGGTCGTCGCGACGTTGGGAAACAACAGGGCCATGGTGTCGCTCATGGTCATGGCCTAGGCGACCCCGGCCGCCCGGCGCAAGCGCTCGATCAGCCGCGCCCGCGCATCGCCCACCGGAGCCGCGCGGTCGCTGATCAGGTCGCGCAGCAGGAAGTGCCCGCTCAGCGCCAGCCCGTCGAGGATCTCGCTCCACGACCCCACCCCGCCCTCGGCGACGAACCGCGGCAGCATTAGCAGCTTGCCGAGGTACGGCTCGGCCTCGGCGGCGCTGACCGCCCGGCCGGATCGCGGGCTGACGGCAATCAGGTCGCCGGTGTCGCCGCTGACCGCGCATCGTTGAAGGTCGAGCCCGAACCCCAGCTCCGCCAGCATCAGCAATTCATACCGCACCAGCGCCGCGCCCCAGCCCGACGCCGCCGGCGCCGCCTCGATCGCGCCGAGCAACCCGTCGAGCGCCGCGTACAGCCGCGGATAGGGCTGGCCCTCGGACAATGCGGTGGCGGTCAGCGCGCTCGCCCAGTCGATCGCGGCGGCCGGCAGCGGCTCGGCCAGCAACGGCGCGCGGCTATGGACCAGCTCGACCGTCGCCTGGGCCAATTGCCCTTCGTTGCGCGCGGCGAGGCTCGCCTCGACGACATTGCCGGCCACCAGCACCGGCCGCATCCGCCGCCCCCGTCCGCCGCGGACATAGCCCGCCTGCAGCCCATGCTCGGGCGTCATCAGCCGCACGATCGCGCCATGCTCGCCGTGATGGCGCAGCGCGACGACGATGGCGGGCGTGGTGAAGCGCATCAGCCGCGCGGATGGAAGTAATCGTGGATCAGCCGCGCCATCGCCTTGGAGATCCCCGGCGCCCGCTCGAGGTCGTCGAGCGCCGCCCCCTTGACCGCCCGCGCCGTGCCGAAGTGCATCAGCAGCGCGCGCTTGCGGTTGGGGCCGATCCCGGGAACCTCGTCGAGCGTCGACGTCGTCAGCGACTTGGCCCTTTTGGCCCGGTGCGTGCCGATGGCAAACCGATGCGCCTCGTCGCGCAGCCGCTGGAGGTAGAACAGCAATGGCGCATTCAGCGGGAAAGTAATCTCGCGCCCGCCCGGCAGGTGGAACACCTCGCGCCCGTCGCGGCCATGGTGCGGCCCCTTGGCAACCCCGACCACCGGAATGTCGTGGACCCCGGCATTCTCCATGATCTCGCACACCGCCGACAATTGCCCCTTGCCGCCGTCGAGCAGGATCAGGTCGGGCCATTCGCCGCTGGCCCGGTCGGGGTCGTCCTTCTCCAGCCGCGCGAACCGCCGCTCGAGCACTTCGCGCATCATCCCGAAATCGTCGCCCGGGGTGATGTCCGACTTGATGTTGAACTTGCGGTAATTGTTCTTGCGGAACCCCTCTGGCCCGGCGACGATCATCGCCCCGGTGGCATTGGTCCCCATGATGTGGCTGTTGTCATAGACCTCGATCCGCTTGGGGATGTCGGGCAGCTCGAACGTGTCGGCCAGCTTGCGCAGCAGCTTCGCCTGGGTGGTGCTTTCGGCCATCCGCCGGTCGAGCGCTTCCTCGGCGTTGCGCTTGGCCTGGTCGATCAGTTTCTTGCGCGATCCGCGCTGCGGCCGGTCGATCTCGACCCGGTGCCCGGCGCGCTCGCCCAAGGCCTCGGCGACGAGCGCGCCCTCGCTCAATTCGCGATCCAGCAGGATGCGCTTGGGCGGCGGCACATCCTCATAGAATTGCACCAGGAAGTCGGTCAGAACTTCATCCTCCGGCACTCCGTCAGTGTGCGCCGGGAAGAAGCTGCGGTGCCCCCAATTCTGCCCGCCGCGGATGAAGAAGGCCTGGATGCACATCGCCCCGCTCTTGCACGCCAGCGCAAAGATATCGCCGTCGCCGAGCCCCTCGGCGTGGACCGTCTGCGACCCCTGGATGTAGGTCAGCGCGCGCAGCCGGTCGCGATAGACCGCGGCCAGTTCGAAATCCTGCTTGTCCGCCGCCTCGGCCATCGCCTTGCCCAGCCGCACCTGCACCCCGGTCGATTTGCCCGCCAGGAACGCCTTGGCGTCGTCGACCAGCTCGGCATAGGCGCCCTCCTCGATCCGCCCGACGCACGGCGCAGAGCAGCGGCGGATCTGGTACAGCAGGCACGGCCGCTGGCGGTTGGCGAAGAAGCTGTCCGAACAGCTCCGCAGCAGGAACAGTTTCTGCAGCGCGTTCAATGTCGAGGTGACCGACCCGGCGCTCGCGAACGGCCCGTAATATTGCCCCTTCGCCCGCCGCGCCCCGCGATGCTTCTGCACCCGCGGGAAGGCATGATCCTCGCGCAGCAGGATGAACGGGAAGCTTTTGTCGTCGCGCAGCAGGACATTGTAAGGCGGGCGGAAGCGCTTGATCAGCTGCGCCTCGAGCAATAGCGCCTCGGCCTCGGTTCGCGTCGTGACGATCGTCATGTTCCGCGTCTGCGACACCATCCGCTGCAGCCGCTTGGGCAGCTTGGCTACCTGGGTGTAGCTGATCACGCGATTCTTGAGCGTCTTGGCCTTGCCGACATACAGCACATCGCCGCGCGCATCCTGCATCCGGTACACGCCGGGCCGCGCCGGCAGCGTCTTCAGCACATTGCGGATCGCCGCCACCCCCGCGTCAAGGTCGGGCGCGTCGGCCCCCTTGACCGTATAGGTCGCGGCATCCTCGTTGAAGCGCTGGGACGCGTTGGGCAGGTCAGGACGGTCGGCTTTGCTCACCAAGACGACTTAGGCACTCGCGCCGCGGGATGCGAGGGGTCGGGACGTCAACGGCCAGCCTCGATGCCGCTCTAGCCCTCCCTTGTGCAGGAACCGACACTGCAATAGGTTTCGCCTCGGGACCTCCGAGTGGCGTGAGGTAGGGGGACGATATGCGACTTCAACAGACCGTTGCGCGCCTGCTGGCGGGTGCTTCGATGATTGCTCTGGCGGGGCCGGCATTCGCCCAGGCAACTGATCCGCAAATCCTTCAGGCCTTGCAAAAGGTACAAGCCGAAGTCGGTCGCCTGACCGAGGACAATCAGCGTCTGAGGAACGAAGTCGACGAACTGAAGGCCGAAAGTGCCGCTCGGGCGACCACGGCCCAGGCTCAGCCCCCTGGCGGATCGGCGCCGCGGCCTGCTCCGACCGCCTACCCGTCTCGGGTCCAGCCGGCAGCGATGCCGGGTGAGGCGCTTCCCGCGGTGTCGAAGCTCAACGGCAAGGTCGCCGTCGGCGCGGGCATCCTGGGCAAAAGTCACGGCACCGCGATCGTAACGGGCTCCTTGGCCGTCCCAGTATCGCATGGTGCGGGCATCCAGATCGACTCGCTCGGCGGTTACAGCTCCAATGCTCGGTTCGGCGGACTTTCGGCCCAGACCTTCATGCGCGACCCCGAGCGCGGAATGGTGGGGCTCTATGGCAGCTATTCGTTCGCGACCGCGCTGTCCGACCGCAGCCTCGGCGGCACTGTGCGCGCGCAGTCGATTGCACGCGTCGCGGCGACCGGCCAATTTTATCTCGGCCGCATGAGCCTGGAAGGCGCGCTGGGATGGGAGTTCGGCGGGGTCAAGAGCCGCCTGTTCGACGTGGCGACGGTCGCACTATATCCGAACGACGACCTTCGGCTGGCGATCGGCCAACGCTACACCGGTGGCCGCCACTACGGCACTGGCGAGATCGAATATCAGTTGCCGTTGCAGGACGTCGGCCTGTCGCTCTTCCTTCAGGGAGATTATTCGGATTCGGACAGCCGGATGCTGTTGGGCGGCCTGCGCTTCTACTTCGGCGGAGAGCCCAAGTCGCTGATCCGCCGCCAGCGGGAGGACGGCACCACCACCTACCTCGGGCTTGACCAGAATGTGATGGCAAGGGATCGTGCGCTCCATCCCGCGAGCATCCTGGTCGGGCCGCCCGGACCTCCCGGGCCTCCGGGACCTACCGGCGCCACCGGTGCGACGGGACCGAGCGGCCCGACGGGTGCCACCGGTACCACCGGCGCGACGGGACCAACCGGGCCGATTGGGGTCACCGGCGTGACCGGCCCAACCGGGTCCACGGGTCCGACGGGTGTCACGGGTCCGACCGGAGTCCCTGGACCGGTTGGCGCCACCGGGCCGACTGGGGCCACCGGTGTGACGGGACCGACCGGGCCGACTGGCGACACGGGGCCGACCGGTCCCACTGGTCCCACCGGCGCGACCGGCGCGACCGGGCCGACGGGGCCAACCGGCGTCACGGGACCCACTGGAGTGACGGGGCCGATCATCTTCGCCGCCTAAGGATACGCCATTGCGGGTAGCCGTCTACGCGATCTGTAAAAACGAGGCACAGTTCGCGAAGCGCTTCGTGGAGTCGTGCACGGGCGCCGACGCCATCGTCATTGCCGACACGGGTTCCGACGACGGGTCGCCCGAACTCCTGCGCGGCCTTGGCGCCTCGGTGTTCGACGTCGTCATCTCCCCATGGCGTTTCGACGATGCGCGCAACGCGGCGCTGGCTCTGGTGCCGGCGGACATCGATGTCTGCGTGTCGCTTGATATGGACGAGGTTCTGCAGCCAGGCTGGCGCGACGCGCTGGACGCTGCGTGGACGGCCGAAGCCACCCGCGCCCGCTTCACCACGGTCTATAGCCGCAATCACGACGGCACCCCCGGCATCGTCTTCACCAATGATCGCATTCACGCCCGGCACGGCTACCGCTGGAAGCACGCCTGCCACGAGGGCCTATACCCCGACCGCATCGCCGAAACCTTCGTTCATGCCGCCGGGCTGCAGGTGGATCATTACCCCGACCCCTCCAAGGACCGCTCGAACTATCTCGACTTGCTGGAAAGGGCCGTCGCAGAGGAACCGCATTCGCCGCGCATGGCGCATTACCTCGCCCGCGAATATTTCTTTGTCGGGCGTCACCGCGAGGCCATCGCCGAGTTCGAGCGCTACCTGTCCTTCGCCAATAACTATTATACCGACGAGCGTGGGGCGAGCATGATCTACATCGCCAAATGCCTGGCGGCGTTGGGCGAAGACGCGGAACCCTGGTTTCACCGCGCGATTGGCGAAAGTCCGTCGCGGCGCGAACCGTGGATCAATCTTGCCGAACTGCTCTATCTCCGAAGCGACTGGCCGGGCTGTTACGCGGCGGCGGTTCGGGGCCTGTCGATCCCGCCGGGGGGCAGCGGATACATGTCCGATCCGCATTGTTCCGGCGCCACCCCCGATGACCTGGCGGCCATCGCCGCCTGGAACCTCGGCCTTCACGCTGCCGCATTGATACACGCCCGCGCCGCTTTGACCTTTGCCCCTGACGACGCCCGGCTTCAGGACAATTTGACGTTGATCGAAAACGGCAAGGAAACCGCGCAGTCGGTCCGCTACCCTGTCGCTTCACCGCGGGGCTGAGCGTTCGGTCGCCTTCCGAAATGCATCCATTGCGCGCGCGCTGATTCCCGGGGGGAACGATATCGCGCGGCCCCACGTTCGCTCCACCGTGGCAGATAAGGACAGGACGAATGGCAAAATCAACCGGGAAAGATACCAATGGCCAGGGCGTTTCGAAACCGTCCAGCGGCACGTCGCAGGGTCGTACCCCGCAGGGCGGCGGCCAGGGCACGCGCGGCGATGGCAAGAGTGGCGGCCGCGACAGCAGCCAGAGCGGCGGCCAGAACGACTAATCCGCGCCCATCAACGGGTCGTCGCGGCGGACAAGCGCGACCACTTCGAAATCGAACGAGCGCCACCCGCGCTGCTTCGCTGCATCGCCTGCCGCGACCCGCTTGCCCTTGGCTTCGGCGAGCGACTTGGCGTGACCCCAGAAGACTTCGGTCTTGTTGTTCTCCAGAACGGCGACGATCCGCCAGTAATGCGTGAACTTGGCCGCGGTCGGGCCGATCGTCTTGACCGTGCCGTCGGCCATGGTCGCGGTGAGGTAATGCTTCTTCGCCATTCGTGCTAAGCCGCCTGGCATGACAGCCGTCCCCGATCAACGATGAGCGTCGCCTTCCGCCGCGACAGCGACGAGGAGCATCTTGAGCCCAAGTTCGAGTTGCCGATCCCGTCCGGCCCCAACCTCGTGACGAAGCGGGGCTATGCACTGATCGAAGCGCGCCATGACGCGATCGAGGCAAAGCTGGCGACCGACCTGACCGAGGACGAACGCAAAAAGGTGCTGCGCGACGCGCGCTACTGGCGCCACCAGCTGACCAGCGCACAGATCGCCCAGATCCCCGACGGCAAGACCGTCGCGTTCGGCACCCGCGTCACCTTCGTCCGCGACGGTACCACCCAGAGCCTCGCCATCGTCGGCCACGACGAGAGCGACCCCGCCAGCGGCCGCATCGCCTTCACCGCTCCCCTCGCCCGCGCCCTGATCGGTGCCGAGGTCGGCGACGAGGTCGACTTCGCCGGCACCGCCGAGGCCATCACCGTCGACGCGGTTGAACTGATCCTCCCCTAGGCCGCGACCTCGGCGCGCGATCAATCGAAGAGGTCGCGGATTCCCCAGCCGGAGCGGTCGAGTTCCCTGGGATAATCGGACCGGCGGCGAAGCGCGCGTCGCCACAGCCGCGTCTCGCTGACCCGGGACACAGGCTGGCGGAAGTCAGCGGCAAGGCACCAATTGCCCGGCGCGACGCGCACCATCCGCGCGCCGCACAAAGTGCACGATGATCGCCAGCCGTCGAAGGAGGGCCGCGCACGCTTGGCGTCGCGGCGATGGCCGAACAGGCTGCAAAGGAGCCGACGCATCGGTTCCTCCTCCCACGCTCAACGGTTCGGCTCCGGGCGCGGCGATCCCCTATCACGGAGCCGCTCCGCGTTCAACTGGTTGCGACCCCGAAACGGCGCCTAGGCGGCGGCGCGCGCTGCATCTTCCTGGTCGAGCATCCATTCGACCGCCGCCTTGGCGTGTAGCGCGGTGGTGTCATAGACCGGCAGGACATTGGCACGGACGTCGACTGCCAGCACCAACTCGGTGCAGCCCAGTACCACCGCCTGGACCTTCTGCTTGCCCAGTTCGGTGATCAACGTCTTCAGCTTGCGCTGGCTCTCGCGCACCACCCGCCCGGCGGCGAGTTCCTCGTAGATGATGCGATGCACTTCGCGCCGCCAGCCCGCGTCGATCGGCGCGAACTGGATGCCGCGCGCTTCATAGCGTTCGCGCACGAACGGCTGGGTCATGGTGTAATCGGTGCCGATCAGCCCGACCCGGGTGCGGCCGTCGGCGGCGATCCGCTCGGCGCCCGCATCGGCGATATGGAGCACCGGCACCGATACCGCGGCGGCGACCTCGTCATAGACGCGGTGCATGGTGTTGGAGGCGATGAGTATGCCCTCCGCCCCGCCCTGCTCCAGCCGCCGCGCCGAATCGGCGGCGATGTGGGCGACCGTGTTCCACTCCTCGGCCTGCTGGAAGCGGGCGACCGGCGCCAGGTCCAGGCTGTCGATCAGCAGCGGCGCGCTCGACAGGCCGCCAAGGCGCTGCGCCACGCCCTTGTTGATGGTCTCGTAATAGAGCGCGGTCGAGGACCAGCTGATCCCGCCGATAATGCCAAGCTTCTTCATCACCCCTCCGCCGGACGCGCCCATGCCGGGGCGACCGGCTGGGGGCTTTAACCCAGAAACATTGGCATCAGGCGTAACCGGATAAACCGGTTAACCCAAGGCTTTAACGATCTCCTCGACCATCTTTTTCGCGTCGGACAGGAGCATCATCGTATTGTCGCGATAGAATAATTCATTGTCGACCCCGGCATAGCCCGCGCCGCCCATCGACCGCTTGATGAACAGCACCGTCCGCGCCTTCTCGACGTCGAGCACCGGCATGCCGTAAATCGGCGACGTCTTGTCGGTTTTGGCCGCCGGGTTGGTAACGTCGTTGGCGCCGATCACGAACGCCACATCGGCCTGCGCGAACTCCGAGTTGATGTCCTCCAGCTCGAACACCTCGTCGTACGGCACATTGGCTTCGGCCAGCAGCACGTTCATGTGCCCCGGCATCCGCCCGGCGACCGGGTGGATGGCATATTTGACGCTGACGCCCTGCTTCTTGAGCTGGTCGGCCATCTCGCGCAGCACGTGCTGCGCCTGGGCCACGGCCATGCCGTATCCGGGGACGATGATGACGCTGTCGGCCTGCTGCATCAGGAATGCGGCGTCCTCAGCCGATCCGCGCTTGTAGGGGCGGTCGATGACCTCGCCCGCCGGCCCTCCGGCAACCGCGCCGAACCCGCCGGCGATGACGGAAATGAAGCTGCGGTTCATCGCCCGGCACATGATGTAGCTGAGGATCGCGCCCGAGCTTCCGACCAAAGCCCCGGTGATGATCATCGCCGAATTGTGCAGCGTGAAGCCCATCGCCGCCGCCGCCCAGCCCGAATAGCTGTTGAGCATCGATACCACGACCGGCATGTCGGCCCCGCCGATCGGGATGATCAGCAGGAAGCCGATGGCGAAGGCCAAAGCGGTGACGGTCCAGAAGATCCACGGCGCCTGATCCTGGGTGAAATAAGCGATCAGCCCGAGGATCGCGACCAGGGTGCCAAGGTTGAGGATGTGCCGCATCGGCAGCAGGATCGGCGCCCCCGACATGTTGCCGTTCAACTTGAGGAAGGCGATCACTGATCCCGAAAACGTGATCGCGCCGATCGCCACGCCCAGCCCCATCTCGACTCGGCTGACCGGCAGGATCGCGCCGGCCGCGTCGACGATGTGGAACGCGGCCGGATTGAGGAACGCGGCGGCGCCGACCAGCACCGCCGCCATCCCGACCAAGCTGTGAAACGCCGCCACCAGCTGCGGCATCGCCGTCATCTGGATCCGCCGCGCGGTGACCAGACCGATCGCGCCACCGATGGCGATGGCGATAAGGATTTCGCCGATCATCGCCGCGCCGTGGGTCAGCAAGGTGGTGCCGACCGCCAAGGTCATGCCGATCATGCCCAGCCGGTTGCCGCGCTGGCTGCTCGACGGGCTCGACAGCCCGCGCAAGGCCAGGATGAAGCAGCCCCCGGCGACCAGGTAGATCACCGCCACGATGCTGTCGGGAATGGCGACGATCATGTCGCGGTGAAGCGTCGGCTCGACGGTCATCGGCCTAGCGCTCCTTCTTCTTGTACATCGCCAGCATCCGCGCGGTCACCGCGAAGCCGCCGAAGATGTTGACGCTGGCCAGCGTCACCGCGATCAGCCCGAGCCACTTCGCCTCGGCGCTCCCCGCGGCCGCGGCGGCGATCAGCGCGCCGACGATGATGACGCTCGAAATGGCGTTGGTCACCGCCATCAGCGGGGTGTGCAGCGCCGGGGTCACCGACCACACCACGAAATAGCCGACGAAGCAGGCCAGCACGAAAATCGACAGGATCGAGATGAAGTCCACGGCTGCTCCCCTTCGCGCCGCGTTGTGGCAAGCGCGGCGGCGGCTGTCGAGGGGCACGGGTGCGGGCCGGTCCCGCCTGGTGGTTAATCGCCACGCGGTTTCCTCTTTCCTAACCTTTTTGCGGCATTGCCGGAGCGATGAAGGCGAAAGCGAAAGGCGCGGGGGGCGACACCGCCCGCCTGACCGACCAGCAGCGCACGACGCGCACGCTGGGCATCATCGCTGTGCTCGGACTGCTGTTCGGCCTTGTTGGCATGGGTGAAGTGTTCGAAGATTCGCTTCGCGTTGCCCGCAATGGCCTAAACCCGGTCGATGCGAGCGGCGACATCGTTCTGGTGGGAATCGACGAACGGGCCCAGCGGATCGGCGGCTCGTGGCCGTGGAAGCGCTCGGTCCAAGCGGAGATGGTCGACCGTCTCGACCGGGCCGGCGCCAAACAGATCGTTCTCGACTTCGTCTATGATTACAAAGCCGACCCCGCCCAGGACGCCCGCTTTGCCGACGCCCTCAAGCGAAGCGGCAAGGTGGTCTTGCCCGTCAGGTTCCGGGAAGGCGACGGCGACGGCCAGCAAGTGACCAAGCTTCCGGTTGAGCCGTTCCGAAGCCTGGCTCGCCTGGCATCGATCACCACCAATTATAACTACGCCGGCGCGGTGTGGAAAATGCCTTACGCCTTCGCCGTGGGCGGGCGCACATATCCGTCCTTTTCGGTCCAATTGAGTGGTGTCCATGGCGAGCCAGGCGCGCTCTATCCGGTGGATTACCGCGTTCGATTGGCAAGCATTCCCTTCTACAGCGCAGGGGACGTTATTTCCGGCGCGACCGACATGACGAGGTTCCGCGGAAAGACTGTCGTCGTCGGCGTCACCGCTTCGGCGCTTGGCGATCAATTCTCCGTTCCTGGCCGCGGCCGCTACGGCGGCGCCTATGTCCAGATCATCGCCGCGGAAACGCTCAAGGCCGGGCGCCCCATGGACATGGGATGGCTGCCAGCTTTTCTCGCGGCCTTGCTGATCGCCACAACGGCCCTGCGGCTGCAGCGGGTCCGCTCGCAACTCGCCGCGCTTGGACTAGGCGCGACGGCACTTGCCTTTGGTCCCATGGCGACCGAGCCGCTGCACATTTTTTTCGACATCGTGCCGGGCCTATTCATTCTACTTTCGGCGGGAACCGTGGTGGCTTGGCGGCGCTACCGCGCAAGCGGGTTCATCAATGCCGGGAGCGGCCTGCCTAACATCAACGCGCTCAAGGCCCGCCGCCACAGCGGCGACCGGGCGCTGATTGTCGCCCGACTGCTCAACTACCCGCAGCTCGCCGCCACCCTCACTGCCGCGGACGAGCAGGCGCTCGTCGCGCAGATCGTCTCGCGGCTCAGCGTCGGAACCTCCAAGACTCCGATCTACCAGGGCGATGAAGGCATTTTCGCCTGGCTGGCCGATCCCGGTATCTCCGTCGGCCATCATGTCGAGGCGCTCCATGCGCTGTTCCGCAGCCCGGCGCGGATCGGCAAGACCAGCTATGACATTGCCATCGCCTTCGGGGTCGAAATCGGCAGCGGACGGACGGTTGCCAACCGCCTTGGCAGCGCCCTGGTCGCCGCCGACGAAGCCGCCGCCGAAGGTCTCAAGTGGAAATATCATGACCCCGAGCGGTTCAAGGACGAGAATTGGCGCCTGTCCCTGCTCGCCCAGCTCGATCAGGCGATCGACCGCGGCGAAGTGTGGGTCGCTTACCAGCCGCAGCTCGACCTCGCCTCAGGCAAGATCCGCGGCGCCGAGGCGCTCGCCCGCTGGACCCATCCGGACAAGGGGCCGATCAGCCCGCACGAATTCATCACGGCGGCCGAGCAGCATGGCCGCATCGACCGGCTGACCCTGTTCATGCTCGACCGCGCGATCGCCGCCGCGGCCGCGATCAACCGCGCCGGCACCCCGTTCCACATCTCGGTCAACCTGTCGGCTCGGACCCTGTCGCGGCGCACCCTGCCCGGCGAAGTCCGCAACCTGCTCGACGATCATGGCCTCGATCCGACGCGGCTGACGCTCGAGCTGACCGAAACCGCGGCGCTGGCCAACGATGGCTCGGACCTCGACCCGCTGATCCGCCTGCGCGACCTCGGCGTGACCATCTCGATCGACGATTATGGCACCGGCATGTCGACGCTCGACTATCTCAAGAAGATCCCGGCGAGCGAGATCAAGATCGACCAGGGCTTCATCAAGGCCATGAACGACACCCGCAGCGACCTGTTGATGGTCAAGTCGACTATCGCCCTTGCGCACTCGCTCGGCCGCACGGTCGTCGCGGAGGGAGTGGAGAATCGCGAAACGCTCGACGCGCTGATCGCCATGAAGTGCGACGCCGCCCAGGGATATCTGATCGCCAGGCCGATGAGTTACGAAGGATTGCAGCGCCGCCTCAACCTCGCCGCGAAGGGGCGCGCGGCCTGAGATAGTAAATCGTTTGATAACCATATCGATTATGGTTAACATCTCCTGTTGGCGACGCGAGTCGTCGTGGGATACAGGGGATGAAAATGACCAAGCAAAGCAAGCCGAACCGCGGCTTCTGGAGCTGGCTTCTCGGCAGCGGCTGGACCGGTACAGGCGGCCAGGGCTGAGCCCTAGCAAGCGGCGGCCTTACCGGCCGTAGCTTGAGATTTTACAGTTCTGGCGGTCAGCGGAGGCGCGCTGGCCGCCAGTTTCTGCGTCTGGCGTAGATCGGACGAAAGGTTTCACGTCGCGCGGCTTCCATCCGCCAATACTCCGCAAAATATGCCAATTCTGGAAGAGGTTAGCCCTTCAGCAGGTCGTTCACGACCGCGCCACCTTTGGTCAGGCGGACCGCGCTGACGATCGCATCGTCGTCGGGCAGCACGGGCTGTCCGGCTTCCTTGTCCCAGAACGCGGCGAGGAAATTGTACAGGTTGCGCGCGTACAGCGCCGACGAATCCGCCGCCAGGCTGCGCGCCAGTTGCACCGCGCCGATGATCGTCACCCCATGGCGCTCGACGGTCTGTCCGGAGACGGTCCCCTCGACATTGCCCCCGGCTTCGGCCGCGAGGTCGACGATCACGCTCCCTGGCTTCATCGAGGCGACCTGGGCGTCGCTGATCAGCCGCGGCGCCGGTTTTCCGGGGATCAGCGCGGTGGTGATGACGATGTCCTGCTTGGCGATGTGGCCCGAGACCAGCTCGGCCTGCGCCGCCTGATATTCCGGGCTGGTCTCGCCGGCATAGCCGCCCGCCCCTTCGCCTTCGATCCCGGCGACGCCCTCGACGAACACCGGCTTGGCGCCGAGCGACTGGATCTGCTCCCGCGTCGCCGAGCGGACGTCGGTCGCGCTGACCTGCGCGCCCAGCCGGCGGCCGGTGGCGATCGCCTGCAGCCCGGCGACGCCGACGCCCATAACGAACAATTTGGCCGCGCTGACCGTCCCGGCGGCGGTCATCATCATCGGGAAGGCCCGGCCATAGGCCGCGGCGGCATCGACCACCGCCTTGTAGCCGGCGAGGTTCGACTGCGACGACAGGATGTCCATCGACTGGGCGCGGGTGATGCGCGGCATCCATTCCATGCTCAGCGCTTCAAGTCCGGCCTTGGCATAGCCGCCGACCTCCTCCCTGCGCCGCACCGGGTCGAGCGCACCGACCAGCAGCGCACCCTTGGCCGCGCCGGTGAGCGAGGCCGCATCGCGACACTCGACCACCAGCAGGATTCCGGCGCCGTCGAGCACCTCAGTGCGGCTGCCCATCGTCGCCCCGGCGGCCTCATAATCGGCATCGGCGACCGACGCGCGGAGCCCCGCCCCGCGCTCGACCGCGACGGTGGCCCCGAGCGCGATGAATTTCTTGACCGTTTCGGGGATCGCCGCGACCCGCGGCTCGCCGTCGGCTTCCCTGAGGACCGCGATCTTCATGTCGAGCGGCCCTTCCGTCCGGCGATCAATTGCCGATGATGTAGATGACGACCGCGGCGATGATCGCGACCGCCACCACGGCCCACTTCAGCAGCTTGAGGAAGCCGGTGTAATTGCGCTCGTGCGCCGGATAATCCATTTCGGTCGCGGTGTGGTCCGCCTTGTTGGCCGCCATCGAAAATCCCCTTGGGTAAAGCCTGTCTGGCTGCGGCTCATATCAAGCCCGCGCCCCGCGCCCAAGCGCTTTCGTGGCGGCTTTAACCCGCTTTTCATCCCTCCGCCCCTAGGATGGCGCTCGATAAGGGGAACCATGACGTGAGCGAAGCGGGATTGCGGTCACTGCTGCTGGTCGATGCCGACGCCAATGAGCGGCGGCATTTGTCGGCGATCGCGTCGCGCGCCGGCTGGACGGTGGTCGGCGCGGCCGATTCCGAAACGGCCCTCGGCCTCCTCCAGGGACCCCACGGGCGCGAAGTCCGCGCCGTCATCCTGTCGAGCTGGAACGAAGCCCAGGGCCCGGCGCTGATCGCCGCCTTGCGCGGCGCCACCCCCGATTTGTCGGTCATCGTCCTCGCCGACGCCGGCTCGATCAGCCTGGCGGTCGAAGCGATGCGTGCCGGCGCGTCCGATTACCTCGCCAAGCCGGTCGCCCCCGAACGCCTGCTTGACGCACTAGAAGCGCAGACCGACCGCCGCCGCGCCGGAGGCGAACTCGCCCCGTTGAGCGAGAAAATGGCCCGCGACCTGCCGCTCGACGAGCTGGTCGGCGCCGCGCCCGATTTCCGCGCCGCGCTGGCCGTCGCCGCCAAGGGCGCCCGCAACCGCCTGCCGATCCTCATCGTCGGCGAGCCCGGCAGCGGCAAGGAAACCTTCGCCCGCGCCATCCATTCCGCCAGCCTGCGCGCCCGCGGTCCGTTGCTGACGCTCGACTGCAAGGCGGTGCCCGCCAACATCATCGACAGCGAATTGTTCGGCCATGTGCCCGGCGCCTTCCCCGGCGCCTTCGCCGAACGGGTCGGGCGGCTGGTCGAGGCCGATGGCGGCACGTTGCTGCTCGACGAAGTCGGCGCCTTGCCGCTCGATACGCAGCGGCTGCTCGACCGGGTCCTCGCCACCGGCGAAGTGCGCCCGGTCGGTTGCAACGGCTCCAATTCGGTCGACGTGCGCATCATCGCCACCGCCAGCCGCCCATTGCCCGACGATTTCGATCCTCAATTGGCCGAGCGGCTGAGCGTCACCACCGTCAACATCCCGCCCTTGCGCGACCGCAGCGGCGACATTCCCGCGCTGGTTCGCCACCTCCTCAACCGCTTCGCCTCGGAGCCCGGGATGCGGGCGCTGTCGATCGGCAATGACGCGCTCGCGGTGCTGATGCGCTACGGCTGGCCGGGCAACGTCCGCCAGCTTGCCGGCGTGCTGTTCCGCGCCGCGCTGCAGGGCGACGAGACCGCGCTGACCGCCGAGGATTTCCCCCACATCGCCATCCAGTCGCGCTTCTCCAAGCGGGTCAGCGACGTCTCGCCCGACATCGGCAGGGCCTCGACCGAAGCGGCGATGGCCGGCGCGCCGCAAGTCACCCTCTATCGCCAGGACGGCCATCTCCGCAGCCTCGAAGAGATCGAATCCGACGTCATCCGCCTCGCCATCGGCCATTATCGCGGGCGCATGACCGAAGTCGCCCGCCGCTTGGGCATCGGCCGCTCGACCCTCTACCGCAAGCTCGGCGAACTCGGCATCGACACCGCAGCATAAGCCGCAGTCGGGTCGGCAGTCACAAACGTCAGCACTGTCCCGTCGGGGTTGGCGGAGCAGCATGCACTGATAATAGGCATATTACCCGTAACGGAGCCCGCAAACACAATGCCCAAGGAAGACGATCCTGTACGACGCGTGCTCGAACATCCTGCAACGCAAACATTGCTCGGCGTGGCAGCAGTTGCCTTATCCTTCATTGGGATGGCCCGGACCTTCTCCACCCGTGAAGGTCGTTCGTGGTACGCCAAAGCCTATCGCGAGGGCGCGGTCGCGCAGCGCGAACGGGAACGGTGGCACGAGCGAAACCATCAGCGATATGCCGCACGGCGCGCCTATTTCGAAGGACGCGGCGGCGAACTCTTGACCGAGCGCGGGCTGGTAGTCGCCGGTCCGGGGAAAAGCGTTCCCGGATGCGTCGTTCGAACGACTAACCGGCGGATTTCGCAGAAGCCGATTTCGGGTTCGAAGCCGCGAGGCGCAGGCCGAACTGCTCGTTGACGTTGATTCGGCGGATCGGGACGGGGGCATCGCCCTGAACTTCGACGACGGTCGAAGGTGGGCTCTGTCGATCGAAGCGAAGGATGATGACCTGAGGCAGTATGATATGGGCCATCCCGAGCCGCTTCCCGATGGCGAAATGGCTCGATTTGCCGCTCGACTGCTTGCCGTGAAAGGATGCGGCTTCCGGACCATCACCCTGATGCGTCCCGATTTTCGCGAGATCCGCGAACAGATTTGGCGTGACCATGTCGCGAAGCATCCCGAACTCGCCGAAGAAGCATGGCCGTTCTGATCACATCACGCGCGCCGCCGGGCCGCCTTCAGCGCCCGAAGAAGTTGCGCCGCGCGGCCTGTTGCTCGCGTTCGTTCGCGGATTGATCGCGCCGCTGTTTCAGCTCCTCGAGCTCTCGTTCACTGTCCACCCGAAGCTGCGCGAGGCTTGCCTCGGTCGACTGCTCGATTTCCGCCATCCTGCGATCAAGGCGAAGCCGGATGTTCCGCTCCCGCCACTTGACGACGGCGAGCATCGCAAACACCGGAACGCTCAGCAGCAGCAAGGTCAACCAATGTATGCCCAGTTCGACCAGCCGGCCCGGACGAGCGCCCGGATGGTCGATCCACCAGCCGACGACAACCACCGACAGCCATGTCGTCGGCACCGCGCAGATCGCGAAGCCGATGAGATTCCCGCGGGGCGAAAGCTGCTTCATCGCCGTGCCATAGCGCCGACGCGGTGAAGAAACCGTATCAGGCCGTCCGCGGCGTCAGCGCCTGGTCGCGCAGGCCGCGCCATATCTTGAGCGCCTGGACCGTGTCCGGGACGTCGTGCACCCGCACCATCTGCGCCCCCTGCCCGACCGCTTTGAGCGCCAGCGCCAGGCTGCCGGCCAGCCGCTGATCGGCCGGCGCTTCGTTCGACAGCGCGCCGATCATCCGCTTGCGGCTGGCCCCGACGACGATGCCGCAGCCCAGCCCGTGGAACAGCGCCAGCCCGTTCATCAGCTCGAGGTTGTGGGCGACCGATTTGCCGAAGCCGATGCCCGGATCGACCAAAATGCGCTCGCGCGAAATCCCCGCCGCCTCGGCCGCCGCGATCCGCTTCTCGAGCCAGCCGAACACCTCGACCAGCACGTCGCCATAGCGCGGCGCGTCCTGCATCGTCTCGGGTTCGCCCTGATGGTGCATCAGGATGACCGGCACGCCCGCCGCCGCGACCACCTCGGCCGATCGCGGGTCCCAGCCGAGCGCCGAGACGTCGTTGACCAGCCCCGCCCCGGCTCCAATCGCCGCCTCCATCACCGCCGCCTTGCGGGTGTCGATCGACACGGCGGTTCCGCTCGCGGCGAGTTGCTGGACGACCGGCAATATCCGCTCGATCTCGTCGCCCTCCCACACCGGCTTGGCCCCCGGCCGGGTCGATTCGCCACCGACGTCGATCAGCGCCGCGCCCGCCGCGGTCATCGCTGCACCGGCTTCGGCCGCGCTTGGCGCATCGCCAAATTGGCCGCCGTCGGAAAAACTGTCGGGCGTCGCATTGACGATCCCCATCACCTGCGGCTGATCGAGCCGGATGGTGCGCGGCCCCAGCTCGAGCGGCGCCCGTGGCCCCGTCAGCCGAGTCCAGTCGCCGCGCATCGCGTCATCGAGCCGCCCGTCGATCCCCTCGACCGGCACCAGCTCCCGTGCGCCATCGCCATGGATCAGCTCGACCTGGGCAAACCAGTTCAGCCCCCCGGCCAGCCGCGCGACCTTGCCGTCATGCCCGAACGGCGAATCGACGAAGCCGGTGGGCCGAAGAAGCGTGCGCATCATGAGGGAAGCCGTTCGTCCTGAGCCTGTCGAAGGACTGCCTTTTCTAGCAAGGTGGACAAGAAGGACAGCCCTTCGACACGCTCAGGGCGAGCGGATTCAAATTAAACCCCCCCCAGGTGCCGCTGGCGCAATGTGTCGATGTCGATCAGCTTACCGCCCTCCTCGACGTGCCAGAAGGTCCAGCCGTTGCAGCTCGGCGCCCCCTGCAGCGCGGCGCCGACCTTGTGGATCGATCCGGCGTGCAGTTCGCACTTGATCGACCCGTCGGCGCGCACCTCGGCCGACCAGCGACGCTTGGCATCGCTCAGCATGGCGCCCGGCGCGACCAGCCCGCTTTCGACCAGCAGCCCGAACGCCACCCGCGGCGCCGACCTCTTGTCGGCCATCACCGTCATCGCGCTTTCGTCGAGCGGCAGCGTCGCGGCGATGCGCGCCGTGGCGACCTTCACATAATCGCGCTCGCGTTCGATCCCGATCCACCGCCGCCCCAGCCGCCGCGCCACCGCGCCGGTGGTGCCGGTGCCGAAGAACGGGTCGAGCACGACGTCGCCGGGCTTGGTGCAGGCCAGCAGGATTCGATAGAGCAACGACTCGGGCTTCTGTGTCGGATGCGCCTTGTGGCCGTCGTCGCCCTTGACCCGCTCAGCCCCGCCGCAGATCGGCAGCACCCAGTCGCTGCGCATCTGCAAATCGTCGTTGAGCGACTTCATCGCGTGATAATTGAAGGTGTAGCGCGCTTTCTCGTCCTTGGCGCACCACAGCAAGGTCTCGTGGGCGTTGGTGAAGCGGGTGCCGCGGAAATTGGGCATCGGGTTGGCCTTGCGCCAGATGATGTCGTTCAAGATCCAGAACTCCGCGTCCTGCAGCAGCGCACCGACGCGGTAGATGTTGTGATAGCTGCCGATCACCCAGATCGACCCGTCGTCCTTCAAGATGCGCCGCGCCTCGGCCAGCCACTCGCGGGTGAAGTCGTCGTAGGTCGCCAGGCTTTCGAACTTGTCCCAGGCGTCGTCGACCGCGTCGACCCGGCCGCCTTCGGGCCGGAACAGATCGCCTTGCAGCTGCAGATTGTACGGCGGGTCGGCGAAGATCATGTCGACCGACTTGGCCGGCAGCCGCGCCATGGCGGAAATGCAATCGCCCTCGATGATGCTGTCGAGCGGCAGCGTCTTTTGCCTCGCCGGACTAGTGCGCGGGCGCTTGGCGCCCACCGTCTCCCCGATCGGAACGATCATCGTCACTCGAATTCCCCCTGCTCTTGGCCCCCAAGTGAGTCAGCGGCGAGTCGGGGTCAAGCGACGGCGTGCGAACCGCACCATCCAAGCAGCGGAGAACAAAAGGAATCCGCAGGCATCCGAACACCATATCTTGAGTCGGTGAGGGAGAAGAGACTCAATCCCTAGTGGTGTGACTCGGAAGACTCAGGCCGGCAGATTAAGCGGCAACGGCATCTCCACCTCATAGCGTTCGCGCACCTGGGCGAACGTCCGGCGGTGGAGCGGGGTCAGGCCGAGCCGGTCCAATGCGCGGATATGCTCGGGCGTCGGATAGCCGCGGTTGGTCTCCCAGCCATAGCCCGGCCAGGTCCGCGCATGGTCGGCCATGATCCGGTCGCGGGTGACCTTGGCGACGATCGACGCGGCGGCGATCGAGCGGCACTTGGCATCGCCCGAGATGATCGCCTTCGACGGCCGCTGCCAGCGTGGGCAGGCGTTGCCGTCGACCAGCACCCACGCCGGCTCGAACCCCAACGCCTCGACCGCCCGGCTCATCGCCAGCATCCGCGCCCAATAGATGTTGAGCTGCTCGATCTCCTCGACCGAGGCGATGCCGACCCCGATCCGCGCGACCTTCTGCAACCGCCCGAAGATTGCCTCGCGCGCTTCGACAGGCAATTTCTTCGAATCGTCGATCCCGCGCGGGAATTTTTCGCGATCGAGCACCACCGCGGCGGCGACCACCGGCCCCGCCAGCGGCGCGCACCCCGCCTCGTCCACCCCGGCCAGCGGCATCGGGAACGGCAGTTCAAGCTTGAAGCAGGGACGTTTCATGGCCGCCCCTTATTCGTCATTCCCGCGAAGGCGGGAACCCCGATTCTGCTATTCGCTGTCCATCCGCCACGGCGGATATCGCCGCGATTCGCCGGCCTTGTAGATGAACACCGTATTCCCGGCGGGATCGCGCAGCCGGGCTTCGCGCCACATCCACGGCTGGTTGCGCGGGCCATGCTCGAACGGGATGCCGGATCGCGCCAGCCGCTCGACCCGTTCGTCGAGGTCGTCGCATTCGAAATAGACCGCGGTCGATTCGCCGATCGTCTCCTCGGCGTCGATCTGGATCGAGAAGGTCGCCCCGCCATCGGTTTCGAACCGGGCGTAGTTGCTTTCCGGCGAATCGACGATCTGGCGCAGCCCGAGGCGGCTGTAGAAGTCGACCATCTTGGCATAATCCTTGCCCGTCACCGTCACCTGGTTGAGCCTCAGGCCCAGCCCGGTGTCGAGCCGCACCAATTGCTGCCCCAATGGCCCGTGGCCAAGCCCCAGCCCCGGCGCCGAATGCAGCGCCATCCGCACGAACAATCGCGCCCGCTCGACCGCCTGGGTCAAAGCAAGCCCGCTGCCGAGGTAGAACGCGATCGCGCTGGCCAGCGTGCAGCCGGTGCCGTGGTTCGACGCGGTGTTGATCCGCTGGCCCTGCCAGCTCGTCATATTGTCTTCCTCGATCAGCGCGTCGGCGAGCGCGTCGCCCTCCTCGTGCCCGCCCTTGATGAGCACCGCGCAATGATGCTTGCCGACCAGCTTCAAGGCCCCGCCGACTTCGTCCTCTTCCCCCGTCAGCCGCTTCAGTTCGGGCAAATTGGGGGTGCACAAAGTGGCGACGTCCATCAGCCGCCCGAACGCGGCGATGGTCGCGTCGTCGGCCAGGCTGGCGCCGCTGGTCGCGGCCATCACCGGGTCGAACACGATCGGCACGCCCTCAAGCTGTTCCAGCCGCGCGGCGATGTGCAAAGCGGCGAACGGCGACCCGATCATCCCGACCTTGACCGCGTCGACCCCGATGTCGTCGATCACCGCGTCGATCTGGGCGATGATCGTCTCGGCCGGGATCGGGTGGACCGCGCTCACGCCTTGCGTATTCTGGGCGGTGACGGCGGTGATCGCGGTCATGGCGTGGCCGCCGAGCATGGTGATGGTCTTGATGTCCGCCTGGATGCCCGCGCCCCCGCCCGAGTCCGACCCGGCGATAATCAGGATGCGGGTGGTCTTCACGGTCTGTATTTGCGCTCGGTCGAGGCGGGGGTGGCGATCAGCCTCGCCTTGGTCCGCGGCGGGCGGTCGCTCAGCTCACCGCCGCAATTGGCGCAACGCTCGTCAAGCGCCTCGGCGCAGGCGGCGCAGAAGGTGCATTCGAACGAGCAGATGAAGGCGCCATGGTGGTCGGCCGGCAAATCGGCGCCGCAGCGTTCGCAGTCGGGGCGCATCTCAAGCATCGCTGGGCGCCGCCCTCACCGCGTCGCAAATCCCGTCGACCAGCCGCTCGACCAGCGCGGCGTCGTCGCCTTCGGCCATGACCCGGATCAACGGCTCGGTGCCCGACTTGCGAATGACCAGCCGGCCGCGCCCGTCGAGCTCCTGCTCGGCCCCGGCAATCGCCGCCTTGACCGAGTCGTCCTCAAGCGGGGCGCCGCCGGCGAAGCGCACGTTCTTGAGCAATTGCGGGACCGGATCGAACTGGCGCAGCAAGTCGCTCGCCGGGCGGCCTTCCTCGACCATCGCGGCGAGGATCTGGAGGCCCGCGACCAGCCCGTCGCCAGTGGTCGCATGGTCGGTCAGGATGATGTGCCCCGATTGCTCACCGCCGACATTGCAGCCGAGCCGGCGCATCGCCTCCAGCACATAGCGGTCGCCGACCTGCGTGCGGTGGAGCGTCAGCCCCTCGCTCGCCAGCTTCCGCTCAAGCCCCAGATTGGACATCACCGTCGCCACCACGCCGCCACCCTTGAGCAGCCCGGCGCGGTGCTGGCTCAAGGCGATCAGCGCCATCAACTGGTCGCCGTCGACCATCTTGCCCGTCTCGTCGACGACGATCAGCCGGTCGGCGTCGCCGTCGAGCGCCAGCCCGATCGCGGCGCCGCTCGCGACCACCGTCTCGCGCAGCACCTCGGGCGAGGTCGATCCGCAGCCGTCGTTGATGTTGGTGCCGTTGGGACTCGTGCCGATCGAGATGACGTCGGCGCCCAATTCCCACAGCGCCTCGGGCGCGACCTGATAGGCGGCGCCGTTGGCGCAATCGACCACCACCTTGACCCCGTCGAGCCGGAGCCGGTCGGGGAAGGTCGACTTGGCGAAGTGCACATAGCGCCCCTTGGCGTCGTCGATGCGCTTGGCCCGGCCGATCTTGTCGGGCGCGACCAGGGTCGGCGTGATGAACAGCAACGCCTCGATCGCCATCTCGTCCTTGTCCGACAATTTGTAACCGTCGGGGCCGAACAGCTTGATGCCATTGTCTTCGAACTTGTTGTGGCTGGCGGAGATCATCACGCCCAGATCGGCGCGCATCGACTGGGTCAGCATCGCCACCGCCGGGGTCGGCATCGGCCCCAGCAGGACGACGTCCATCCCGACCGAGGTGAAGCCGGCGACCATCGCCGATTCCATCATGTAGCCGCTAAGCCGCGTGTCCTTGCCGATGACGACCCGGTGACGGTGGTCGCCGCGCAGGAAGTGTGTCCCCGCCGCCTGCCCGACGCGCAGCGCGATCTCGGCCGTCAGCGGCGGCGTGTTGGTGCGCCCGCGAATCCCGTCGGTACCAAAGAATTTCCTGCCCATGGCCGACAGCCTAGCCTGAAAAGCGTTAAGCGAAAACGCTGGAAGGCGCCGATCCCGCCCGCCGCCTCAGGCGGGCCGGAACTTCAGCGCGACACCGTTCATGCAATATCGCAGCCCGGTCGGTTTCGGCCCGTCGTCGAAAACGTGCCCGATGTGACCGCCGCAGCGGCGGCACAGCACTTCGGTAGCGCCGCCGATGTAGCGATAATGATGGTCCGCCTGCGTCCCGATCGCGTCCGGCAGCGGTCGCCAGAAACTCGGCCAGCCCGTCTTGCTGTCATATTTGGTTGCCGACGAAAACAGCGGGAAAGCGCACGCCGCGCAGAGGAAGGTGCCGCGGCGGTGTTCGTCGAGCAACGGGCTGCTGTACGGCTTCTCGGTTGCCGCCTCGCGCATCACCGCGAAGCGCTGCGCGCCCAGCAAGCGGCGCCATTCGGCAGGGCTGTGATTGACCACAAAAGTCAGTTTCGCGCTGGCCGGCTGCGCGAACAGCAGCAGGCCTGCCCCGGCCATCGTCAGGAAGGTGCGGCGGTCTGTCGGCATCATCGCGGGTTCCAACAGACCGCCCCCTCCCTCACTTCACGCCGTGCATCAGCTTCCTCAGCGGCCAGGCGAGCAGCAGCAGGAGAGCGCCGATCGCCATCGCCACCCAGCCGATGGTGGTGAACACCCCGACATAGGTGTTGAGGCTGACCTGCAGGTTGGTGACCTGCCCGCCGACCGTCTCGACCGAGGCGACCTGCGCGACCAGCCCGGCGACATATTGCGCCACCGCGATCGACAGGAACCACACGCCCATCATCATCCCGACGATCCGCGCGATCGACAGCTTGGTGATCATGCTGAGGCCGACCGGCGAGATGCACAGTTCGGCGATCGAGTGGATCAGGTAGAGCCCGGCCAGCCACCACAGGCCGACCTTGAAGTCGGGCCCGGCGAACTGCGCGCCCCACACCAGGAACAGGAAGCCCGCCCCGACCCCGACCAGGGCAATGCCGAACTTGATCGGGATGGTCGGTTCGATCCCCTTTCGCGCCATGCCGTTCCACATCATCGAGAATAACGGCGCTAGGAGGACGATAAACGCCGCGTTGAAGAATTGCGTCTGCCCGGCGGAGATGCTGAACAGCCCGAACACGCTCAAATCGGTGTTGCGGTCGGCGAACAGGGTCAGCGAGGAGCCGGCCTGCTCGAACAAAGTCCAGAACACGGTGTTGAAGGTGATCAGCACCATCGCCGCGACCATCATCTGGAACTCGGCTTTGCTACCCTTGACGAACGACCAGATGAGGATGCCCGGGACCGACACCAGGAAGGTACCGAACATGATCTTGCCCATGATTGGCAAGGTCGCGAAATAGCCGGCGATGCCCGCCCCTTCGGCCGGCCGGACATAGTTCATGAGGTTGCTGAAGAGCAGCCACACCACCGGGATCGCCAGGATGGCGCCGACATAGATGACGATGTCGCGGTTGCTCGGGGCATTTTCCGGACGGTCGCCGACGCCGTCCAATTTGCCGCCGTCGAACTGGATCAACGTCCACGACACCAGCATGCCGGCCGCCGCCAAAGCGAAGCCGGCCCACCAGCCCAGGCCGCCCCAGCTGCCCATGCCGACCGCGAGCAGCGGACACAGGATCTGCGAGAACAAGGAGCCCAGATTGAGGCCCATGTAGAAGATGGTGAAGCCGGCATCGCGGCGCCGGTCGCCATCGGCATAAAGCGTCCCGACCATGGTCGAGAGATTGGGTTTGAAGAAGCCGTTGCCGACCACCACCAGCGCCAGGCCGATGAGCAGCAGGAACACCGACGTCGGCGACCGCTTGCCGCCCGCCTTGAAGCCGCCGTCGGCGACCTTGCGCGCTTCGCTGCCGTCGGGGTTGAGCAATGACACCGTCTTGTCGTCATTGCCCTTGATTTCGAGCTGATGCCCCTGGTCGACGACATATTGCTTGCGCGCGTCGCCAATCCCTTGCTGGACCACTTCATAGCGCTGGCCGTCGATCGTCGCGAACGGCTTGGCCGGCTGCCCGCCGAAGCACAAAGTGAGATAGCCCAGGCTCATCAGGATCGCGCCGAACTTGACCGCGCGCTTCGACCCCAGGAAGCGGTCGGCCATCAGCCCGCCGATCAGCGGGGTCAGATAGACCAAGGCAGTGAACCCGCCATAGAGGCCGGTCGTGGTGGTGTCGGAAAACAGGAAATGCTGCGCCAGGTAGAGCGTCAGCAGCGCGCGCATGCCGTAATAGCCGAAGCGCTCCATCGCCTCGGTCGTGAACAGCCGGGCGAGCTGGCGCGGATGGCCGAACCATTCCTCGCGCGCCGCCGGATTCTCGTGGCTGATGTCGGGCTCGCGCGGATTGTCCGCGGTCGGAGTGTCCACCATCGAAATCGTCTCCCTGGATATGTCGTACGCGCTCGTCTCGGCGCGATGAAAGGTGGCGCGACACTAGCGGCAAAGCTTGCCGTGTAAAGTTGCCGCGCGCTGGGCTAGAGGGGCGAGGATGCTCAACGACCGCTCCTCGCTCCTCTCGCTCCTCGACACCCGCCGCTCGGGGCGCCCGCGCGACATGATCGCGCCCGGGCCGAGCGAGGCGGAGATGGAGCACATCCTGACCATCGCCGCGCGCACGCCCGATCATGGCAAGCTGTTCCCGTGGCGGTTCGTCACCGTCGCGGCGGGCCAGCGCCAGGCGCTCGCCGACCTGCTGACCCGCGCCTTGCCCGAGCATGACCCGGGCGCGCTGCCCGCCCATTTCGCCAAGGCGCTCGAGTTCGCCCACCAGGCGCCGGCACTGGTCGTGCTCGTCTCCGCACCCGTGCCCGACCACAAGATTCCGCTGTGGGAGCAGGAATTGTCGAGCGGCGCGGCCGGCATGAACCTGCTGCTCGCCGCCCATGCGCTGGGCTACGTCGGCGGCTGGCTTACCGGCTGGGCGGCTTATGCGGAGCGGGTCCGCGCCGCTTTCTGCGGGCCGGGCGAGAAAATCGCCGGCTTCCTGTTCCTCGGCACCCCCGGCGAACCGCTCGAGGAACGTCCGCGCGCGCCGCTGGCGACGGTCGCCCGGCGCTGGACTTCGCCGGAAAACTGACGCGCCGCTTGAACTTTCTGCGCTTCGCTGTATTATGACAGCATGACGCTCGGAAACCCCCACGAAAAGCCCGTCTACGTCCGCCTGCGGGAGGTGATTGCCGAGGCGATCCTGTCCGGCCGGTTCGGCGACGGCGCGCCCTTGCCGTCGGTCCGGGCGATGGCTGCCGAGCAGGGCGCCAACCCGCTGACCGTGGCCAAGGCCTATCAGGGGTTTCAGGACGAAGGGCTGGTCGTTGTCCGCCGCGGGGTCGGCATGTTCGTCGCTACTGGCGCCAGAGCGCGGCTCCGCGACAGCGAACGCAACGCCTTCCTCACCAGCGAATGGCCGGCCATCCGCGAGCGCATGGCCAGCTTGGGCCTCGACCCCGCCGAGCTTCTCGCCCGCGCTTAGGCCAGCGCTTCCGCCGGCACCGCGTACAGCAACGCCGCGCCGCTTTCCGCCGCCGCGCCGAGCCCGATCGCTTCGGGCACCACCGCCGACAGGAAATAATCCGCCGCCGCGCGCGTCCTGTGGTCGGCGCCCTCCGCCTGAGCGAGCCGCTCGATCAGCCAGCCGCCGACCATAACCGCGCACATGGTGAGAAAGGGATAGCTCCCCGCCAGCCGGTCGTCGCCGCCGGCGCTCCTGAGGCTCGCCACGGCGACCTCGACCGCGTCGGTCAGCACGATCAGCCGGGGATCGCGCGCTTCGGCCTCGACGTCGGCGACCAGCCCGTCGAATGCCAGGCCGCCGTCGAGCCCGAGCTTGCGCGTCACCAAATCCGCCGCCTGGATGCCGTTGGTGCCTTCGTAGATGGGCGCGATGCGCGCGTCGCGCAGGTGCTGGGCGGCGCCGGTTTCCTCGATATAGCCCATCCCGCCATGGACCTGGATGCCGAGGCTGGCGACCTCGCAGCCAATGTCCGTGCCCCACGCCTTGGCCAGCGGGGTCAGCACCTCGGCCCGCATCGCCGCCACCTTGTCACCCGCCAGCCCGCGGTCGAGCTGCCCGAACGCATAATAGGTCAGCGCCCTTGCCGCGGTCGTCAGGCACCGCATCCGCAGCAGCATCCGCCGCACATCCGGATGCTCGGCGATGGCCTTGCCGTTCTGCCGCCGGTCGAGCGCATAAGCGACCGCCCGCTGGGTCGCCCGCTCGGCCACCCCGACGCCCTGCAGCCCGACGTTCAACCGGGCATTGTTCATCATCGTGAACATCGCCCGCATGCCGCCCAACTCCTCGCCGACCAGCCAGCCGGTCGCGCCGCCCCCCTCGTCCCAAGTGGCGTTGCCGAAGCCCATTACGCAGGTCGGCGAGGCGTGGATGCCGAGCTTGTGCTCGATCGATACGCAGCGAAGGTCGTTGGCGGTCCCGTCGGGCAGGATCTTGGGCACCAGGAACAGCGAAATGCCGCGCGTCCCCGCTGGCGCGCCGGGCGTCCGCGCCAGCACCAGATGGATGATGTTGTCGGCCAGGTCATGATCGCCATAGGTGATGAAGATCTTGGTGCCGCTGACCTTCCAGCTGCCGTCGCCGGCCGGCTTGGCGCTGGTCTTGAGCGCGCCGACATCGCTGCCCGCCTGGGGCTCGGTCAGATTCATCGTCGCCGGCCATTCGCCGGTCACGATCTTCGGCAGATAGTCGCGTTTGAGCGCGTCCGACCCGTGATGCCCCAGCGCCTCGATCGCGCCCAGCGACAGCATCGGGCACAAGGCAAAGCCGATGTTGGCGGCGTTCAAATCCTCCATCATCACCGCCGACAGCGCCAGCGGCAGCCCCTGCCCGCCCGCGCTCTGAGGCGCCGACAATGTCATCCACCCCCCCGCGACGAACGCGTCATAGACCGCCTTGTAGCCCGCCGGCATCCGCACCACGCCATTGTCCCACTGGGCCCCGACGGTGTCGCCGATCCGGTCGAGCGGCGCGAATTCGCCTTCGGCAAACGCCGCCGCCCCGTCGATCACCGCGTCGACCAAATCGAGGTCGTCGGCCCCGGCCAGCTCGCCGATCCGCACCACTTCGCGAAGGACATGCCGTTGGTCGGCGACGGGGGCTGTAAAGCTCATCGGGCAATCCTTGCTGCAGGCGATGCGGCGGCTATAGCGGGGCCGACATGGCGCATCCACCACGCATCCTGCAGTTCAGCGCCGCCGCGATCGCCGAGGCGGCGCGGCTGGTGCTGGCGGGGGAGCCGGTGGCGATGCCGACCGAGACCGTCTACGGCCTCGCCGCCGACGCCACCAACCCCGCCGCGGTCGCCGCAGTTTACGCCGCCAAAGGCCGGCCCAGCTTCAACCCGCTGATCGTCCACGTTCCCGACCTCGAAGCGGCCGAGGCCATCGGCGTCTTCACCGACGAAGCCCGCGCTTTGGCCAAGGCGCACTGGCCCGGCCCGCTGACTCTCGTCGTGCCGCTTCGCGAAGGGTCGGGGATCGCCGCGCTGGTCACCGCCGGCCTGGCGACGATCGCGCTGCGAGTCCCCGCCCATCCGGCGATGCAGGCGCTGCTGCAGGCCGTGAACCGCCCGCTCGCCGCCCCCTCGGCCAACGCCAGCGGCGGGATCAGCCCGACCCGTTCCGCGCATGTCTCCGCCAGCCTGGCCGGGAAAATCGCCCTGATCATCGACGGCGGCCCGAGCGAGCGCGGAATCGAGTCGACGATCGTCGCCGCCACCGGCGGTCCGCTCCGGCTCCTGCGGCGAGGTCCGATCGAGGTCGATGCGGTCGAGATAGCTAGCGCGGCGATCGAAGCGCCGGGGCAGCTTGCCAGCCACTACGCCCCGTCAAAGCCCCTGCGCCTCGACGCGCTGGCGGCGGAAGATGGCGAATATCTGATCGGTTTCGGTCCTGTCGCGGGCAACGTCTCGCTCAGCGAAAGCGGCGACCCGCTCGAAGCCGCGTCGCGCTTGTTCGACCTGCTCCATCAGGCCGATTCCGCGCCGCAGCCGAAGATCGCGGTCGCCCCGATCTCCGGCCACGGCATCGCCGCCACCATCCGCGACCGTCTGACGAGGGCCGCGGCGCCGCGTGTTAGCCTTCGTTGACCACTTTCTCGCGCGCGGCTTGCTTTCCACCGCGTGCCGCTTCCACAACCCCTGCAAGCGGCGCGACAAAAGTCCTCAAGGCCACGCTGGCTTCATGGCGCAGGTAGCGCCCGTCGACGGTGAATGCACCGTTCTTGTTGTCACGCTTGAGAACCTTAGCCATTTTTGATCTGCTCCATCAGGCTCTTTGCGAATCTAAGCATCTCAGCAAGCCAAAACAATCCATACAGGAAAAAATCGCCATACAGGATAATGGCCTTAAAGCCGATCAGCGGCGTTGCCGCCTGCTTGGTGAGCCATCGGTGAATTTCCAGCCAATGGACCCCGGTTTCCAGCGCGCTGGTAAGCAGAAGCAAAAGCACGAATGGGATCGTACCAACAACCAGGTGCAAGCACAGATCGACGACCGGTTTGAACGGCTTCGGTAAGTTGAACGACACGCAAATCCCCTTGGGGACATGCTACTGTCGAAACAAATCGAGTAAAGCGCTAACACGTCTTGGCGAGGCGTCGCAGCGTAGCACTAGGCGCCCGCTTGCTCACTCTTCAACCGATCCGCGAAACCCTTGCGCAGCTTGGCCAGCTTGGGCGGGATGACCGCGACGCAATAGGGATTGCCGCGGCCCTCGGTCGCCCAATAGTCCTGGTGGTAATCCTCGGCCGGGTACCAGGGCGCATTGGCCTCGATCGTGGTCACCACCCTGCCATTGTGGTCGGCGTTGGCGCGGGCGATGCCGGCGTCGGCGGCGGCGCGTTGGGCGTCGTCCTGCGGGAAGATCGCCGAACGGTATTGGGTGCCGACGTCATTGCCCTGGCGGTTCAATGTGGTCGGGTCGTGGGTCGCGAAATGGACGTCGAGCAGATCCTCGAAGCCGATCACCGCCGGGTCATAGGTGATGCGGATCGCCTCGGCATGGCCGGTGTCGCCGCCGCACACCTGCTTGTAGGTCGGATGGTCGACGTGCCCGCCGATGTAGCCGCTTTCGACCGACTTGACCCCGTCGAGGCCAAGGAACACCGCTTCGGTGCACCAGAAACATCCGCCCGCGAGGATCGCAACTTCGTCCGCCATGATCATATCTCCGTCCTGAGTCCGACGAAGATAGGTACGGACGCGCCTCGCGAAAAGCTTCAGCCGCGCTTGATGCTGGCTTTCAGCGCCGCCATTTCGAGCCTTTTGCCGATCCATTCGGCCAGTTCCTCGAACTTCAGCGGCTTGTCGAACACCACGCCGGCGCGGCGATCGGAGAACCAGCGCACCTCGCCGCGGATCGGGCGCAGGCTTTCGACCACGACGACGACCTGCTTGCCGAGGCAATATTCGTCGATCGGCTCGACCTTGAGGCCGGCCAGCGAGATGTCGTTGACGTCGACCGTGTAGTAGGTCTTGCCGATCTTCAGGCTGGCCTTGCAGTCGACCTCCAGCCGCGGCGGACGCGGGCGGAAGCCGTGGCGCGGCTTGCGGCCCGCCAATAGCTCGCCCAGGTCGAGGTTATGGTCGAACTTGATCCCCGCCATGCCCTCGCGCGTCCAGACGATGCTCGCCGGGATTTTCTGCGACGACAGTTCGAGCCGCAAATTGGTGCCGACCGGGATCGGATGACCGACCTCGGCCATCAGCCCGCCGGCCGAGACGTTGCGGACGCGGATGAGTTGCTCGCGGCCGTCTTCCTCGATCACCTTGGCGACCTGCAGGATCGGCATGATCCGCTGATCGTCGCGCCGCTCCTCGGGCCGCGGCACGGCGGTGCTGAGCGAAAAAGTGGTCGAGTCGAAGGCGCCGCCGTCCTGGCCCAGCGGTCGCGCATTCTTGCGGCGGATCAGCGTGGCGAACATCGCAAAGGCTCTCCCGAGTGCATGACGAAAAACGCGTCAATGCGGGACATTAGGGCGAAGTGGGTTAAAAAGCCGTTTCGCGCGTTTGACCTTGCATCGGTAAGCAGTGCATCGTCAGCGTTAACCTTTGGACGCGTTGGAGACGAGTTTGTGACGGGCCGGCCAAAGCTGCTGTTGATCGATGACGAACCGGCGCTTGCCGCCTTCGTCGCCGATGCCGCGCAATTGTCCGGCTATGACCCGATCGTCACCGCCGACGACACCTCGTTCCGCGACCAGTATCGCGCGCTTGGCCCGGCGATGGTTGCGCTCGACCTCGGCATGCCGGGGATGGACGGCGTCGAACTGCTCCGCTTCCTCGCCGACGAAGGCTTTGCCGGCCCGGTGCTGATCATTTCGGGCTTCGACCGGCGGGTGCTCGAAAGCGCCTTCAGGCTCGGCGGCGCGCTCGGCCTGTCGATGGTCGGCCCGATCGAAAAACCCGCCCGGCTCGAGGATCTTGAAGCGATCTTCACCCAAAGCATTCCGCGGCTGGTCGGATGATCGCCCAGGCAGACCTCGGCATGCTCGATGCGCTCGAACGGGCGCTTATCAACGGCCGGCTGCACATGGCCTATCAGCCCAAGGTGTCGCTGATCGACGGCAGCCTCAAGCGGGTCGAGGCGCTGGTCCGTTGGGACGATCCCGAACTCGGCTCGGTGCCGCCGTCGCGCTTCGTCCCCCTGGCCGAGCGCCACGGCCTGATCGACCCGCTGACCCAGTGGGGGCTCCGGACCACGCTGCGCCAGTGGCTCACCTGGCGCGAGCAGGGGATCGACACCTCGCTCGCCTTCAACATCAGCGCTTTGAGCCTCGACCAGCTCGATTTCCCCGACCTCGTCGAGCGCATGTGCCGCGCCCTCGATGTCCCGCCCGAACGCCTCGTCCTCGAACTGACCGAGGGCGCGACCCAGCCCCTGATCACCCTGATGGACACGCTGACCCGCTTCCGCATCAAGGGCATCGGCCTTGCCATCGACGATTTCGGGGTCGGTTACTCGACCCTCATGCAGCTTCGCCAACTGCCCTTCACCGAATTGAAGATCGACCGCTTCTTCGTCGAGGACGCGCCGCAGGAGCGCGACTCCGCCCTCATCGTCCGCTCGATCATCGACCTTGCCCATGGCCTTGGCCTGACCGTCACCGCCGAGGGCGTCGAGACCGTCGAACAATTGCGCCTGCTGCGCGGGCTCGGCTGCGACGTCGCCCAGGGCTATCTGATCTCCCGCCCGCTCGACCCCAGCCACCTCGGCACCTGGTACGAGGAGTGGAAGCTCGGCTGGCCCGACATCGCCGGGGAAAAGCCGATCATGGTCCGGCCTCGCCGTCGAGTTCGAACCTTACCCCCTGCGCGAGTGGCAGCGTCGATCCGTAGTTGATGGTGTTGGTCGACCGCCGCATGTAGGCGCGCCAGCTGTCCGATCCGCTTTCGCGCCCGCCGCCGGTCTCCTTCTCCCCGCCGAACGCGCCGCCGATCTCGGCCCCCGACGGGCCGATATTGACGTTGGCGATCCCGCAGTCGCTGCCAGTCGCCGACACGAACCGCTCGGCCTCGCGCAAATCATTGGTGAAGATCGACGATGACAGCCCCTGCGCCACGCCGTTGTTGAGCGCGATCGCTTGGTCGAGCGTGTCGTAGCGCAGCACGTAGAGGATTGGCGCGAACGTCTCCTCCAGCACCACGCCGTCCTGTGCCGCCATCTCGACCAGCGCCGGCCGCACCAGCCGCTCGCCGAGCGCCGCGCCGCCATGTACCACCCCGCCTTGCCCGCGCGCCGTCTCCAACGCCCGCGCCATCGCCTCGACCGCCGCCTCGTCGATCAGCGGCCCGACCAGCACGCCGTCGTCGCGCGGGTCGCCGACCGGCAGGCGATCGAACAGCCGCGCCAGCCGCTCGACCAGCGCGTCGCCGATCGAACGATGCACGATCAGCCGCCTAAGCGACGTGCAGCGCTGACCCGCCGTCCCCGCCGCCGCGAACAGGATCGCCCGCTCGGCCAGTGCGAGGTCGGCGCTGTCGCTGACGATCATCGCATTATTGCCGCCCAACTCGAGCAGGCTGCGCCCGAACCGCGCCGCCACTTTGGGTCCAAGCTCGCGCCCCATCCGCGTCGATCCGGTCGCCGACACCAATACCGCCCGCTGATCGCCCGCTAGCGCCGCGCCGACCTCGCGCCCGCCTTGCAGCAGCTGGACCAGGCCGTCGGGCGCATCGCCGAACCGCGCCAGCGCGCGGCCCATCAGCGCCATCACCGCGGCGGCGGTCAGCGGTGTCTTCTCGCTCGGCTTCCAGATGACCGGGTCGCCACACACCAACGCCAGCGCGGCGTTCCACGCCCATACCGCGACCGGGAAATTGAACGCGCTGATCACCGCCACCGGCCCCAACGGATGCCATTGCTCGATCATCCGGTGCTCGGGCCGCTCGCTGGCGATGGTCAGCCCGTACAATTGCCGCGACAGCCCGACCGCGAAGTCGCAGATGTCGATCATCTCCTGCACCTCGCCGAGCCCTTCGGAGACGATCTTGCCCGCTTCGAGCGTCACCAGCCGCGCCAGCGGCGCCTTTGCCGCGCGCAACTCCTCCCCAAGCAGCCGCACCAGCTTCCCGCGCCGCGGCGCCGGCACCTTGCGCCACTCGATGAACGCCGCCGCCGCCCGGTCGCACACGGCGGCCACCTCCGCCACGCTCGCCTCGGTCACCGTGCCGAGCAACCCGCCGTCGATCGGCGACCGGCTCTCCATCGCCCCGGCGCAGTCGACGCCGAGCGCATCAAGGATGCCGCCAATTTCGTCTTCGGTCGTCATCGCGCCAACTCCCGCGCCCGCGCCATCGCCGCGACCCCGGCGTCGATCGTTTCGTCACGCTTGGCGAAGCATAGCCGCACCAGATGCCGCGGCGGGTCCTGCTCGGCGAACGCCGACAGCGGCACCACCGCGACGCCCGCCTGCTCGACCGCCAGCTTGGCGAACGCTTCGTCGTCCAGCGCAATCCCCGACGCGGCGAGATCGACGATCAGGAAATAGGTCGCCGCGCTCGGCAGCACGGCGAACCCCGCCGCCGCCAGCCCCGCCGTCATGCGGTCTCTCGCCCGGGCGAAGGCCACGCGCATCGGCGCCAGCCACGCATCGCCCTCGTCCAGCCCGAACGCCACCGCGGCCTGCAGATTGGGCGCCGAGGCAAAGGTCAAGAACTGGTGCGCCCGCGCCGCCAGCGTCGCCAGCTCCGGCGCCGCCGCGATCCACCCGATCTTCCACCCAGTAAGAGAGAAAATCTTTCCCGCCGACCCGCATTTCACAGTCCGCGCCGCCATCCCGGGGAGCGATGCGAGGGGGACAAATGCCTGCCCGTCCATAAGCAGATGCTCCCACACCTCGTCGCTGATGACGGTGAGGTCGTGCGCCCGCGCCACCGCCGCCACCGCCTCCAGCTCGTCGCCATCGAACAGCCGCCCGGTCGGGTTGTGCGGGTTGTTGAGGATGATGGCGCGCGTCCGGGCCGTCACCGCCGCCTCCAGCGCCGCTTGCTCGATCCGCCAGCCCGGTGGCTGCAACGCCACTTCGCGCACCACCCCGCCGGCGCGCCGGACCAGCGGCGCATACGCGTCATAGGCGGGGGTCAGGACGATCACCTCGTCGCCCGGCTCGACCACCGCCAGGATCGCCGCCGCCAGCGCCTCGGTCGCGCCCGACGTGACGCACACGCCCTCGGCGGTCAGGGTCAGTCCGTGGTGCCGCGCATAATGCGCCGCCACCGCCTGGCGCAGCGCCGGCAGCCCGCGGGACGGGGCATATTGGTTCGACCCCTCTCTCAGCGCCCGCGCCGCCGCGTCGAGAATCTCGGGCCGCCAGCCAAAGTCGGGGAACCCCTGCCCCAGATTGACTGCCTGATGCTCGGCCGCGGCCAGGCTCATCCGTTCGAACACGCTGGTCGCCATCTTCACGTACAGCGGGTTCATGCCAGCAGCCCCTCGATCTCGTCGTCGCCATAGCCCAGCTCGGCGAGGATCGCCGCGCCGTCCTGCCCCTCGTGCCGCGGCGGCAGCGGCCGGTCGAGCATCGTCTCGGAATAGCGCGGCGCCGGCGCCGGCTGGAACACCCCGCCGAGGTCGATGAAGCTCTGCCGCGCGATGGCGTGCGGATGGACCGGCGCCTCCTCCAGGTCGAGCACTGGCGCGACGCACGCGTCGGTCCCGGCGAAATGCGCCGCCCACGCGTCGCGGCTCCGCGTTGCAAACACCGCCGCCATCTGTTCGCGGCTCGATCCCTCTGGCAGGGCCAGGCCCTTCAACAGGCTAATGCGGAACTGCGGCTCGATCGCCCCGACCGCGATGAATTTCCCGTCGGCGCAGCGGTAAATGCCATAGGCCGGCTCGCCGCCGTCGAGCAGATTCGCCTCGCGCTCGTCGCGCCACGCGCCTGCCGCCCGCAGCCCATAGGTCAGTGCCCCGATCAGCGCCGCGCCGTCGGTCATCGCGGCATCGATCACCTGGCCCTTGCCGCCGCGCTGGACGCCCAGCAACGCCGCGACCATCCCGAACGCCAGCATCATCCCGCCGCCGGCATAATCGCCGAGGTAATTACCCGGAACGACCGGCCGCTCCTTCGGCCCGATGCCGTGAAGCAAGCCGGTCAGCGCGATATAATCGATGTCGTGCCCGGCGTCCTGCGCCAGCGGCCCGTCCTGGCCCCAGCCGGTCACCCGCCCATAGACCAGCTTGAGATTGGCCGCGATCAGCGCGTCGGGTCCGAGCCCGAGCCGCTCCATCACCCCTGGCCGATAGCCCTCGACCAGCCCGTCCGCGCGCGCGGCCAGCCGTCGCACCACCTCGCGGCATTCCTCGCGCTTCAAGTCGAGCGAGATCGACCGCCGGCTTCTCAGCAACGGGTCGTTGGGCACGCCGATCATCCCCGCCCGCTCAACCCGGATCACCGCCGCGCCATGGTCGGCCAGCATCATCGCCGCGAACGGCCCCGGCCCAAGCCCGGCCAGCTCGACGATCGTCAGTCCTGAAAGCGGCCCCGCCATGGCCCGCGACCGTAACGCCGCATTGCCTTGCCGCAACCCCGCGCTAGTCTGTGCGAATGATCGACACCGCCGACCGCTCGCTTTTCACCGCCGACCATGAGGCGTTCCGCGACACCGTCCGCCGGGTGCTGGGCGACGTCATCGCCCCGCGCATGGACGCGCACGAGCGCGACGGGGTGGTCGAGCGCGAAGCCTGGACTAAAGTGGGCGCCGCCGGCCTGCTCTGCCCGCAAGTGCCCGAAGCCTATGGCGGCCCCGGCCTCGACTTCGGCTTCAACGCCATCGTCACTGAGGAACTCGCCTACATGGGCTCGGCGGCGGGTTTCACCCTGCAATCGGACATCGTCGCCGATTACCTCGTCCATTACGCCAGCGAGGAGCAGAAGCGCCGCTACCTGCCGCGCATGGTCTCGGGCGAGACGATCAGCGCCATCGCCATGACCGAACCCGGCGCCGGCAGCGACTTGCAGGGCATCCGCACCATCGCCCGGGCCGAGGGCAATGGCTGGCGCCTGTCGGGCGCCAAGACCTATATCACCAACGGCCACACCGCCGACCTCGTCATCGTCGTCGCCCGCACCACCGAAGAAGGCGGGTCGCGCGGATTGTCCTTGTTCCTCGTCGAGGAAGGCGACGAAGGCTTCGCGCGCGGCCGCAACCTCGACAAGATCGGGCTTCACGGCAACGACACCGCCGAATTGTTCTTCGACAATGTCCCCTTGCCAGCCGACCGCCTGCTCGGCGCGCAAGATGCCGGGTTCGGCATGCTGATGCAGCAATTGCCGCAGGAACGGCTGTCGATCGCCATCCAGTCGCAGGCCGCCGCCCAGCGCGCGTTCGACGAAGCGATCAAATTCACCAGCGAGCGCAAGGCGTTCGGCAAGCGCATCCTCGATTTCCAGAACAGCCGCTTCCAGCTCGCCGACCTCAAGGCCAAGCTGCAGGTCGGCTGGGCCCACCTCGACTGGGCCACCGCCCGTCTGCTGGCGGGCAAGTTGACGCCCGCCGAGGCCAGCGCCGCAAAGCTCTGGCACAGCGAAATGCAGTGGGACGCGTGCGACCTCGCGCTGCAGCTCCACGGCGGCGCCGGCTACATGAACGAATACCCCATCGCCCGCCTGTGGCGCGACGCCCGCGTGGCGCGGATTTACGGCGGCACCAGCGAGATCATGAAAGAACTCATCGGCCGCAGCCTCGGCTGAGGCGCGACTGGCTGGGGCGGCAGGATTCGAACCTGCGAATGCCGGCATCAAAAGCCGGTGCCTTACCACTTGGCGACGCCCCAGCATCTGGTCGCGGGGCGGCTTATAGCGGTTGGGGCGGCCTAGGAAAGGGGGTCAGGCGCTGCGCCGGACCTGGTCGGGCGCCGGCTCGGCGAGGGTTTCCGGCGCGACCGGGCGGCCGAAGTGGAAACCCTGCAGCTGGGTGCAGCCCAAGCGCCGCATGATATCGGCCTGGGCCGGCGTCTCGACGCCCTCGGCGGTGGCCTCGACGCCCAGCCCGCGGGCCAGCGCCAGGATCGCGTCGACGATGGCGATGCTCTCGCGCTCGCCGTTGGCGGCGCCGCGGACGAAGGTCTGGTCGATCTTGATTTTGGCGAAATGGGCGCGGCTAAGGTAGCCGAACGACGAATAGCCCTTGCCGAAATCGTCGAGCACCAGGCGGACGCCGAGCGCGCGCAGCCGCTCGAGGCTGGCGAGCGTCCCGGCATCGTCGCCGAGGAACACCGTCTCGGTCACTTCAAGTTCGAGCCGCGCCGGATCGAGCCGGCTGGTCGCCAGTGCCCCAAGCACGGTCTTGGCCAGGCCCGGCCCCGATAGCTGGGCGGCGGAGATGTTGACCGCGACGCGGATTGGATCGTCCCAGCCGGCGGCTTCGCTGCACGCCTCGCGGATCACCCAGTCGCCGATCTGGTGGATCAGCCCGGCGTCCTCGATGATCGGGACGAACAGGTCGGGCGAGATTTCGCCGCGCACCGGATGGCACCAGCGCAGCAGCGCCTCGCGCCCGACGACCTCGCCAGAGGCCGCGTCGACGATCGGCTGGTACGCCAGCCTCAGGCCGTCGGCGTGGAGCGCGTCGCGGACGTCATTCTCGAGCAGGCGATGGTCCTCGGCCTCCTCGAACATGAAGCGTTCGAAGAAGGCGTGGCTGCCGCGTCCGGCTTCCTTGGCGCGATACAGCGCGAGGTCGGCGTTGCGCATCAATTGCTCTTCGCGCGCGCCGTCGACCGGGCCGCGGGCGATGCCGATGGTGGCGCCGACGTGCAGGCTGGCGGCGCCGATGGTGTAGGTCCGGGTCAGCGAGACGATGATCCGGTCGGCCAGCGCGCTCAATGCGGCGCGGCCGGTCTCGCCGGTCCAGATGATGGCGAATTCGTCGCCGCCGAGCCGGCCGACGCTGCCACCATTGCCGATCGTCTCTTCCAGCCGCCGCCCGACCTCGATCAGCAGTTGGTCGCCGATGGCATGGCCGAGCGTGTCGTTGACCAGCTTGAACCGGTCGAGGTCGACCAATAACAGCGCGCTGCCGCGGTCGCTGGCGGCGGAGCGCCACTGGGCGAGCAGGGATTCCTCGAGCTGCTCGCGGACCAGCAACCGGTTGGCGAGGCCGGTCAGCGGGTCGCGCCGCGCCGCGCGGACGGCATCGTCGCCCGACAGGCGCAAATCGGTGATGTCCGACCCGACGCCGCGCCAGCCGATGACGTCGCCGTAGGAATCGCGCAGCGGCTTGCCCGACAGCGACCACCAGCGGCCGCCCTTGACGGCCGGAATGGCGATGTCGCGGAACGACTCGCCGACGGCGAATTGCTCGAACA
>JBDSRV010000069.1:0-26361 GCA_039929125.1 Sphingomicrobium sp.
CCGCCGCCGCAACCGACGGCGCCCGCCCCGGCTCCGGCCCCGGCGCCAGGTTCACCGACACCGTGAAAAGCGCAACCGACCAGATCGCGCTCCCGCTCGACTGGCCGCAAGCCGAGGACGACAGCCGCTTCCTGGTGTCCGACGCCAACCGCGCGGCGTTCGACCATTTCCGCCACTGGACGCTGTGGCCGGTCAAGGCGACCTTGCTCAGCGGGCCGCGGCGCTCGGGCCGCTCGCTGCTGGTGCGCGCCTTCTGCAACCGGGTCGGCGGCACGCTGGTCGAGCAGGCCGAGCGCCACGACGAGGAGGCGCTGTTCCATGCCTGGAACGCGGCGCAGGACAATGGCCGGCCACTGGTGATGGTGGTCGACACGCTGCCGCCCGACTGGGCGCCGCGCCTGCCCGATTTGCGCACGCGCCTGGCGATCACGCCGGTGGCGACGATCGGCCAGCCCGACGATGCGCTGTTCAAGGGGATCATCCAGTTGCTGTTCGCCGACCGCGGGCTGCATATCCCCGGCGATGCGCTCCATTTCGTTTCGGCGCGGGTCGAGCGGAGTTATTACAATGCCGAGCGGATCGTCGAGGCGATCGACCGCTTCGCGATCGCCGAGCGGCTGCGGCTGACGCTGCCGACGATTCGCCGGGCGCTGGCCGAGGGCGGGTTGATCGACCCGCGCGGCGCGGCATGACGCGCGCCCAAAAAGCCCTCGCGGCCGACCCCAAGCGCTTCTTCAACCGCGAATTGTCGTGGCTGGCGTTCAACCGCCGGGTGCTGGAGGAAGCGACCAACGTCGCCCACCCGTTGCTCGAGCGGCTGCGCTTCCTGTCGATCTCGGGCATCAACCTCGACGAATTCTTCATGACCCGGGTGGCCGGGCTGACCGGGCAGAAACTGCGCGGGATCGAGGATCTGTCGACCGACGGGCGGACCCCGATCCAGCAGCTCGACGCGATCGCCGCCGAGGCCGATGCCCTAGTCATCGCGCAGCAGGCCGAATGGATGGTGCTGCGCGAAGGGCTGGCCGAGTCGGGCCTGGCGGTGGTCGGGGCCGACGACCTGGACGATTACGAGACCGCCTGGCTGGCGGCGCATTTCCGCGAGCAGGTGCTGCCGGTGCTGACCCCGCAGGCGATCGACCCGTCGCACCCGTTCCCGTTCATCCCCAATCTGGGCTTTTCATTGGTGTTCGCGCTGGAGCGGGGAAAGCGCCGCGAGGCGGTCACCGAATTGCTGATGATCCCCGGCACCATGCCGCGCTTCATCCGCCTGCCAGGGAGCGGGCCGGGGGCGCGGTTCGTGCCGATTGAAAACGTCATCCGCGCACATTTCGACCTGCTGTTCCCGGGCTTCACCCAGGTCGCGGCGGGGGCGTTCCGGGTGCTGCGCGACAGTGATATCGAGGTCGAGGAGGACGCCGAGGACCTCGTCCGCTACTTCCGCTCGGCGATCAAGCGGCGGCGACGCGGGCGGGTCATACGGCTCGAGTTCGCGGCCGACACCCCGCCCGAGATCGAAGGCCAAGTGCGCGAAGGGCTTGGCGCGGGGTCGGCGCTGGTCGCCGAAAGCGCCGGGCTGATCGGCATCGCCGATCTGGCGCAACTGGTCGACAGCGATTTCCCCGAGCTCAAGTTCGCGCCCTACACCCCGCGCTTCCCCGAGCGCATCCTCGAGGCCGCGGGCGATTGCTTCGCCGCCATCCGCACCAAGGACTTCATCGTCCACCACCCCTATGAGAGCTTCGAGGCGGTGGTCGCCTTTCTCACCCAGGCGGCCGAGGACCCTGACGTCGTCGCGATCAAGCAGACGCTGTATCGCGCGGGCAAGCAGTCGGCGATCATCGATGCATTGGTCGCGGCGGCCGAGGCCGGCAAGTCGGTCACCGCGGTGGTCGAGCTGAAGGCGCGCTTCGAGGAGGAGCAGAACCTGCTGTGGGCGAGCCGGCTGGAGCGCGCCGGGGTGCAAGTGATCTACGGCTTCGTCGAGTGGAAGACCCACGCCAAGGTGTCGATGGTCATCCGCCGCGAGGGCGAGAAGATGCGCACCTACTGCCACTTCGGGACCGGCAATTACCACCCGACGACGGCCCGCATCTACACCGATTTGAGCTTCTTCACCGCCTCGCGCCGCGCCGCCCGCGATGCCGCCAAATTGTTCAACCTGACCACCGGCTACGTCCAGCCCAGGGGGCTTGAGCTGCTGACGCTGAGCCCGCGCGGATTGCGCGACAAGTTTTTGGCGCTGATCGACGGCGAGATCGCCAATGCCAAGGCGGCGAAGCCGGCGGCGGTCTGGGCCAAGATGAACAGCTTGGTCGACCCCGCGATCATCGACAAATTGTACGAAGCGAGCAACGCCGGCGTGTCGATCGACCTCGTCATCCGCGGCGTCTGCTGCCTCCGGCCCGGGGTCGAGGGGCTGTCAACCAACATCCGCGTCAAATCGATCGTCGGGCGGTTCCTCGAACATAGCCGGATCTTCGTCTTCGCCAATGGCGAGGCGCTGCCCCATCGCGGCGCGAAATTGTTCATCTCCTCGGCCGACTGGATGCCGCGCAACTTCGACCGCCGGGTCGAATTCCTGCTGCCGCTCGAAAACCCCACGGTCCACGCCCAGGTGCTCGACCAGGTGATGGTCGCCAATCTCATCGACAATGAGCAAAGCTGGCGGCTCGCTCCCGACGGCAGTTACGAGCGGGTCAAGTCGGGCAAACGCCACTTCAACCTCCACCATTATTTCATGACCAACCCGTCGCTGTCGGGCCGCGGCCAGTCCTTGGGCGGGCGCGAGGTGCCCAAGCTCAGCCTCGTCCAGCGCGGCGCGGGCGAGGTGCGATGAGCGAGCGCAAGTTCCCGCCGGTGGGGATCATCGACATCGGCTCCAACTCGGTGCGGTTCGTCGCCTACGGCGGCGCAGCGCGGGTGCCGTCGAGCCTGTTCAACGAGAAGATCACCGCCGCGCTCGGCCGCGGGCTGGCGAAGAACGGCCGGCTCGACGACGAAGCGGTCGAACGTACGCTCGAGGCCATCGCCCGCTTCCGCAAGCTGGCCGGCGAAATGGGGCTGAAGAAGCTCCACACCGTCGCCACCGCCGCAGTGCGCGATGCGTCGAACGGGGCGGCGTTCCTCAAGCAGGTCGCGGCGCTCGGGCTGAAACCGCGGCTGCTGTCGGGCACCGAGGAGGCCGAGCTGTCGGGACTCGGCGTCATCTCCGCTATCCCGCGGGCGCACGGCGTCGCCGCTGACCTGGGCGGCGGCAGCCTCGAGCTGGTCGGAGTCGCCAAGGGCGGGGCCGGGGAGGGCGTGTCGCTGCCCTTGGGGGTGCTGCGCGTCGGCAGCCCGCCCGATACCGCCGCCATTCGCACCGCGATCGATACCGCGCTGGCCGGCAACCGTCTCGCCCGCGCCGGGGCCGGCAATGGCCTCTACCTGGTCGGCGGCTCGTTCCGCGCGCTGGCCCAGCTCGACATGCGCAGCAACGGCCACCCGCTGCCGATCGTTCACCAGCACCGCCTCGAGCCCGAGCGACTCGCGGCGGTCAAGGCGCTCTTGGCGTCGACCCCGACCGCCGAGATCAAGCAGGGCACCGGCCTGTCGTCGAGCCGGCTAGCGGCGATGCCGGCGGCGATCGCCATCCTCGAGGCGATGATCGACCGTATCGGCCCGCGCCGGGTGACGGTGTCGGCGTTCGGCCTGCGCGAGGGCTTGCTCTACCACGACCTCGACGATGCGACGCGCGAGCAGGATCCGTTGCTCGCCGCCGCGCTCGAGATCGGCCAGCGGCTCGGCCGTTTCGGCGATCATGGCGCGGCGCTCGACGAGTGGATCGCGCCCTTGTTCGCCGACGACAATCATGAGCGCGGACGGCTGCGCCTGGCCGCCTGCCTGCTCGGCGACATCGCCTGGAACGCGCACCCCGATTACCGCGCCGAGCGCGCCGTCGACCTCGCCATCCACGGGAATTGGGTCGCCATCGACGTACGCGGCCGGGCGATGCTCGGGCGAACCCTGTGCGCCGCGTTCGGCGGTGAAAGCAGCACCGGTTTCTTGAAGACCCTACTGCGCGAGGGAGACGACGAGCGGGCGATTGCGTGGGGCAAGGCGATCCGCCTCGCCCAGCGGCTGTCGGCGGGCACCGAGGGGCTGCTCAGGCGGACGTCGGTGGCGATCGACGGGCGCACTGTGCGGCTAAGCTATGCCCGCGGCATGCGCGCGCTCCACGCCGATGCGGTCGAGCGGCGGTTGAACCAGCTGGCGGGCGCGCTGGGCCGCACCCCCGAGGTCGCCTTCGCCTAGCCGCAGTTGGCGGCCAGTACCTGGTGGCTCGGGCCGAGATGGGCGTTCAGCCGGTCCCCGCGATACTCCATCGTCACCATCATCCCCATCGTCACCCAGCGCAGCATATGCGCGCCCGAGGCGGCGAGCATGCGGGTGCCAAGCTCCTGCGTCGCCGGCTGGCCGATGAACTGGCCGAGCGCCGCATCGCTGCACATACCGCGAGGCCCGCCGGCGATCGGAGTCGCGGCGACGCAGGCGCTTAGCGAGGCGGCGAGGGCGAGAATGGCAATCGGACGCATCAGCAAGTCTCCAACTCAGTCGGCGGCGCGGGTCATTTTGAGTTTGCCGTCCTCAATCGCGAAGGCAAGCCGGCCCTCGACCAGCGCCAAGGCGTCGCGGCCGAATTGCTCGAACCGCCAGCCCGACAGGATCGGCAGCCCGTCGCGCATGCCGGCGGCGAGCGCCTCGATATCGTCGCTGCGGGCGATCAGCTTCGACGCCACGCCCGATTCCTTGGCGCGGATCTTGAGCAACAATTTGAGCAGGTCGCTGACCAGGGCGCCGTCCTTGGTCAGGCCGGGGCGCTTGGGTTCGCGGCTCGGCAATTCGTCGGGGTGCATCGGCTCGGCCTTCTCGATCGCCGCCATCAACCGGCTGCCGATGTCGTTGTTGCGCCAGCCCGCCGACAGTCCGCGCATCTTGCCAAGGTCGTCCTGGGTCTTGGGCGGGTGGTTGGCGAGTTCGCCCAGCGTGTCGTCCTTGACGATCCGGCCGCGGGGAAGGTTCTTGCCCCGCGCCTCGGTCTCGCGCCACGCGGCGAGCGCCTTCAACCGCCCCAGCACCGCCGGGTTGCGGCTCGGCAGCTTGAGCCGCTTCCACGCCTGGTCGGGGGCGAAGGCGAAGCTCGACGGGTCGGCCAGCCGCTCCATCTCGTCATCCAGCCAGTCGCCGCGCCCGGTCTTGCGCAATTTGGCGACCATCTTGGGGAAGATCGTCGCCAGATGCGTGACGTCGGCAATGGCATAATCGATCTGGCGCTTGTCGAGCGGGCGGCGCGACCAGTCGGTGAAGCGCGCGCCCTTGTCGAGGCTGTGGCCGAGCATCGATTCGACGAGGTTCGAGTAGCCGATCTGCTCGCCATAGCCCAAGGCCATTGCCGCGACCTGGGTGTCGAACAGGGGGACGGGCAGCTTGCCGGTCAGATTATGGACGATCTCGAGGTCCTGGCCACCGGCGTGAAACACCTTGAGCACCGCGTCATTCTCGACCAGCAGGTCGAGCAATGGCGCCATGTCGAGCTCGTGGGCGAGCGGGTCGATCGCCGCCGCTTCCTCGACGCTGGCGATCTGCAGCAGGCACAATTCGGGCCAATAGCTGTTCTCGCGCATGAATTCGGTGTCGACCGCGACGAAGTCGTGGCCGGCAAGGCGGGCGACCAGCGCTTCCAGCTCGTCCTGCTTGTTGATCAGCTTGTGGATTTTCATGTGGCCGGGCCATAGCCGGGTGCACGCGCCTTGACAAAGGCCAAGGGGAAAGGGATGCGCCCGATCCAATCCCCAAGCCGTCACCCTCGCGCAGGCGGGGGTCCCGCTTTTTTTTTGCCAAGGCGCGTGAAGCGGGATTCCCGCTTTCGCGGAAATGACGAGATGATGACCATGCACGCCTATCGCACACACACCTGCGCCGCCCTTCGCGCCAGCGATGTCGGATCGACTGTCCGCCTGTCGGGCTGGATCCATCGCAAGCGCGACCATGGCGGGGTGCTGTTCGTCGATCTGCGCGACCATTACGGGCTGACCCAATTGGTCTGCCGCGCCGGCAGCGAGGCGCTGAAGACGCTCGATTCGCTGCGCGTCGAGTCGGTCGTCACGGTGTCGGGCAAGGTCGTCGATCGCGAAGGCGGGGCGGTCAACAAGAAGCTCGCGACCGGCGACATCGAGGTGGTGGTCGACACCGTCGAGGTGCAGTCCGCCGCCGCCGAGCTGCCGATGCCGGTGGCGGGCGAAGCGGAATATCCGGAGGAGACCCGCCTTAAGTACCGATACCTCGATTTGCGCCGCGAGCGACTGCACAAGAACATCATGCTGCGGAGCGAGGTGATCTCGTCGGTGCGGCGGCGGATGATCGACCAGGGTTTCACCGAATTCCAGACTCCGATCCTGACCGCGTCGAGCCCCGAAGGCGCGCGCGATTATCTGGTGCCGAGCCGGGTTCATCCGGGCAAGTTCTACGCGCTCCCCCAGGCGCCGCAGATGTTCAAGCAATTGCTGATGGTCGCCGGGTTCGACCGCTATTTCCAGATCGCGCCCTGCTTCCGCGACGAAGACGCCCGCGCCGACCGCTCGCCTGGCGAATTCTACCAGCTCGATCTCGAGATGAGCTTCGTCACCCAGGACGACGTGTTCGATGCGATCGAGCCGGTGCTGGCCGGGCTGTTCGAGGAATTCGCCGACGGCCGCAAGGTCACCCCGGCCGGCAATTTCGTTCGCATCCCGTATAAGGAAGCCCTGCTAAAGTACGGCAGCGACAAGCCAGACTTGCGCAATCCCTTGATCGTTCATGACGTCGGCGACCACTTTACCGGGTCTGGCTTCGGGCTGTTCGCCAATATCGTCAGCGGCGGCGGCAAGGTGCGCGCGGTGGCCGCGCCCAACACCGCCGACAAAAGCCGCAAATTCTTCGACGAAATGAACGACTGGGCGCGCGGCGAGGGCTTCGCCGGCCTCGGCTACGCCACCCGCAAGGCCGGCGAATGGGGCGGTCCGATCGCCAAGAACCACGGCACGGGCGGCATGGACGCGCTGGCCGCGGCGATGGGGCTTGGCCCCGACGACGGCATCTTCTTCGCCGCCGGCAAGGAGGCCGAAGCGGCCAAGCTGGCCGGCCTGGCGCGGACCCGGGTCGCCGAGCAGCTCGACCTCATCGAAAAGGACGCCTTCCACTTCTGCTGGATCGTCGATTTCCCGATGTTCGATTATGACGAGGACGCCAAGAAGGTCGACTTCAGCCACAACCCCTTCTCGATGCCGCAGGGTGGGATGGACGCCCTGCAAACGATGGACCCGCTCGACATCCTCGCGTGGCAATATGACATCGTCTGCAACGGGGTCGAATTGTCATCGGGCGCGATCCGCAACCACCGCCCGGACATCATGTACAAGGCGTTCGAGATCGCCGGCTACACCCGCGACGAGGTCGATACCAACTTTCCCGGTATGATCGGCGCGTTCAACTATGGCGCGCCGCCGCACGGCGGCTCGGCGCCGGGGATCGACCGCATCGTCATGCTGCTGGCCGACGAGCCCAACATCCGCGAAGTGATCGTCTTCCCGATGAACCAGAAGGCCGAGGATCTCCTCATGAATGCTCCGGCCGAGGTCACGCCGAAGCAGTTGAAGGAATTGTCGATCCGCATCGTCGCCGATGGTGCGCCCAAAAAGTAAGGGCGTTCAAGGCGTCGCCGGCACAGGCGGGCGCATCGCCTGAACCGCGTTGAAGTTACTCGATTGCGGACAGATTTCGCTTAGGTTAGACCCGCGCTGTGCCGATCGATTTAACGGAATTTGAGCGGGGGGCGCCGTTCACTGGAGACTATCAGGCTGCGCTGTCCGCGCTGCAGGATCGGCTTGCCCGCGCCCAGCTGTCGCAGATCGTCCACCGCAAGCGCGCCATCGTCCTGATCGAGGGCTGGGACGGGGCGGGCAAGCGCGGCGCGCTGAAGAAGCTCGCCGGGGCGTGGGATCCCTGCCAGCTGGCGACCTATTGCCAGCCCGTCGAGGGTAGCAGCGAGGAGGAACGCCACTGGCTGGCACCGTTCTGGAGCCGGCTGCCGGCGGCCGGGCACAGCGCCATTTTCTATCGCAGCTGGTACCGCCAGATGATCGAGGCACGGCTGGCCGGCGACCTCGACGACCGCGGCTGGGAACGCGCGGCGGACGAGGTCAACGAATTCGAATCGCAGCAGTGCGACCACGGCACGCTGGTGGTGAAGCTGTTCTTCCACGTCTCCGCCTCGGTCCAGGCCGAGCGCCTGCGCGAGCGGCGCGAGGATCCGTGGCGGCTGCTGCTGCTCGGCTCGTCGCAGGCCCATGGCGCGGCCCAGCGCGGTGCCTATGAGCAAGCGTGGAGCGACGTCTTCGCCCACACCAACACGCGCTGGGCGCCATGGACGCTGATCGACGCCGGCGACAAGCATGGCGGGCGGATCGCCGCGCTGACCGCGCTCGCCGAGCGGTTCGACAAGGCTATGCCGCTGGCCCCGCCCAAGGAGGGCGACACGGTCGTCTACCTTGACAAGAAGAAGCGCGCCTGAGCGTCAGCGCTCGGGGTAATGGATGGCGATCACTTCATAGCTTTTCTCGCCGGCCGGGAGCCGCACGACGCGCTCGTCGCCGACCGTCGCGCCGACCAAGGCGCGGGCGATCGGGGCGCGCCAGCTGATCCGCCCGGCGGTGGCGTCGGCCTCATCCTCGCCGACCAGGGTCAGGGTGCGGCGCTCATCTTCCTCGTCGGCCAGCTCGACCGTCGCGCCGAAGTGGACGCGGTCGCGCTCCGCCTGGATCGAAGGGTCGACCACCTTGGCCTGCTTCATCGCCTTGGAAAGAAACGACAGCCGCCGGTCGATCTCGCGCAGCCGCTTGCGGCCATAGATATAGTCGCCATTCTCCGAGCGGTCGCCATTGCCGGCGGCCCAGGCAATGACCTCGACCAGCTTGGGCCGCTCGCCGCCGAACAACGCCTCATATTCGGCGCGCAGGCTCGCCATGCCGGCCGGGGTGATGAACCGCTCGGGCGGCTCGCCGTCGGCCATCAGCCCGGGCGGTTCGATTTGCCGAGGTAGCTCGACAGATGGATCGCGCCCGACGCCGGGGCGGTCGGGTTGATGGTGTCGTAGACGACGCTGTTTTCGAGCACCCTTTGGACATAGCCGCGGGTCTCCTCGAACGGGATGCGCTCGATCCACCCGATCATGTCGACGCCGGGCGTTCGCGGGTCGCCAGAGAGGTTGATCCACTTGCGGACGTTGCCCGGCCCAGCGTTGTAGCTGGCCACCGCCAGCGGATAGCTGCCGCCCCAGGTGTCGAGCAGGCGCTCGAAGTAGGCCGTGCCGATCATCACGTTGAACGCCGGGTCGCTGGTCAGCCGGCTGGTGTCGAACGCAATGCCCATCTTGCCCGCCTGTTCGCGCCCGGTGCCGGGCACGATCTGCATCATGCCCTGGGCGTTGGCGTGGCTGATGATCGCCCGGTCGAACGACGATTCCTGGCGGGTGATGCCGTGGATCAGCGACCACAAGCGGCCGCTGGCGGTGGCGTAGCTGTGGGTCGGGAAGGCCGGCCGGTAATAGAATGCCGAGCCCGAATTGCGGGCGGCGCGGGCAACCCACACGCCAAGGTCGGGCCGGCCGATCGCCAGCGCCATCTCGCTGGCCATGACGCGGTCGTTATTATTGTCGAGCGATTCGGCAAGGGCGCGAACGAACAGGCTCTGGTCCGAGCGGTTGCCCTGAGCGCCGAGCTGGCGGACGGCGGCAACCAGGGGGCGGGCCTGGAAGGCGCGGCGCTGGGCATCGGTTACCAACTGCGAGGACAGGGCCGGGGGCGGGGGCACCGAGCGGCCGAGCCGTTCGAGCGCGAGCTGGCCGTAGAAGAGTTCGGGGTTGGCCGCGGCCGCCTCGAAATAACGCATCGCCTCGGTCGGCATGGCCGCCTGGAGCGCGGCGCGGCCGGCCCAGTATTTGCCCTTGGCGAAGACCTGCAGCGACTGCCCACCGTGGGCATATTTATCGAACATCGTCACCGCCGAGGCGGCGCGGTTGATCTGCAGCGCCGACGAGCCGGCGAGCCACGCCAGCGTCGTATAATCGTCGCGCACCGCATAAGGCTGGCGGCTGACATCGGTGCCGGGCGCGACGCTGTCGTCGAGCTGGCGGGCGATGTCGAATGCGGTCTGCCACTGGCGGTCGGCGACGGCGCCGCCGGCGAGGATGACCATCATATCGTAGAAGCGCTCGACGCTGGCCGGGCGGATAGCGAAGGCGTGGGCGCGGGCGGCAAGCTGTCGCGCGGCGAGTTCGTAGCCCTTGTCGCGCAGGTAGCGCGCGCGATCCATCATCAACCCGGCGTCGCTGGTGACCTGGCCTGCGACCGGGGCATATTGCGCGTCGGCGTCGGGCGCGCCCTGCTGCATGGCGATTCGGGCGAGGAATGCGCCGCGGCGGGCCGGGCTGGCCATTCCCGCCAGGCGCAAGGCGTCGCTGGTCTTCTTGTCGAACAACAAGGCGTCGATCCGGGCGTCGCGGTCGGCGGGGGTCAGCTGGCTGGCGAAGCGCGCCATCAGGCTCGCCTCGTCGAACGCGCTGAGGTCGCCCGAGGCGAGCGCCGACCGGGCGGCAGTGAGCGCGTCGGTCGGACGGTTGGTGGCGGCATAGGCCTCGGCGAGACGGGCCCAGCCGTTGCCGCTGAGCGGCTTGGCGGTGCGGTAGAAGCCGATCACCTGGTAGGCGCTTTCGCCCGGGTGCATCGCCCGCTCCGCGCTCTTGCGCAGCCCGCTTTCGCCGGGGAAATCGGGGTAGGAGGCCAGGAACGACGCGTAGCTGGCGAACGGATAGCCGTCGCTCTGCCGCAGCCGCCGCCAGTCGGCGATGGCGGCATCGACCGAGCTGCTCGAATAGGTCGTCGTATAGCCGGGGACGTACGGCCGTGGCGCGGGCACCGTCACTGGCGCCGCCACCGGCGCTGGCCGCTGGATGATGGTCTGCAGCGTTCCCCCGGTGACTCGCGGGGCGGCCTGCATCGCGGTCGCGGCGGCGCTGAACAGCAGCAGGGGGGCGATCAAAGCTATTCGTGTCATGCTGGACATCATACCCGCCCCGTCCTTATCAGGCGCTGAACGATGCGCCCGCCGCCAGCCTAATCGAGCCGCGCCTTGTTCGGAAAGGACTGACCGCATGTTTTTTGGCTCGATTCCGGCACTTGTGACCCCTTTTGCGGCAGGCCGTGTCGATCATGCGGCGTTCCGCGCGCTGGTTGAATGGCAGATCGACGAAGGCACCAACGGCCTGGTCCCGTGCGGCACCACCGGCGAAGCCGCTACGCTGTCGATCGACGAGCAGCGCGACCTCATCAGGCTGACGGTCGAGGTAGCGCGCGGGCGTGTGCCGGTGATCGCCGGTTGCGGGTCGAACGACACCGCCCATGCGGTCGCGCTGACCAGGATGGCCAGGGAAGCCGGGGCCGACGCGGCGCTGCACGTACCGCCTTATTACAACCGCCCCAACCAGGACGGCATCTACCTTCACCTGTCGACCGTCGCCGAGCAGGATATCGCGGTCATCCTCTACAATGTCCCGGCGCGGACGATCACCGACATTTCGGTCGAGACGATGGGCCGGCTGTCGCATTTGCCCAACGTCATCGGGGTCAAGGACGCGACCGGCAACCTGGCGCGGGTATCGGCGCAGCGCGCAGCGTGCGGGGCGGAATTCGTCCAGCTGAGCGGCAACGACGACATGGCGCTGGGCTTCAGCGCGATGGGCGGGGTCGGCTGCATCTCGGTCACCGCCAATGTCGCGCCAAAACTGTGCAGCCAGTTCCAGGCGGCGATGCGCGAGGGCCGTTGGGGCGATGCGCTGGCGCTGCAGGACCTCCTGTTCCCGCTCCACGCGGCGTTGTTCAGCGACGCCTCGCCCGGGCCGGTCAAATATGCCTTGTCGAAAGTCCGTCCGGGCTTTTCGGCCGAGCTGCGCGCGCCAATGACGCCGCCGTCCACTGCGTCGAAAGCGGCGGTCGAGGCGGCGCTGGCGCACGCCGGGCTTATCTAACACCCGATGGCCAAGCCGCTCCCCGCCGCTTTCGACAAGGCCAAGGTCGTCGCCGAGAACCGGCGCGCGCGATACGATTATTTCATCGAGGAGAAGTTCGAGGCGGGGATCGCGCTGCAGGGCACCGAAGTGAAGGCGCTTCGCACCGGGCAGGGGTCGATCGCCGAAAGCTATGCCCTGGTCGACGAGGAGGAAGTGTGGCTGATCAACTCGACCATCCCCGAATATAGCCACGGCAACCGCCTCAACCATGAGCCGCGGCGCAAGCGCAAATTGCTGCTCAAGGGCCGCGAGATCGCCAAATTGCACGGCGCCATCACCCGCCAGGGCCTGACGCTGATCCCGCTGTCGGTCTATTTCAACGGCGCCGGCAAGGCCAAGGTCGAGCTGGCGCTGGCGCGGGGCAAAAAGGACCACGACAAGCGCGAGACGATCAAGGAGCGCGAATGGAAGCGCGAGCAGGGCAGGCTGTTGCGCCACAATGGCTGAGCCCGCCGGCTTCTGGACACGGCTCAGGCGGCGCTGGTTCACCGACCATCTGCCGCGCCAGGACACGGTCCATAAGTACCGCCTGCTGCGCCCGTTCGCGCGGCAATTGTCGCAGCCGAACCTGTGGCGGCTCAATCACCGGTCGGTGCCGCGCGGGGTGGCGATCGGGCTTGGCATCGGCATGATCATTCCGTTCATGCACACCATCATCGCCGCCTTGTTCGCGATTCCGGCGCGGGCCAACGTGGCGGTGGCAGCGGCGACGACGTTGGTGGTCAACCCGCTGACCATCCCGCCGATGTATTATGCCGCCTATCGCATTGGCGCGTGGGAGCTGAGCCAGGAGACGATCGTCGACCCCGGCCAGGCCGCCCACGCGACCGGCGAATTGTCGCGCATGCTGTTCTGGATCCACCAGGCGTCGGGGCCGATCGCGATCGGCATCCTGACCCTGGCGCTGGCCGGAGCAGCAGGCGGCTATATCGTCAGCGCTGTGCTGTGGCGGCTATGGGTCGGTAGCCAGTGGCGCGCGCGGCGGCAGGCACGGCGCGCCCGCGACGCCGCCGGATAGGCCGTTCGCCGATCCATATTGCCGCTTGCCGCAACGGCCTTGCGGTTTCACAAGCTTTTTCCAGTGTCGCGCGCGAACGCCGCGAGTCCGCGGCACGGGGTATCCAGGAGAAGTTGAATGACGCGTTCGATGCTGATGTTTGCGGCAGGGACCGCGCTTGCCGGTTGCCAGTCGGTCCAGACCGCCACCCCGGTGATGCCGGTGGTGCCCGTCGCCCCGGTGGCCGCCGCCGCCGAGCCCGCGCCGCGGCCGCAACTTGGCACCTTCGGCTTCGACGCCGCCGGCATGGACCGCACCGTCGCGCCGGGTGACAATTTCTACCAATATGCCAATGGCACCTGGGTCAAGAACACCCCGATCCCCGCCGACAAGTCCAATTACGGGATGTTCACGGTGCTCGACGACCTGTCGCGCGACCGTACCAAGACGCTGATCGAGACGGCGTCGCAGGATCCCAACAGCCGGATCGGCGCGGCCTATGCCTCGTTCGTCGACACCGCGGCGATCGACGCCAAGGGCCTTGCTCCGCTGCAGCCGTGGCTCAACCAGATCAAGGCGGTGAAGTCCAAGGCGGCGTTGCCGGCGCTTTACGCCCACGCCGATTCGATCGGCGTCGGCATTCCGTTCGGCGCCGGTGTCGGGCAGGACGACAAGGTCCCGGAGCAATATGCGCTGGGCCTCGGCCAAAGCGGGCTCGGCATGCCCGACCGCGATTATTACCTGTCGAACGACGCCAAGCTGGCCGCTACGCGCGCCAAATATGTCGCCCATCTGGCGGCGATGATGACCCTGGCCGGGGAGCCCAACGCCGCGGCGCGGGCCAATGCGGTGCTGGCGTTCGAAACCGCGGTCGCCAAGGCCAGCTGGACCAAGATCGAAAGCCGCGACGCCAACAAGACCTACAACAAGATGACGGTTGCCGAGCTCGCCAAGCGCGCGCCGGGGTTCAATTTCGCCGGTCTGTTCGGGGCGATGGGCGCCAACGTCAATGACGTCATCGTCGCCCAGCCTAGCGCGGTCACGGCGATCGCCGCCTTGGTCAACAAGGTGCCCTTGGCGGTGCTCAAGGACCAGCTGCTGGTGCGCTCGCTCGACAGCTATGCCGACTTCCTCCCGACCGCCTTCGACAAGGAGAATTTCGCGTTCTATGGGACGGCCCTGTCGGGCACGCCGGAGCAGGAAGCGCGGTGGAAGCGCGGGGTCGATTTCACCACCTCGGCGCTGGGCGACGACGTCAGCAAGCTCTACGTCGCCAAATATTACCCGCCCGAGACCAAGGCCGCCGCCGACGCGCTGGTTCATAACGTCATCGCGGCCATGGACCGGCGCATCGACCAGCTCGACTGGATGGCGGCCGGGACCAAGGTCAAGGCGCACGCCAAGCTGGCCGCCGTCACCCCCAAGATCGGCTATCCCAGCCAGTGGCGCGACATGAGCGGGCTGGAGATCGTCCGCGGCGACGCGCTCGGCAACGCGATGCGCTCGGCGCAATTCGAAAATGCCTATGCGATGGGCCGCCTCGGCGGGCCGATCCGCCGCTGGGAGTGGGGAATGACCCCGATGACGGTCAACGCTTATGCCAATTTCGGCATGGTCGAGATCGTCTTCCCGGCGTCGATCCTGCAGCCGCCGTTCTTCGACCCGAACGCCGACCCGGCGGTCAATTATGGCGGCATCGGCGCGGTCATCGGCCACGAACTCAGCCATCACTTCGACGACCAGGGCGCGAAATACGACCTGACCGGCAAGCTCGTCGACTGGTGGACCCCGGCCGATGTGACCGCGTTCAATTCGCGGCTCGACGCGCTGGGCAAGGAATATGACGCCTACGAGCCGCTGCCCGGCGTCCACGTCCAGGGCAAATTGACGATGGGCGAGAATGTCGCCGACCTCGCCGGCCTGACGGTGGCGCATGACGCCTACATCGCCTCGCTCGGCGGCAAGGCACCCCCGGTGATTGACGGCACGACCGGCGACCAGCGCTTCTACTTGGGCTGGACGCAGGTGTGGCGGCGCAACTACCGCGAGGCGAATTTGCGCCAGCGTCTGCTGACCGATCCGCACTCGCCGTCGGAGCAGCGCGGCAATATCGTGCGCAACATGGACCCGTGGTATTCGGCGTTCGGCGTGCAGCCCGGGCAGAAGCTCTACCTTGCGCCCGCCGACCGGGTGCGTATCTGGTAGCGGGTGCTTCACCAGGATCTCGCTCCGCTCGACGCGCAGCCGCTCGATAGAGGCGTTCGCTGGCTGGTGCCGGCGCTCGTCGCGGCGGTCGCGGCGAGCGGCGGGGTCCTGTTCCTCATCGCCGGCCAGCCGATGTTCGCCGGGCTGTTCTTCGCCGGCTTCATCGCGATGCTGGTGGCGGCGTTCATCGTCGACCGCCGGGCGCAGCGGGCACCGCATGTGGAAACCCGCGCGGTGCCCGATTTCGCGCTGCTCGGCGCGGCGCTCGACCTCGCCGGGGAAGCTGCCGCGCTGACCGACGGCAAGGGCGCGATGCGGGTCGCCAACGCCGCCTATCGCGAGCGCTTCCCGGGGCTGGAGGCGCCGCTGGCGATTGGATCCGATGGTGAGTCCCGCGCGGCGCTCGAGGAAGCGCGGACGACGGCGTGGCGCGACGGCATGGCCTGCGCGGTGCAGATCGAAACCGCCGCCGGCGCCGTGTCGATCGAAGTCGAGCGAGTCGGCACCCACGGCGACTCCTTGTTGTGGCGCTTCCCCAACGCCGCCAAGCCCGATGTGCTGACGGTCGCCGCGCGGCGCATCGCTGGGGTGACCGGCGAGCGGCTCGCCTCGGCCGGGGTGCTCGCGGCATTGGTCGATACCGAGGGCCGGTTGCTGGCCGCCAACAAGCCGTTCGCCGACCGCGCGCTGGGCAGCGGGCCGCGCGACGACCAGCCCTTGCTGCTGACCGACCTGATCGTGATCGACGACGACGGCGGGGTGCGGCTGACCAGCGAGGGCGACACCGCGCCGCTGCTGCGCGGCGTGCATGTCCCGCTCGACCCGACGCGCGAGGGCGGGGCGGGGACGATGCTGATGTTCGAAACCCGCGAGGGTGCCGGGCTAGCGAGCTCGGCCAATGTCCAGGTGCTGCTCGAAATGCTGCCGATCGGGCTGGCGCTGGTCGACCGCGACGGGCGCTTCCTGACGATGAACAAGGCGTTTCGCGCGGCCGGCGGGATCGGCGGGGAGGCGATGCCGTCCTATCCGGGCGACCTGGTGGCCAAGGAAGACAAAGCCGCGGTCGCCGACGCCATCCGCCGCAACGCCCGCGGGCCGGCGATGTCGGGCGACCTCGCCATCCGCCTCAAGGGCCAGGCGGGGGAGCCGGTCGCGCTGACCGTCGCCGGGCTGCGCGGGCTGGGCGATGCCGCGGTGCTGCTGCTGCTCAAGGACAATAGCGAGGAAGCCAAGCTGAAGCGCCAGGTGGCGCAGGCGACCAAGATGCAGGCGGTCGGCCAGCTTGCCGGCGGCGTGGCGCACGATTTCAACAACATCTTGACCGCGATCATCGGCCATTGCGACCTGATGGGGATGCGCCACACGCCGGGCGACAGCGATTATGACGACATCCAGCAGATCAAGTCGAACAGCAACCGCGCCGCCGGCCTGACCCGGCAATTGCTCGCTTTCTCCCGCCAGCAGACGCTGCGGCCGCAGGTGCTGCAGCTGCCCGACGTCGTCAGCGAAGTGTCGCATCTGCTCAAACGGCTGCTCGGCGAGACGGTCCAGTTGGTCGTCAAGCATGGGCGAACCGTGGGGCCGGTACGCGCCGACCCGGGTCAGCTCGAGCAGGTCATCGTCAACCTCGCGGTCAACGCCCGCGACGCAATGGCGTCCAAGGGCGGCGGGGTGCTGACCATCCATACCTATGCCGTGCGCGCCGACCAGGTTGCCGACCTTGGCTCCGACATCCTGCCGGTGGCGGACTATTCAGCGCTGTCGATCGGCGACACCGGTACCGGCATCCCCGCCAACGTGCTGGGCAAGGTGTTCGAGCCGTTCTTCACCACCAAGGAAGTCGGCAAGGGTACTGGGCTCGGCCTGTCGACCGTCTATGGCATCGTCAAGCAATCGGGCGGGTTCATCTTCGCCGATTCGAAGGTCGGGCAGGGGACCCGCTTCACCATTTACCTGCCGGTCCATCATCCCGACGACAGCGCCGGCCTGGCGATCGCGGTGCCGATCGCCAAGGGTCCCGAGTCGGAACTGTGGGGCACCGGCACCGTGCTGCTGGTCGAGGACGAGCCGATGGTCCGCACCGTCGCCGAGCGGGCGCTGACCCGCCACGGCTACAAGGTGCTGACCGCGACCAACGGCGAGGAAGCGCTCGAATTGCTCGGCCGCGGCGACGAGGACATCGCCTTGCTCATTTCCGACGTGGTGATGCCGCTGATGGACGGGCCGACGATGGTCCGCGAGGCGCGCAAGAGCCATCCGTCGCTGCCGATCCTGTTCATGTCGGGCTATGCCGAGGAGCAATTGCGCAAGTCGATCGACATCGCCGATGTCGCCTTTTTGCCCAAGCCCTTCTCGGTGCAGGAACTGGCCGAGGCGGTGCGCCGGGTGCTGGCCGAACACCCCGCCGTAACAAGCCCCGAAAAATAAGGCTTTTATCGCGGCCAAGCGCTGCTATTCGTCAGCCGGTGACCAGCGTCAAAAGCATCCTGATCGTCGAAGACGAACCGCTCATCGCCATGATGCTGGAGGATTTCATCCTTTCGCTCGGCCACGAAGTGCGCGGGCCGTGCGAGAGCGTCGGCGAGGCGCTGACCGCGCTCGACGGCAAGCCGTTCGACCTCGCCATCCTCGACGTCAATTTGAAGGGCGAAAGCGTGTGGCCGGTCGCCACCGCCTTGCGCGAACGCGGCATTCCGTTCGTGCTCGCCAGCGGCGGCCATGTCGAGCCGCCGCCCAGCGAGTTCGCCAACGTCGCGATGATCGAAAAGCCCTATACCATCGACCGCGTCAGCCCGGTCATCGACGCCGCGCTCCATCCCGTAGATTCTGCCGAAAACTGACCTTTCGTTCCCCTCTTGTTCTTGCGGAACAAAGAGAATACAAGCGCGTCATCAGGGGTAGGCTCGGCGCCACCCGATTGACGAAGGGATCAAGGCCATGGCAGCGCAGCTCAAAGTCGTCGACAAGGGTGGGGAAATCGTGAGCACGGACCGGCAGAAGGCATTGGAAGCAGCGCTCGCGCAGATTGACCGCGCGTTCGGCAAAGGCTCGGCGATGAAGCTCGGCAGCCGCGAGAAGATCGAGATCGAAACCATCTCGACCGGTAGCCTCGGGCTCGACATCGCGCTTGGCGTCGGCGGCCTGCCGCGCGGCCGGGTGATCGAAATTTACGGGCCGGAAAGTTCGGGCAAGACGACGCTGGCGCTGCACGTCATCGCCGAGGCGCAGAAGACCGGCGGCACCGCCGCCTTCGTCGACGCCGAACATGCGCTCGACCCCGGCTATGCCAAGAAACTGGGCGTCGACATTGACGAGTTGATCGTATCGCAGCCCGACACCGGCGAGCAGGCGCTCGAGATCGTCGATACGCTGGTGCGGTCGAACGCGATCGACGTGCTGGTGATCGACTCGGTCGCCGCCTTGGTGCCGCGGGCCGAAATCGAGGGCGAGATGGGCGACAGCCACGTCGGCCTCCAGGCGCGGCTGATGAGCCAGTCGCTGCGCAAGCTGACCGGCTCGATCAGCCGCTCCAAGTGCATCGTCATCTTCATCAACCAGCTCAGAATGAAGATTGGCGTGATGTACGGCAATCCGGAGACCACGACCGGCGGCAATGCGCTCAAATTCTACGCCAGCGTGCGGCTCGATATCCGCCGCACCGGGCAGATCAAGGACCGCGACGATATCGTCGGCAACACCACCCGGGTGAAGGTCGTCAAGAACAAGGTCGCGCCGCCGTTCAAGCAGGTCGAATTCGACATCATGTACGGCGAGGGCGTGAGCAAGGTCGGCGAGATCCTCGACCTCGGCGTCAAGGCCGGCATCGTCGACAAGTCTGGCGCCTGGTTCAGCTATGACTCGACGCGCATTGGCCAGGGCCGCGAGAATGCCAAGATCTTCCTCAAGGAAAATCCCGACATGGCGCTCAAGATCGAAAATGCCGTGCGCGGCCGCACCGACGAGGTCGGCGAAGCGCTGATGGTCGGTCCCGAGCCCGACGACGACACCGAGTAAGGCGCCGCCGCCGCGCATCACCATTTCGACCAGTTAGGGGCGGGGGGCAGCCGAGCGCTCCCCGTCCCTTTCGTTCGCCACTGCCCCTCCTAGTTGCGCAGCGCGGTGCCGGTTCGCATCAGGCGGCCGCGTTCGGTAATGAGGACGATCGCCAGCCCGACGCTTCCGGCCAGCGCGACTCCGGCGAGGAACGGCAATTGGGTGCCGTCGAACTGGCGGCCGATGATCAGCCCGATCACCGCCCCGCCGACCGAGCCCATCACGCCCTGGACCGACGAGGCGGTGCCGGCGATGCGCGCCATGTTGGTCATCGCCAGCGTCGACAGATTGGCGCTCGACATGGCGAAGGCGATCATCACCAGCGCCTGGAAGCCGACGAACATCGGCAACCCCTCGCCGAGCAGCGACGCGGCGGCGAAATGGGCGGCGGTGATGGCGGCGAAGGCGACGACCCCGGCATGGCCGACCCGGCGCAGCCCGAATCGCCCGACGATCCGCGAATTGGTCCAGGCCGCGAGCGCCATCGGCGCGGCCACCGCGGCGAATACCAGGCCGATCGCCTGCGGCTGCCCAAACACGTCGAACACGATCTGCTGGATCGAGGCGATGTAGGCGGTCAGCCCGCCGAAGATCATCGTCGCGGCCAGCGTGTAGCCGAGCGACAGCCGGTCGCGCAGCGTCTCTCGCACCGCGTCGCGGATCGAGGCGAATTCCAGGCTGCGGCGATATTCGGGGTGGAGCGTTTCGGGCAAGCGCCACATCGCCCACGCCAGCATCGCCGCGGCATAGACGGCGAGCACGTCGAAGATCGTCTGCCACCGGCCGACCAGCAGGATCGCCTGGCCGACGCTCGGCGCGACCACCGGCACGACCATGAACACCATGAAGATGAGGCTCATCGTCCGCGCCATGGCGTCGCCTTCGAACAGGTCGCGGACCATCGCCGTGACCAGCACCCGGCTGACCGCCGCCGACGCGCCCATCGCCACCCGCGCCGCGATCAAAAGCTCAAAGCTTGGCGCCCACGAGCAGGCCAATGCGAACAAGGCGTATAGGCCAACCCCGGCGGCGAGCACCGGCTTGCGCCCGAAGCGGTCGGCGAGCGGCCCCCACAGCAATTGCGACGAGCCGAAGCCGAGCATGTAGGCGACGACCACCAGCTGGCGGTCATTTTCATGCGCCACGTCGAGCGCAGCGCCGATCGCCGGCAATGCCGGGATCATCGCGTCGATGGCGAAGGCGTTCAAGGCCATCAGCCCGGCGAGCAAGGCGACGGTCTCGCGCCGGCCGGGCAGGGGGCGGGTCGATCGCGCCGCGTGGGTTTCGTCGAACATCGCCCGGCGCTGGCCTAAACCGGCGCCGCGCGCAACCGCGCCGGGCGGCTAGGGCCGCTCCTCGCTCCCCGGCGGCGGCGGCGGCACGTGGCTCGGCGCGTGGCGCGCCTCGATGTCGGCCGACAGCGGCGGATCGAACGCGCCTTCCCACTTGGCGACGACGACGCTGGCGACGGCATTGCCGACAACGTTGGTGGCGCTGCGCCCCATGTCGAGGAAATGGTCGACCGCGAGGATCAGCAGCAGCCCGGCCTCGGGGATGTGGAACATCGACAGCGTCGCGGCGATCACCACCAGGCTGGCGCGCGGCACGCCGGCCATGCCCTTCGATGTGATCATCAGCACCAGCAGCATGGTGATTTCCTGGCCAAGGCTCAAATCGATGCCATAGGCCTGGGCGATAAAGATCGACGCGAACGTCATGTACATCATCGACCCGTCGAGGTTGAACGAATAGCCCAGCGGCAGGACGAAGCTGGCGATGCGGGGCGGCACGCCGAACCGCTCGAGTGCTTCGAGCGTGCGCGGATAGGCGGCCTCCGACGAGGCGGTCGAGAAGGCCAGCACGATCGGGTCGCGGATGTAGCGAATGAGGCTTTTGGCGCGCGGCCCGACAATGATTACCGCGGCACCCAGCAGCAACGTCCACAGGATGACGAGGCCCAGGAAGAAGGCGCCGACGAACTTGCCGAAAGTGGCAAGGATTTCCGGCCCCTGTTCCGTGATGGCCGCGGCGACCGCCGCGAACACCGCGATCGGCGCCGCGCGCATGACGTAGTTGGTGACCTGCAGCATCACTTGGACGAGCGCCTCGATGCCCTTGACCAGCGGCTTGCCGCGCTCCCCGACCGCGGTCAGCGCGACCCCGAAGAATAGAGAGAAAATGACGATCGGCAGAATCTCGTTCTTGGCCATGGCGTCGATCACCGACGCCGGCACCAGGTGGGTGACGAACTCCTTCAAGGAGAACGCCGCTTGCTCGACCCCGCTGGCGGCATCGACCGGCGGCAGCGGCAGGCCGAGCCCGACACCGGGCTGGAGCAGATTGACGAGCACCAGGCCGAGGGTGAGCGAGACCAGGCTGGCGAGGATGAACCAGCCTAGGCTGCGCACCCCGACGCGGCCCAAGGCGGCGATGTCGCCCATGTGGGCGATGCCGACCACCAGGGTGGAGAACACCAGCGGCGCGATGATCATCTTGATCAGGCGGAGGAACAGGGCCGTGACGATGCCCAGATAATCGGCGATCGCCTTCAGCCGCTCGGCGCTGGCCGGCGATCCGTCATCAATCGCGGCGTTGGTCGCCCACCCGGCAATCACGCCGAGCAGCAAGGCGAACAGGATGTACCGGGTCAATTTGGTCGCCACGCTCACGTCCTTACGTCTGTTGGCCGCTGACCCAAGCGCGAAGCGGGGCGGCGGTCAAGCGATGGTCGGCGCCGCCCCGCGCAGCCGGCGATGCTCGCGCCACAGCGCCAGGGCCATGCCGGCGACCATCACCGCCCGCCCGGCAAGGAAGGCAAGCCCAGCGCCGACCAGTCCATACGCCGCGGTCAGCGGGAAGATCGCCGCGACATAGGTCAGCGCGCCAGCCAAATTGGCCAGCAGCGGGTCGTTGGTGCGGCCGATGGCGTAGAGCATCGGCGGGATCGGGAAGCTGACCATCGCCAGCAGCGGCGCGCCGAGGAGGACGACGAGCACGCCATAGGCGCCCTCGAACGGCGCGCCGAACGCCTCGCGCAGGAGGAAGCGGCCAAGGACGATGGCGATCAGGCACATCAGCAGCCCGACCGCGGTCGACAAAGCGGTGGCGCGGACCATCAGCCGCCACGGCGCCTTGCTTGCCGGGTCGAGCCGGGCGACTTCGGGGTAAAAGGCCTTGCTGAGGAATTCGGTCGGCTTCTGCGCCGCGTCGGCCAATGCCGAGGCGACCCGGTACAGCCCGCCCGCGGTCGGGGTCAGCAAGGCGCCGACGAACAGCCGGGCGAGCGGCCCCCAGGCGGTGTTGAGCGAAGTGTTGAGGTTGACGCTGATGGCGAATTGCCAGCCCTGGTCGAGACCGACGGCGCTCAGGTGCGGGTGAAGGCTGCGCCTGATCCCGCGGCGCCGCAATTCGCGCCACGCCAGCCACCACAGGACGAGGGCGCCGATGAATTCGCTGAGGAACCAGACGAGCAGGTAGGCGGGGAGGGGCCAACCCCGCCACCAGGCGAGCAGCGCCATTACGGCGCGCAATTGCGGGGTGACCGTGCCCTGCCACGACAGCAAGTCAAAGCGGTCGAGCGTGCGCAGCACCCCGCTCGGCGCGCCGGCGCCCATCGTCGGCAGCAGCAGGCAATAGAGCAAGGCGTAATGGAGCATCGCCGCGGGGATGCCGAACCATTCGGCGAGCAACGGCAACAGCAGCATGGCGGCGGCCATCGAGGCGAGACCGCTGGCGAGGTCGAGACCGACCGCGAAGCCGGTCGCGCGACGGAACGTCTCGGTCTCCCCGGCCTCTAGCGCGGGCGCGCCATAACGCACCACCACCTGCCAGCTGTTGAACTTGGTCAGTCCGCTCGCCGCCTGGACGTAGCTGTGGATCAGGATGAGGACGCCGAAGGTGGCGACGCCGAGCCCGCGCCCGGCGAGCGCCAGCGTGGCGACGCCGGCGATGGCGGCGACGATCCGCGACCCGGCGAGATAGCCCGAATTCTTGAGCAGCGACCGGAAATGCTGGTCCTTGAACCAGTGCCTCACTCGGGAAATTCCTCGGCGCTTGAACGGGTGACAGCGCCCCTAAGCGAAGGGGCGGGGCCTGTCGCCTGTTTTCGCCGTCGCGCGCCGATCAGGCGGGCTCGTTGAGCCGCTGTACGACCTTGTCCGCCAGCGTCCCGTTGAGCTCGGCGAGATGGTCGTAGGCCGCCTCATAGGTCGCCAGGCCGTGGCTCAGCGAGCGCAACTCCGCCTCCAGCCCGTCCATTTCGTTCTCGGGCAGCAGCGCCTCGATCCGGTCCCACCCGGTCCAGCCGTCCCGCGGCGCCATGCCGAGCATCTGGCCGCGCCGGCTGGCCAGCGCCGACGATGCCCGGCTGGTCGAGGCGGCGGGGGTGACGACGGTCAGCTTCTGCACCGGCTCGAGCAAGTGCGGCGCGGCCTCGGCCAGCGCTTCCATCATCGCCATTCGTCCGGCGAGGCGGAACGCCAGTTCCGACGAATCGACGCTGTGGTAGCTGCCATCGGTCAGCGTCACCGCGACATCGACCACCGGGAAGCCGAGCGGCCCCTTGGCCATGGCGTCGCGGACGCCTTGCTCGACCGCCGCGATCCATTGCTTGGGGATCGACCCGCCGTGGATCTTCTCCTCGAAGCGGAAGCCTTCGCCGCGGCCCAGTGGCGCGATATCGATGATGACATCCCCAAACTGGCCGTGGCCGCCCGATTGCTTCTTGTGGCGCCCGCGCTTGGTCACCGGGCGGCGGATCGATTCGCGATAGCCGATCGACGGCGCGCGGTGGTTGATCTCGACACCGTACCGCCGTTTCAGCCGCGCCATGGTGGTCTTGAGATGTTCGTCGTTGACGCCCTTCAAGCGCATTTCATGGCTCGCCGCGTCCTGCTCCAGTTGCAGGCTGGGATCTTCCTCAAGCAGCCGCTGCAGCGCGCTCGACAGGCGGACGTCGTCCTTGCGGTCGGCCGGCTCGATCGCCAGCGCGCAATTGCGCGACGGCAGGTCGATGTCGATCGGCGGCGGGGTGGCCCCGCCAAGGCTCAGCCAGTCGCCGCACTTCAGCCCGTCGACCTTGGCCACCGCGACCAGATCGCCATCCTCGGCGCCGTTGATCTTGGTGGTCTTGTCGCCCTGAATCGCGAACAAGGCGCCAAGCCGCATCGGCTCGCCCTTGCGGCTGCGCAGGTCGGCGCCCTCGCTGATCCGCCCGCCGAGCACGCGCGCCTGGACGAGCCGCCCGACCGCGCCGCCGTGGAAGATCTTGAACCCGTGCAGCGACGGCGCCTCGACGCTGAGACGTTGCGCGGTGGCCTTCGGCCCGGGCGCTTCGTGGCGCAGCGCTTTGAGCAATCGCCGAACCCCCCAGCCATTGTCGGCCGAGCCGAACAACACCGACACGCCGAGGTTGTCGCCGGTTTCGCGGGCGAGGTCGGCGAAGATGGCGCCGGGCTCGGGCGCCTGGTCCATCAACAATTGTTCGAGCAGGCGATCGTCATGGTCGGCGAGCTGTTCGAGCATGTGGGTGCGGGCCTCGGCCTCGCGCTCGGCCAGGTCGGTCGGCAGTTCGATCTGCTCGCTGGGCTTGCCCGGGACGTAGTGGAACGCCCGCTCCAGCGCGAGGTCGACGAAGCCGGTGACCTTGTCGCCCTCCCGGATCGGCAGCTGGCGGGCGATCAGCGGGGACACGCTCATCGGCTGGAGCGCGGTGAGCAGGTCGCGGATGCGGCCGTGGGCCTGGTCGATGCGGTTGACGAAGATGAGGTGGGGAATGCCATGCTCGTCGAGCATCCGCAGCGCCGGCGCGGCGAGGGCGGCGCGGGCGGGGTCGGGATCGACGACGACGATCGCGAGGTCGGCCAGCGCCACCGCGCGGGTGGCGTCGGCGGCAAAGCCGATCGAGCCGGGCGCGTCGATGATCGCGAATTTCTCGCCGAGGTAGCTGAAGTGGAACAGGTTGGTTTCGGTCGACCCGCCGCGCGCCCGCGCTTCGGCGCTGCTGTCGCCCAGGCTGTTGCCGTTGCCGGTCGAACCCTGGCGGTCGATGGCGCCGGCGGCGAACAGCATCGCTTCGGCCAGGCCGGTCTTGCCCGCGCCGGCCGGCCCGACCAGCGCGATCACTCGAGTGCCGGTGGCTTCTCCCTCATGGTCCTTGGGCATGCGACTCTCCTACCTCCGGTGTTGGCGGGGGCGCCGAGTCGCGCACGAGCGGCCAGCGCTCTCAAGTCCGGGAGCGTCGGACTCGCAGCGCAGAAATGCAAGGGGCGGAAGTGTTACGCCGCGGGCAGGAGGCGTTGTTCACCCGCCAGCCGAAGCAGCGCGGCCTGCAGCTTCTCGAACGCGCGGACCTCGATCTGGCGGATGCGTTCGCGGCTGACGCCGTAGACCTGGCTCAGATCCTCGAGCGTCTTGGGCTCGTCGATCAGCCGGCGTTCGGTCAGGATATGCTTCTCGCGGTCGTTGAGACTGCCCATCGCCTCGGTCAGCAGGTCGTGGCGGACGCGGCGTTCCTCGTCGTCGGCGAGCAATTCATCCTGCAACGGGCCATTGTCGACCAGGAAGTCCTGCCACTGGCCCTCGCCGCCCTCGTCGCCCTTGAGGGGCGCGTTGAGGCTGGTGTCGCCACCATGCCCCATGCGGCGGTTCATCGAGATGACCTCGGCCTCGGTGACGCCGAGGTCGGTGGCGATCTTGGTGACGTCGGCGGGCTTCAGATCGCCTTCCTCGAACGCGTCGATCTGGTTCTTCATGCGGCGCAGGTTGAAGAACAATTTCTTCTGGGCGGCGGTGGTGCCCATCTTGACCAGCGACCAGCTGCGCAGGATGAATTCCTGAATCGACGCGCGGATCCACCACATCGCGTAGGTGGCGAGGCGGAAGCCGCGTTCGGGCTCGAACTTCTTGACGCCCTGCATCAGACCGATGTTGCCTTCGCTGATCAGCTCGCTGACCGGCAGGCCAT
>JBDSRV010000070.1:0-20014 GCA_039929125.1 Sphingomicrobium sp.
TTTGCAAGGCCAATGCCAATTCCGCGTTATCGCCGCTTTCCCCGAAAAACCCTTGGTTTTCGACCAACGGCGGTCGGAAATATCTTGCCAGATGGTGGGATTTGCCACCAAGTCTTGGGCAGGATCAAGGGGATTTGATGGAACGCGCCAACCAGTTCGTCGGGCAAAGCCTGGCCTTCCTCGACGCGGTCGAGCGGGCCAGCCGGGCCGCGCCGCTGAACCGGCCGGTGTTGGTGATCGGCGAGCGCGGCACCGGCAAGGAACTGATCGCCGAGCGTCTCCACCATCTGTCGTCGCGCTGGTCGGGGCCGCTGGTGACGATGAACTGCGCCGCCTTGCCCGAAAACCTCATCGAGGCGGAATTGTTCGGCCATGAAGCGGGCAGCTTCACCGGCGCGGTCAAGACCCGCCACGGGCGGTTCGAGGAGGCCGACGGCGGCACCCTGTTCCTCGACGAGCTGGCGACCCTGTCGTCGCCGGCCCAGGATCGCCTGCTGCGCGCGGTCGAATATGGCGAGATCACCCGCATCGGCGCGTCGAAGCCGATCAGCGTCGACGTCCGCATCGTCGCCGCCACCAACGAGCATCTGCCCCGCCTGGTCGATCAGGGGCGGTTCCGCGCCGATCTGCTCGACCGGCTGAGCTTCGAGGTCATCACGCTGCCGCCGCTGCGCGCCCGCGAAGGCGATATCTCCTTGCTCGGCGAGCATTTCGGGCGGCGCATGGCAGTCGAGCTCGACTGGCCCAACTGGCCCGGCTTCACCCGCGCCGCGCAGGACCGGCTCGAAACCTACAGCTGGCCCGGCAACGTCCGCGAGCTTCGCAACGTCGTCGAGCGCGCCGTCTACCGCCACGAGGATCCCGAGCGGGCGATCGAGGAGATCCAGTTCGACCCGTTCCGCTCGCCGTGGGTGCTCGAGGAAGGCAGCGACGCGCCGGCCGCGGTCGCCCACCCCGACCACGTCCGCGCCGACACGCCGGCGCCCGCGCCAGCACCGGCCCCGGCGGCGGGCTTCCCGACCTCGACCGACGATCTGCGCGGCGCCGTCACCGGTTATGAGCGGATGCTGCTCGAGGATGCCCTGGCGCGCAACCGCTTCAACCAGCGCGCCACCGCGACCGCGCTCGGCCTCAGCTACGACCAGCTGCGCCACGCGCTCAAACGCCACAAATTGATGGAGGCGGCGCCCGATTAGCGCCGCCCCGCGGGCGGTCAGCTGCCGAGCGGGCTGAACGTCGACATGGCGTAGAGCATCGGGATCGACAGCAGGGTGTTGGTCCGGCTGGCGAGCATCGCGACTCGCCCCGCCTTGGCCTTGGCGGCGTCGTCGGCCTCGACCAGGCCCAGCGCTTTCTTCTGGTTCGGCCAGATGATGACCCACACGTTGAGTGCCATGATCAGCGCAAGCCACATGCCGATGCCGATCAGCTGGAAGCCCGGACGCAGCGTCAGCGCTTCCTTTTCATAGCCGTTGAGCCACGCCACCGTCAGCCCGGTCAGCACCGTCAGCGCCGCGCCCCAGCGGAAGAAGAACAACGCCTTGGGGGCGATATATTTGCTGACCCCCGGCTTCAGCTCGGCGGGGATCGTCGGCATCGTCGGGATCTGGACGAAGTTGAAATAGTACAGCAGCCCGATCCACACGATCCCGAAGAACACGTGGAGCCAGGTGACGAACACCACGGCGGTCAGCGTGTTGGCGTGGAAGCCCATCATCAGCCCGATCGCCGCGGCCAGCCCGATCAGCATCGTGACGTTCAGATTTTCAAGCAGCTTGCCCATTGATTCCCCCTGTTGTCGACGGCGGCCCTGGCGTCCGCCCGTTCACCGCGGGCGTAAGCGCGGCTTGGGTTGCGGGCAAGTGATTGCGGCGAAGCGAGGGGCCGGATCGGCGCGCCAGGGGTTTCCACCGTGGCACCTCCCGCCCGCGAAAGGACCGTCATGGCCTTCACTCTTCCCGATCTACCCTATGCCCGCGACGCATTGGCCCCGCTGATGTCGGCCGAAACGCTCGATTTCCACCATGGCAAGCACCACCAGACCTATGTCGACAAGGCCAATGCGATGATCGCCGAAAAGGGGCTCGACTCAGCCTCGCTCCTCGACGTCATTCGCAAGGCCAGGGACCGCGGCGACAAGCCCTTGTTCAACAACGCCGCGCAGATCTGGAACCACAGCTTTTTCTGGCAGTGTCTAGCCCCCGCCGGATCGACGCGCCCCTCAGCCGACCTGCAACAAATGATCGACCGCGACTTCGGCTCGACCGAGGCGCTGCTCGACAAGCTCGGCGCGGAGGCGATCGCCCATTTCGGCAGCGGCTGGGGCTGGCTGGTGCTCGACAATGGCAAGCTCAAGGTGACCTCGCTGCATGACGCCGACACCCCGGCCACCAACGATCTCGTGCCGCTCCTGACGCTCGATGTGTGGGAGCATGCCTATTACATCGATTACCGCAACGAGCGGCCGAAGTTCGTCAAGTCGGTGCTGGGTCAGCTTGTCAACTGGGATTTCGTCGGCCGGAACCTCGACGGCCGCGGCCTCGACCGCGCCGATCAGCCGGCCCGGGCCGCCGCCGATGCCTAGTTCTTCAGCCGGTAACCGCTCTTGAAGATCCACACGATCGCGGCGAGCGGGAACAGGATCGCCCCGGCCATCACCAGGATGCTCGCCGGCAACGGCACGTCGGCATGGCCGAAGAAGGTCCAGCGATAGCCCGACACAAGGTAGAGGATCGGATTGAGCCGGGTCACCGTCCGCCACGGCTCGCCGATCGTCGCCACCGAATAGAACACTCCGCCAAGGAAGGTGAGGGGCGTCACCACCAGCATCGGCACAAACTGCAATTGCTCGAAATTCTTGGCCAGCACGCCGATGACGAAGCCGAGCAGGCAGAAACCGGTCGAAATCAGCACCAGGAACGCCGCCATCAGCAATGGATGGTCGACCCCGACCGGGACGAACAGGGTCGCCGTGGCCAATGTCACCAGCGCCAGCACGACCGATTTGGTGACCGCCGCGCCGACATAGGCGACGACCGTCTCGAGGGGCGAGATCGGGGCTGACAGGACTTCGTAGATGGTGCCCGTAAACTTCGGGAAATAAATACCAAAGCTGGCGTTGGCGATCGATTGGGTGAGCACCGACAGCAAGATCAGCCCGGGCACGATGAAGGCCGCGTAATCAACCCCCGCCATCTGGCTCATGCGGCTGCCGATGGCCGATCCGAACACCAGGAAATAGAGCGAGGTGGTGATCACCGGCGCGACCAGGCTTTGCCACAAGGTGCGCCGCGCCCGCGCCATTTCGAAGCTGTAGATGGCGCCGATCCCGGTCCAGTTCATGCCACCTCCTCCGCACCATGGACGAGGGCGACGAAGATATCCTCGAGGCTCGACTGGTGGGTCGACAGATCCTTGAACCCGACCTTTTGCTCCTCCAGCGCCCTCATCAGCCCGGCGATGCCGGTGTCGTCGGCGTGGGCGTCGAAGCGGTAGCACAAGGTGTGCCCGTCATCCTCGAGCGCCGGCGACCACGCCGCCAGCCCCGCCGGCACCGCCTCGAGCGGCGGGTCGAGCGTGATCTTGAGCGTCTTCTGCCCCATCCGCCGCATCAGCTCGGCCTTGTCGCCCAGCGCCACCAGCTCGCCCTTGCGGATGACGCCGACGCGGTCGGCCATTTCCTCGGCTTCCTCGATATAATGGGTGGTCAGCACCACGGTGGTCCCGTCGGCGCGCAATTTCCGCACCAATTCCCACATGTCGCGGCGCAGCTCGACGTCGACACCGGCGCTCGGCTCGTCGAGGAACAGCAGTTTCGGCTCGTGGCTCAGCGCCTTGGCGATCATCACCCGGCGCTTCATGCCGCCCGACAATTCCATCATCCGCGCCTTGCGCTTGTCCCACAAGGACAGGCGCTTAAGGATCGTCTCGATCTTGCCGTCGTCGCGCGGTTTGCCGAACAGCCCGCGGCTGAAGCTGACCGTCGCCCACACCGTCTCGAACGCGTCGGTGGTCAGTTCCTGCGGCACCAGCCCGATCATGCTCCGCGCGGCGCGGAAGTCGCTGCGGTTGTCATGCCCGCCGACGCTGATCGTCCCGCCGCTGCCGGTGACGATCCCGCAGACGATCGAGATCAGCGTCGTCTTGCCCGCGCCATTGGGGCCGAGCAGCGCAAAAATCTCGCCCGGCATGATGTCGAGGTCGACGCCCTTGAGCGCCTCGACGCCGCCGTCATAGGCCTTCCTGAGGCCCTTGATGCTGAGGATCGGCGTCATTCGACCGGCGCCGGTTCGGAAGCGGCGGCCGCCTCGTCGCGGTTGAGGCCGTGGCGCATCAGCATCGGCACATTGGCCAGCGCGAACAGCAGGGTCGCCGGGATCGCCCCCCACAATTTGTAGCTGACCCAGAAATCGGTCGACGAATTGCGCCACACCGCTTCGTTGGCGATCGCCATGATGGCGAAAAACAGCGCCCAGTTGCGCGTCAGCTTGCGCCACCCCTCGGCGTCCAGCCCCGGATAAGCGCCGCCCAGGACGTTCCTGAGCAACGGCCGCCCCGTCGCCAGCGCGAAGCCGAGCAGCCCGGCCACCAAAGTGTAATAGATCGTCGGCTTCAGCTTGATGAAGGTGGCGTCGTGCAGCCAGATGGTCAGGCCACCCATCACCAGCACCATGAACGCCGAGAACATCTGGATCGCGCTGACGTGGCGGACGAGGACGTAGCTGGCGATCATCGCCGCGACGATCGCCGCCATGAACAGCGCGGTCGCGGCGAAGATGCCGAGCTTGGCATTGGCGATGAAGAACAACACCAAAGGCCCGAGGTCGAGCGCAAGGCGCATCCCCGCGCCCAATTCCTTTTTCGCCGCGCTCACGCCGCCACCTCCGCCGGCAGCCCGGCGATGGCGCGGGCGACGCTGCGCGCATCGAACGGGCGCAAATCGTCGACCCCTTCGCCGACCCCGATGGCGTGGATCGGCAGGCCGAACTTCTCCGCCGCCGCGACCAGCACGCCGCCGCGCGCGGTGCCGTCCAATTTAGTCATGATCAGCCCGGTCACCCCGGCGCTCTCCTTGAACACTTCGATCTGGTTGAGCGCATTCTGTCCGGTGGTGGCGTCGAGCACGAGCAGCACGTCGTGCGGCGCCTCGGGGTTGAGCCGCCCCAGCACGCGGCGCACTTTCGACAATTCTTCCATCAGATGCGCCTTGTTCTGCATCCGCCCGGCGGTGTCGACGATCAGGGCGTCGATGCCGCTCGCGGTGGCCTGTTTGACGCCGTCATAGACGATCCCCGCGGCGTCGCCGCCCTCCTTGCCCGAGATCACCGGCGCACCGATGCGCTTGCCCCAGATTTCGAGCTGCTCGATCGCCGCCGCGCGGAACGTGTCCCCGGCCGCCAGCAGCACGCCATAATCCTGCTCCTTGAGCAAATGGCCGAGCTTGCCGATGGTGGTTGTCTTGCCCGATCCGTTGACCCCGATCACCAGGATGACGTGTGGCCGCGGGAAACCCCAGACGTCGAGCGGCTTGGCGACAGGAGCGAGGATCGCCTCGATCTCCTCGGCCAGGACGGTTCTGAGGCCGCGCTCGTCCAGTTGCTCGAACCGCCGCAACGCGATCGCCTCGCGAATCCGCTTCGATGCGCCGGGGCCAAGGTCGGACGCGATCAGCGCTTCCTCGATGTCGTCGAGGGTCGCCGTGTCGAGCGCCGCTTTCGACGTCAGCCCGGTCAGATTCTCGCCCAGCCGGTCCGCCGTCTTCTTGAAACCGCCCGTCAGGCGTTCGAGCCAACTCATTCAAAAGTCCCGATTAGATGGTCGCTTGTCCGACCGGTGATGAGGGCAGGGGCGAGGTCCCCGCGAGCCGACCCGGCGATCCGCACCGGGGCGAAGCCGTCGCTATGGCCGCGTTCGTGGTTTTCGACCAGCACCGTCTGCCGGCTGCCGATGTGACCGTCGAGCCAGTGCGCCCGCCGATCGCCCGCCGCTTCCCGCAGCCGCGCCGCCCGCGCCTTGATCGTCGCCGCATCGACCTGCGGCATCCGCGCCGCCGGCGTGCCGGGCCGGGCCGAGTAGGGGAAGACATGCGCGGCGATTACGTCGCACTCGTCGAGCAGCGCCAGCGTGTTGGCCGCCGCCGCCTCGCTCTCGGTCGGGAAGCCGGCGATGAGGTCGGCGCCGATGGTGACCTCGGGCCGCAGCGCCTTCAGCGTCTCGACCAGCCGCACCGCGTCGGCCCGCGAATGCCGCCGCTTCATCCGCTTGAGGATTAGGTCGTCGCCGGCCTGCAGCGACAGATGAAAATGCGGCAGCAGCCTCGCCTCGCCCGCCACCAGCTCGAGCAGCGCCCCGTCGATTTCGATGCTGTCGAGCGACGACAGCCTGAGGCGCTTCAGCGCGGGCAAGGCGGCCAGCAACCGCTGGCACAGCGCGCCGAGCCCGCCGTCGTAGCTGGTGATGTCCACCCCGGTCAGCACGATCTCCCGCGCGCCAGCATCCAATTCCCGCGCCACCGCGTCGCGCACCGCCTCGAACGGCAATGACCGGCTCGGCCCGCGCGCCTGCCAGATGGTGCAGAAGGTGCAGCGATGGTCGCACCCGGTCTGCACCGCCACGAAACTCCGCACCCGCGACAGGAACCCCGCGGCCACCGGCGGGACGGGTGCCGCCATGACGTCGGAAACGAAGACTTCCGATCCAATCAACGGAAATCGGAACGACTGGCCTTGATATTTCTCCGCATTGCCCACCACCCGCGCCACTTCGGGCATCGCCGCGAATGCCGCCGGGTCGAGCTGCGCCGCGCACCCTGTCACCACGATCGGCCGCGCAGGGTCAGCCCGCCACGCCCGGCGGATCGCCTGGCGCGTCTGCCGCACCGCCTCGTTGGTCACCGCGCACGAGTTGACGATGGTCAGGTTGCCGTCGCCGGCCAAGGCCCGCATGGCCTCGCTCTCGGCGAAGTTCAATCGGCACCCGAGCGTGATCGTCTCCACCCCCATCAGGCGAACTGCTCCAGCGCGATCTCGCCCTTGAACACAAAGGTCGCGGGGCCGGTCATGCGGATTGGCTCACCCGGCGCCCAGCCGATCGTCAGCGTACCGCCGCGCATCGCCACCTTGACCGGCGATTTGACCCGCTTCTGGACGATTCCCGCGACCGCGGTGGCGCACGCCCCGGTGCCGCACGCCAATGTCAGCCCCGACCCGCGCTCCCACGTCCTCAGCCTGAGGCCATCGCCCTGGACCGAGGCGACATTGACGTTGATCCGTTCGGGGAAGGCCGGGTCATGCTCGATGCTCGGCCCGAGCGAATCGAGGTCGATCGCGGTCTCGTCGGCGACGAAGAACACCAAATGCGGATTGCCGACGTTGAGCGCCATCGGATGCGCCAGCGGCCCCCACGCCATCGGCAGACGCGCGGTGTCCATCGGGTACGTCACCGGCACCTCGTCCCACGCGAACTTCGGCGGCGGCAGGGTGACCTCGATCTCATTGCCAACCGGTCCGCCCTCGACGATCCCGCCGGCGGTCTCGATCGTCTTGGCGCCGGTCAGCGCGACGACGCAGCGCGAAGCATTGCCGCAGCTTTGCACCTCGACCCCGTCGTGGTTCCAGATGCGCATCTTGACCTCGGCGACCGTGGACGGCTCGATCAGGATCAACTGGTCGCAGCCGATCCCCATCCGCCGGTCGGCCAGCGCCTTGGCCAGTGGCTCGGTCATCGTCACCGGCTCGACGCGCGCGTCAAGGATGACAAAGTCGTTGCCCAGCCCGTGCATCTTGTGGAATTGCCGCGTCACGCTGCGCGACTTAGGGAGGCGCGGCCGCTTCGTCCACATTGAACGGCCTTATCGGGGAGAGCGAGCATGACCAGAGCGGCGTCCGACGTCATGCAAGCCGTGCTCATTGCCGCCGTCGTCGAAGCGATCGAGGCGCTCAAGGCGGGGGCGGGCGGCCTGCCCAACAACCTGCTTCGCGATATCCAGTCGGTCCACCGCAACGCCGGCTTCGCCGATTTGCCCAAGGCGCTCCAGGATTCGATCAACCAGAGCGTCCGCACCGCCTTCAATCAGTTGCTCAAGGAAGGCTATGCCGTCGGCCCCAAGGGCGAAATGCAACAATCCCGCCCGCTCGACCGGGTCCCCGAACAGGACCGCCGCACCCCCACCGAACGCCGCTTCCCCCGCGCCGGCCCGGGCCGACGCGGGCCAGGTGGCGCGACGGGAAGGGGGCCACGCAAGCCGAAACCTTGATTGCAACGTCGCCTCGTCACCGGCACAAGGCGGCCGGGGGTGACGCGTGACCGATTTAAAATCACTGCATGGCTGGCGCCTTTTTGCTGGCGAAGTCGGGGTGATTGTGCTCGGCGTACTCATCGCGCTCGGGGCGCAGCAGTTGATGGAAACCTGGCAGGTGCGCCAGGACGTCCGCGCCTTCCGCGAGACGATCGACCGAGAGATTGGCTTCACCCTTTACACGCAGGACGTTCGTTACGTGCAGCTCGATTGCGACTTGCGCCGGGTAGCCGAAGTCAGGGAATGGCTGGACAAATCGCGGAGCGGGGCGCCCATGCCGCCGATCTACCCGCGTGGCGCCCTGGGCTCCGCCCCCTATCGCGGCGCGTGGAATAGTCGCGATGCCGATACCTACCGCCAGCTGCCCGCCGAAGTGCGCCAGAAATACGCGATGTTCTATGACGGCGACGACAATCTGCAGGTATCGAGGATGGCCCAAAATGGCGACTGGAGGGACCTGGGGCGCTTCGCGGAGCCCGGGCCTGTCACGCTCGAGGAGCGGCGCACGTCGCGGCCCATTCTTGATTCCCTACGTCATCGGATCGACCTTGATCGCCCGAATATCGATGCCGAGCGCCAGATTGCGAAAGAGCTGGGAATCAAATCGATCATTCCGCAGGACCTTGGCGAAGACTTCATTCGACAGGCCCGCGAATGTCATTCGACGCACGAGCCGCCCCAACCTTGACCCCGCCGCCTCTCCCGCGTAGGGGCACCCCCGTCTAACGACACACATCGATGGAGCGTCCACGGATGCGCGCTGGCCGGCGAGGTTTCGCCCGCCGGCGTTTTGTTCGTTTTTGCCTCCAGGCACGAGGAATTTTGATGTTCGACAGCCTCTCCGAACGCCTCGCCGGCGTATTCGACAAGCTCCGCGGCCGCGGCGCCTTGTCGGAGGAGGAGGTGCGCGCCGCCATGCGCGAGGTGCGCGTGGCGTTGCTCGAGGCCGACGTCGCGCTGCCCGTCGCCCGCGATTTCGTCGACCGGGTCACCGAAAAAGCCGTCGGGCAGGACGTCATCCGCTCGGTCACGCCGGGCCAGATGGTGGTCAAGATCGTCAACGACGCGCTGACCGAAATGCTCGGGTCGGAGGCCGCCGAGCTCCACCTCGACGTCAATCCGCCGGCCGTCGTGATGATGGTCGGCCTCCAGGGCTCGGGCAAGACGACGACCACCGCCAAGCTCGCCAAGCGCCTCGCCAGCCGCGAGCGCAAGAAGGTGCTGATGGCGTCGCTCGACGTCGCCCGCCCTGCGGCGCAGGAGCAGCTCGCCGTGCTCGGCCGCCAGGCCGGGGTCGACACGCTGCCGATCGTTGCCGGCCAGAATCCTGTACAGATTGCCGAGCGCGCGCTGCAGTCGGCGCGGCTTCAGGGCTATGACGTCCTCCTCCTCGACACCGCCGGACGCCTCCACGTCGACGAAGCGCTGATGGCCGAGATGAAGGCCGTCGCCACCGCCGCCAGGCCGGTCGAGACTTTGCTGGTGGTCGACAGCCTGACCGGGCAGGACGCGGTCAACGTCGCCAAGGGCTTTGCCGGCGAAGTCGAGCTGTCGGGCGTGATCCTCACCCGCATGGACGGCGACGCCCGCGGCGGCGCGGCATTGTCGATGCGCGCGGTCACCGGCAAGCCGATCAAGTTCGCCGGCACCGGCGAAGGGCTCGACGCGCTCGAGGCCTTCCACCCGAGCCGCGTCGCCGGGCGCATCCTCGGCATGGGCGACGTCGTCTCCCTGGTGGAGCGCGCCGCCGAGAGCGTCCAGGTCGAGGATGCCGAGAAGCTCGCGGCCAAGATGGCCAAGGGCAAGTTCGACCTCGACGATTTGCGCATGCAGATTTCGCAGATGCAGCGGATGGGCGGCCTCGGCGCGCTCGCCGGCATGCTGCCGGGAATGAAGGGCTTGGCCAAGCCCGGCCAGGTCGACGACAAGGCGCTGGTCCACCTTGAGGCGATGATGAGCTCGATGACCGCCAAGGAGCGCGCCCGGCCCGACCTCATCAACGCCAAGCGCAAGATCCGCATCGCCAAGGGCAGCGGGACCACCGTCCAGGAGGTCAACAAATTGATGAAGATGCACCAGGAAATGGCCAACGCCATGAAGCGCCTCAGGAAGCTCGGCGGGTTCGGCAAGCTCGCCGCGATGTTTTCCGGCGGCGGCATGGAAAAGGCCCTGGGCGGCATTGCACCGGGCGGCCAGGTGCCAGGCGGCATGCCGGGGCTTCCCGGGCTCGGCGGCGGGGCCGGGTTCAACCTCCCTCCCGGATTCGACAAATTCTCGAAGAAATAAAGCGTAACATTCAGGTTTGAAGAAGGAATATCTTATGGCACTTGCAATTCGTCTCGCCCGTGGCGGCGCCAAGAAGCGCCCCTATTACCGCATCGTCGTGGCCGACAGCCGCGCCCCGCGTGATGGCCGCTTCCTCGAGAAGCTCGGCACCTACAACCCGCTGCTGGCCAAGGATTCGCCCGACCGGGTGAAGCTCGACGCCGAGCGCATTTCGCATTGGCTGTCGGTCGGCGCCCAGCCGAGCGACCGCGTCCTCCGCTTCCTCGACGCCGCCGGCATCCGCGAGCGCGCCGCGCGCTCCAACCCCAACAAGGGCCAGCCGGGCGACAAGGCCAAGGAGCGGGTCGAGGAGCGCGCCGGCAAGGCCGCCGCTGCCGACGAAGCCGCCAAGGTGGCCGCTGAAGCGCCCGTGGTCGAGGAAGCTCCGGTCGAGGAAGCCCCCGCGGTCGAAGACGCGCCCGCCGAGGAGGTTGCCGCCGAGGAAGTCGTCGCCGAGGAGGCCGCTGCCGAAGCGCCGGTGGTCGAGGACGCCCCCGCCGCCGAGGCCAATGAAGCGACTCCCAACAGCGACGCCGGCGACACCGCCGACGCCGTGACCGGCGAAAGCGCCCAGGCCCCGGCCGAAGGCGAAGCCGAAGCCCCCGTCGCCGAATCCGAAGCCCCCGCCGAGGAAGCCAAGGCCGACGAAGCGCCCGCCGAAGCCGAAGCCCCCGCCGAAGCCGAAGCGCCCGCCGAAGACGACGCCGCCAAGGCCGAATAGTCATGGCGCAACCCCCGGCGACTGACGGCAAGCGCGTCGCGCTGGCCGCGGTCGCCGGGGCGCATGGCATCAAGGGCGAGGTGCGCCTCAAACTGTTCGCCGACAGCGCCGCCAGCCTCGCCGCCCACGCCACGCTCGTCGTCGGCGGCCGCGACATCGCGCTTCAGTCGGTGCGCGCCGGCGGCAAGACCGCCATCGCCCGCTTCGCCGGCATCGCCACGCGCGAAGCCGCCGAGGCGCTCCGCGGCAGCCTGGTCGAGGTCGATCGCGCCAGCCTACCGCCGCTCGGGGAGGGCGAATATTACCACGCCGATCTGATCGGCCTGCCGTGCGTAGATGCCGCCGGAGTTCCCCTTGGGCGCGTCGTCGCGGTCGAGGATTTCGGCGCCGGCGAACTGCTCGAGGTCGAACGCGACGGCGGCAGGAAAGCCCTCGTGCCGTTCCGCCCCGGCATCGCCGACCTCGCCGACGGCCGCGTCACCATCGACCCCGATTATCTCGCCTAGGCCGCCGGTTCGGTGATCTCCACCGCCGCCCTCAGCAGTGGCGTGTCCTTGGCCAAATCGTTGCGGATGGTCGTCGCCGCCACCCCGCCTTCGCCCATCGCATGGCTGATCTGGTCGAGCCCGAGGACGACGTCGCCGGCCGCATAGAGCCCCGCGACGTTGGTCCGCTGGTGGCTGTCGACCTTGATGCAGCAATCGACCGACAGGTCCGCGCCGACCATCTCGGCCAGCTGCGTGTGGGTGTCGGACCCCAGCGCCGGATAGACGCTGTCGAACGCGAAATGCCCCTCGGCGGTGTCGACCACGATGCAATCGCCGGTCACCGCCACCGCTTCGGCCGGCCCGTCGACGCAATTCACCCCCGCCGCCTTCAGCCGCGCGGCGTCCTCGGGCGTCAGGTCGAGCGCCGCGTCGGGCGCGATCAGCGTCACGTCGGCGGTGTAGCCCCTGAGGAAAATCGCCTCGACGACGCCGCCCTTGCCGCTGCCGATCACGCCGACCTTCTTGTCGGTCACTTCATAGCCGTCGCAGATCGGGCAGTAACGGATCAGCCCGCGCGCCAGCGCCTCGTCGTGGAGCGTCTCGTCCATCGGCGGCTTGCGGTTGGTGACCCCGGTGGCGACCAGCACGCTGCGCGCCCGGACCGGTCCCGATCCCCATTCGGCGGCGAACCCGTCCTCGTCCTTTTCCAAGCGGGTGACATAGCCGGTTTCTATCTTGGTGCCATAGAGTTGCGCTTGTTCTTTCATACGCGCAATCAACTCATGCCCGCTGATCCCGTCGGGGAAACCGGCATGGTTGTGGGTGCACGGGATGAGGCCGGCGCGGCTCTTGCCGCCGTCGATCACCATGATCTTCAAGTGGAACCGCGCCAAATAGGTCGCCGCGGTCAGCCCCGCGGGGCCGCCACCGATCACCAAACAGTCGAGCATGTCATCCATCCCGCCTCAAGCGCTGGGCGCGGCAGTTGTTCCCATTCCTCCCCGGAACGGGGAGGGGGACCAGTGAAACATGGTGGAGGGGGCGGCGAGACCCCCGCAACCGTCACCCCGCCACCGAATCCCGCGCCCGCCGCCGCCCCAAGCTCGGCTCCGCGTCAAGCTCCCCGGCCTGCATGATTTCCGCCCGCAATTGGCTGCGTTTCTCGTGGATCGAGGCGATCACCGGCCCCATCGCCACGCCGATGTCGACCAGCACCGCTTCCGACAGCTGGAGCGACGCCTCGAGCGCCTCGGGCACGGCGTCGGTCACCCCGGCGCGGTACAGGGTGGCGGCGTGGGCCGTGTCGCGCGCCCGGGCGATGATCGGCAGCGTCGGATAGGCATCGCGCAGCCGCCGCGCCAGCCGCGCGGTCAGCACCGGATCGTCCATCGTCAGCACCACCGCCGCCGCCTTGGCGAGGTCGAGATGCGCGGCGAACTCGCGCCGGGCGACGTCGCCATAGACGACCGCATAGCCAGCCTCGCGCGCCGCGGCATAGCCGTCGATATCGCTGTCGACCGCCAGATAGGGCCGTCCGTGCTCCTCCAGCATGTCGGCGACCATCCGCCCGACCCGGCCGAAGCCGAAGATCATCGTCCACCCCTCGGCGTCAGACGGCGCGATGCCCGGCGCGTGGCGGTCGACCCGCCGCGCCGCGACCTTGCCCAGGCTGGCCAAAAGCGGCGTGATGGTCATGCCGATCGCCGTCGCCGCCGACCACAAGGCAACCGTGTCGGTGTCGAGGATCCTGGCCACCCCGGCAGCGCCGAGGATGATCAATGTCGTCTCGCCCGGGCTGGCCATCAGCAGCCCGGTTTCCGCCGCCACCCCCATTCGCGCCCCCGCCGCGCGCAGCAGCAGCCCGGTGACCAACGCCTTGACCAGGATCACTGCCGCCAGCCCGCCGAGCAACAGCGGCCACTCGGCAATCAAGGCGGCAAGGTCGATCTGCATCCCCACCGTGATCAGGAACACGCCCAGCGCCAGCCCCTTGAACGGGGCGATGACGATCTCGACCTCCTGGCGGTAATCGGTCTCGGCGATGACCAGCCCGGCGACCAGCGCGCCAAGGATCGGCGACAGGCCGGCGCCGCCGGTCAGCATCGCCGCCAGGATCACCACCAGCAGCGAGATCGCCAGGAACAGTTCGGGGCTCTTGGTCCGCGCCGCCTGCGCGAACAGCGCCGGCAGCACATAGCGCCCGACCAGCAGGATCGCGGCGATCACCGCCACCCCGCCGATCGCCACTCGCGCCAGGCTCGGGCCTTCGGCGGCGCCGATGACGAACAGGACCGGCACCAGCGCCAGATCCTCGAACAACAGCATCGCCAGGGCCGCCCGCCCGACGGCGCTGGTCGTCCCGGCGATCGGCAGCACCAGTGCGGTCGACGACATCGCCAGTGCCACCGCCAGCCAGCCCGCGCGCTCCATCGGCCAACCCGCCGCGATCAGGCCGGTGGCGATCAGGCCCGCGATCAGCAGCATTTCGGCGGCGCCGATACCGAACACCGCCCGGCGCATCGCGACCAGCCGCTTGAAGCTCAGCTCGAGCCCGATCGAGAACAGCAGCAGGACGATGCCGAATTCGGCGAACGGCTCGATCCCGTGGGGGTCGGTGATCGTCACCGCTTCGAGCCACGGATAAGCGCCGACCCAGGCGCCCAGCCCGAACGGCCCGGCGACGATGCCGACCAGAATGAAGCCGATCACCGGGTTGATCTTCAACCGCGCGAACGCCGGGATGACGATCCCCGCCGCGCCCAGGATGGTCAGCGTGTCGCTCAGCGCCGGGGTCATGGTCATCGCGCCCGCCATGCCGCCCTTGAAGCACGGCGCGCGCGGGCTGTCACCGACGCCGCGCCGTTTTTGCTGGCAATGTAGGATTTCGCCTGTCAGCCTGACGTCATGGCGCCAAGTCTCGCCCGTTTCGATCGACGCGATGTTCGAAGCTCGACGCCCGAACCGGGAAATTGTCCCCATCAGTGCGAACATTGTGAACATTCGCCCCCGGCAGCGCCATGAGCGACGTCCTCATCGTCGGCGGCGGGCCGGCCGGGATGATGGCCGGACTATTGCTCGCCCGCGCCGGGGTGACCGTCACGGTGCTTGAGAAGCACGCCGATTTCTTCCGCGATTTCCGCGGCGACACGGTCCATCCCTCGACCATGCAGATCCTCGACGAGCTGGGCCTGCTGCAGCGCTTCCTCAAGCGCCCGCACCACCCGCTCGACCGCGCCGAACTGAGCTGGAACGGGCAGGTGATGCAGATCGGCGATCTCAGCCACCTCAACATGCCGGCGCCGTTCATCGCCATGATGCCGCAGTGGGAGTTCCTCGATTTCCTCCGCGACGAAGCCGCCGCTTACCCCGGCTTCGCGCTGCGCATGGAGGCCGAGGTGACCGGCTTCCTCGAACAGGGCGGCCGGGTCAGCGGCGTCAGGCTGGCCGATGGCGAGGAACTTCGCGCCGGCAAACTGGTGGTCGCCTGCGATGGCCGCGATTCGGTCGTCCGCAAGACCGCTATGATGCCGCTCGAAAGCCTCGGCGCGCCGATCGACGTTTTCTGGTTCGCGGTGCCGAAGACAGGCGAAGGGAGCGCGCTGCGCGCCTCGGTCACCAGCCACAGCCTGATCGTGATGATCGACCGCGGCGATTATTGGCAATGCGCGTTCGTCATCGCCAAGGGCAGCGCCGACGTCATCAAGGCGCGCGGGATCGCGGCGTTCCGCGCCGATGTCCGCGCCGCCGCCCCCGATCTGCCCGACCTCGACGCCGCGCTGCCCGATTTCGACGCGCCCAAATTGCTGTCGGTGTCGCTCGACCGGCTGACCTGCTGGCACCGCCCCGGCCTGCTGGCGATCGGCGACGCCGCCCACGCCATGTCGCCGGTCGGCGGGATCGGCATCAACCTGGCGGTGCAGGACGCGGTCGCCGCCGCCAACATCCTCGCCGCGCCCTTGGCGCGGGGCGAGGATATCGATGCGCTGCTCGGCCAGGTGCAGGCCCGGCGGCTATGGCCGACCCGCGTCATCCAGGGCGCCCAGCAGCTGGTCCAGGAGCGCCTGCTCGCGCCGCTCATCGCCGGCCGCCGGGAAATGCCGGAGCAGCCACCGCTCCCGATCCGCCTCGCCAACCGCTTTCCCCTGCTGCGCCGCATCCCCGGTTATTTCGTCGGCCACGGGGTGCGGCAAGAGCATGTCAGGAGCCCAAAAGCCTAGGAAGCGACCAGGCCCATTTCGGTCTCGAGATTCTCGCGGATCGCCTCGAAGAATTGTTCGGTGGTCATCCACGGCTGGTCCGGCCCGACGAGGATGGCGAGGTCCTTGGTCATCTTGCCGCTCTCGACCGTCTCGACGCACACCCGCTCCAGCGTCTCGGCGAACTTGATGACGTCGGGCGTGTCGTCGAACTTGCCGCGGAACTTGAGGCCGCCGGTCCAGGCGAAGATCGAGGCGATCGGGTTGGTCGAGGTCGCCTTGCCCTGCTGGTGCTGGCGGTAGTGGCGGGTGACCGTGCCGTGCGCCGCTTCGGCCTCGATCGTCTTGCCGTCGGGGCTCATCAGCACCGAGGTCATCAGCCCGAGGCTGCCGAAGCCTTGGGCGACCTGATCGGACTGGACGTCGCCGTCGTAATTCTTGCACGCCCACACGAATTTGCCCGACCACTTCAGCGCGCTGGCGACCATGTCGTCGATCAGGCGGTGCTGATATTCGATGCCCTTGGCCGCGAAGCCTTCCTTGAACTCGGCGTCGAACACCTCCTGGAAGATGTCCTTGAAGCGCCCGTCATAGGCCTTGAGGATGGTGTTCTTGGTGCTGAGATAGACAGGCCAGCCGCGCTGCAGCCCGTAGTTGAGGCTGGCGCGGGCGAAGTCGCGGATCGACGCGTCGAGGTTGTACATCCCCATCGCCACCCCGGCGGCGGGATAGTCGAACACCTCATGCTCGATCACCTGTCCGTCCTCGCCGGTCCACTTCATCATCAGCTTGCCGGGGCCGGGGACGAGGAAGTCGGTCGCCTTGTACTGGTCGCCAAAGGCATGGCGGCCGACCACGATCGGGTCGGTCCAGCCGGGGATCAGCCGCGGCACGTTGTCGATCACGATCGGCTCGCGAAACACGACCCCGCCCAGGATGTTGCGGATCGTCCCGTTGGGCGACTTCCACATCTGCTTGAGGTGGAATTCCTCGACCCGGGCTTCGTCGGGGGTGATGGTCGCGCATTTGACGCCGACGCCATGCTTGGCGATGGCTTCGGCTGCTTCGACGGTGATCTTGTCGTCGGTCTCGTCGCGCTTCTCGATGCCGAGGTCGAAGTAGAGCAGGTCGATGTCGAGGTAAGGGAGGATCAGCCGCTCGCGGATCCATTGCCAGATGATCCGGGTCATTTCGTCGCCGTCGAGTTCGACGACGGGGTTCTTCACCTTGATCTTGGCCATGACGCGGGTCCTGTAACGGAAAATGGGGGTGCGGCGCGCCTTAGGGCAAGCGGCGCCGCCAAGGCAACCGCGCGGATTGCCGCCGCTGGCCGTTGCTCCTAAGGACTGGCGATGACCTCGATCGACAAACCCGACAGCCAGCTGACCGCGGTCAAGTGGCGCTTTCCCTCGGTCCATCCGGAGGGCCGCAAGTTCACCGTCATCGCCGCCTTCGCCACCCTGGTCGCCTTCTGGGCGCTGCCCGACGTGTTCGGCTGGCTGTTCGTCGCCATCTCGGTGTGGGTCGCGACCTTCTTCCGCGATCCCATCCGCACCACACCGCAGGACCCAGCGCTGATCGTCGCGCCCGCCGACGGGCTGGTGACCATGATCAGCCGCGTCGCCGCCCCGCCCGAGCTGGCCGCCGACATGCCCGGCGAGTTCACCCGCGTGTCGATTTTCATGAGTGTGTTCGATGTCCACATCAACCGCTCGCCGGTGGCCGGCGTGATCCGCCGCATCGCTTATGTCCCGGGCAAATTCCTCAACGCCGACCTCGACAAGGCGAGCGAGGACAATGAGCGGCAGCACTTCCTCGTCCAGCGCGACGACGGCACTTCGGTCGGCTTCACCCAGATTGCCGGGCTGGTCGCGCGGCGCATCATGGCGTTCGTCAAGGAAGGCGACCGCGTCGCCGCCGGCGAGCGGGTCGGGCTGATCCGCTTCGGCAGCCGGGTCGACGTATTCCTCCCGGCCGGCACGGCGTCCCACGTCCTCCTCGGCCAGCGAACCATTGCTGGGGAAACCGTCCTGGGCCGCATCGGCGACGCCGAGCAGCGCCAGGGGCTTAGCCAGTGAGGCGAGCCGAGCGGCCGGCGCGGGGCATCCCGTTCCGGGCGATCACGCCCAATGCGGTGACCGCGCTGGCGTTGTGCTTCGGCCTTACCGGGGTGCGCTTCGCGATCGGCGGAGAATGGGACAAGGCGCTGGGTTCGATCATTGTCGCCGGCATTCTCGACGGCCTCGACGGGCGCATCGCCCGGCTGCTGCGGGCTCAGAGCAAATTCGGCGAAGAGCTTGATTCGCTGAGCGATAATATTGCGTTCGGCACCGCGCCGGCGCTCATCCTTTACCTCTGGTCGCTGCAGGCGGCGCCGCGCTTCGGGTGGGTCGCCGCGTTGGCGCTGGCGGTCTGCTGCGCGCTTCGCCTGGCGCGGTTCAACGCCCAGATCGACACCGGCGACCAACCGCACAAGTCGGCCGGCTTCAACACCGGCGTTCCGGCGCCGGCGGGGGCGGGGCTGGCGTTCATCCCGATTTATCTGTGGCTGATCAGCGGCGACGGGATATTCCGGCAATGGCCGCTGGTGATGGCGTGGACCCTGTTCATCGCCATGCTGATGATTTCCAGCCTGCCGACCTACAGCTGGACGTCGATCCGCATCCGCAGCGGCTGGCGGCTGTTCGCGCTGGCGGGGATCGCCTTGCTCGGCGCGGCGCTGATCACCGTGCCGTGGCCGACCTTGCTGCTGCTGTCTCTGCTGTATCTCGCCACGCTGCCGTTCAGCCTGGCGAGCTACGCCCGGGTCAGGCGGCGGCGCGCCACGCCGGCGTCGCGCGCATCGGGCGACGAACCGATTCTGCCCGCGGCTGGAAGCGCACGCTGATCGGCTGAAGCGCCGGGCGCGGGTTGGCGGCGAACGACCGGCCACCAAGCGCAGCGGCGATCTTGCCACCGTCCGCGGCCAGGACATCGACCATCAACTTGGCGACGAGCCACAGTGCGGCGAGGAAGGCGAGGGTGGCAAAAGGCGCGAGCATCGGCGTGTTCCCTTGTCGTTCATGGCCCAACCCCGAAACATCGATATCGTTCCGAAACGGAGCCTCAATGGCTTCGATCTGAACGATGTTCCATCTTCGTTCCGCTTTCGTCAAGCGGAAATGTTCTGTTTATGTTCTTTTGTCCTGCATCAGGAGGCGAAGCGCTTGAAATGACGCGATTGATCAGCTAGTGCGCCGCCCATCCCACAGGTGGAACCACCATACCGGTGCCGGCTCTCTCTTCGCTTCAGGGCGAGAAGGGCGGGTTACAGGATCCACCGAGGCATAACCGGAAGGAGACTATCCTATGGCGACCCCCGTCGTCACGATGCAGCAATTGCTCGAAGCTGGCGCCCATTTTGGCCACCAGACCCACCGCTGGAACCCGCGGATGAAGCCGTACATTTTCGGCGACCGCAACGGCGTTCACATCATCGATTTGTCGCAGAGCGTGCCGCTGTTCGCCCGCGCGCTGGAGTTCGTCAACCAGGCCGTCGGCCGCGGCGGCAAGGTGCTGTTCGTCGGTACCAAGCGCCAGGCGCAGGACGCGGTGGCCGATGCCGCCCGCACCTCGGGCCAGCACTTCGTCAACCACCGCTGGCTCGGCGGCATGTTGACCAACTGGAAAACCGTGTCCAACTCGATCAAGCGCTTGAAGACGCTCGAGGAGCAGCTTTCGGGCGACACCGCCGGCCTGACCAAGAAGGAAGTGCTGCAGCAGACTCGCGAGCGCGACAAGCTTGAAAAGAGCCTCGGCGGGATCCGCGACATGGGCGGCCTGCCCGATGTCATGTTCGTGATCGATTCGAACAAGGAAGAGCTGGCGATCAAGGAAGCCAATGTGCTTGGCATCCCGGTCGTCGCGATCCTCGATTCCAATTCGAACCCACAGGGCATCGCCTTCCCGGTTCCGGGCAACGACGACGCTGCCCGCGCCATCCGCCTCT
>JBDSRV010000071.1:0-17791 GCA_039929125.1 Sphingomicrobium sp.
GAAGGGCTGAATTTCGGCGATGAACCGGCGGCCGAGCGCGAGGTCGCCGGCGCACGCCCGGGCGCGGATGAACGCCGCCCGCTCCCACGGCAACGCCTGGCTTTCGTAATAAGAAATGGCCGCGCCGACGGGCAGGATGATGGGCGTCACTTCGGGCGCCGGTCGAAGGCGCAGGTCGACCCGCGCGACATAGCCGTCGGCGGTGCGCTGCTGGAGCAATTCGACGATCCGCCGGCCATAGCGGACCGCCGCCTCGCCGGGGTCGTCGCGGGCGCGGCGCGGCATGGTGTCGGGGTCGAACAGCAGGAGCAGGTCGACGTCCGACGAATAATTGAGTTCCCCGCTGCCGAGCTTTCCGAGGGCGACCACCGCCAGCCCGCGCGGAACCTCGCCGGGCAAGCGCTCGGCGATGCTGGCCGCGACGGCAGCATCAATCGCGCGGTCGGCAAAGGCGGACAGATGCGCGGTCACCGCCTCCAACGGCAATTCGCCGGCAAGATCGCCAAGCGCGACCGCCAGAGCGAGGGCGTGGCGTTGCCGGCGAAGGGCGCTGCCGACGTCATCGGTGGACAGATCGAGGGCGACGCCAATGGCGGCCTCGCTGCCGGCGTCGCGGAACCTGTCGGCGATGGCCGGAAGCGCCGCCATCGCCTCCCGCAGGAACGGGCTGAAGCGCGTCGCGCGCTCAATCGCGGAGACGCGCTTCGCTTGCTGACGGGCGGTGGCGGCGACGGCCTTGGTCATGTCAGCGCCATGGCCGATTTCGAGCCGGCGGGAAACCAGCGCGCTTTTGAGGCGTTAGGTCACCGAGATGGAAAAAATGCGCTTCAACAACGATTTGACCCATAGCGACAGCGATCACCGTCTGATCCTGGTCGATTTTCCGCCGCGCCAGCAGGGCATTGCGGCGGCGCTTCGCCGCGCCTTCGCCGCGGCGCACACCCCGCCTATTGACGGCGAATTCGACCGCTTGCTGGCCAAGCTCCACTAGCCGCGGACTAGCCGCGGTTGCGGCTCAATTCGTCGACTTGACCCATGATCGCCTGCAGTGCCGACGTGTTGGGATCGGTCTGATGCTGCCGCCGCGACGGCAGGCCGGTGCCGGTCAATAAAGCTTCAAGCGCGACACGGCCGCGGGCGACGCGGCTCTTGATGGTTCCGACCGCGCAGCCGCAAATCTCGGCCGCTTCCTCATAGGCAAAGCCGCCGGCGCCGACGAGGATCAACGCCTCGCGCTGGGGCTGCGGCAGTTCGAGCAAGGCGCGCTGCATGTCGCCAAGCTCGATATGCTTGTCCTGGCTGGCCGGGGCGGCGAGGATCTTGGCGGCGGTGATATCGTCCCACTCGCCCTTGAAGCGGGCGCGGCGCATCTGGCTGAGGAACAGGTTCCTGAGGATGATGAAGGTCCAGGCGCGCATGTTAGTGCCGGCCTGGAAGCGCTTGCGCGCCGCCCACGCCTTGAGCAATGTTTCCTGGACGAGATCGTCGGCAAGGTCCCGGCTGCCCGACAGCGAACGACCGAAGGCGCGCAGGTGCGGGATTACCGCCGCCAGCTGATCCTTGAATTCCGGATCCGACAAAGGCACCGGGTCAATCCGCGCCTCCGCCGGCAGGTCTTCATTCATTTCTTCAGCCACTATTACCCCACCCGTTTCGGCCGCCCAATCCACCGGGGCGTGCCCTGTCGTCCTTGCACCGCCGACTTGAACGCTGAATGTATGTGCCTAGCGGGCGACAAACAATATGACCGCGAAAATCACGATCACCAGAACCAGGCCGACACCAAGCACGTAGCGGGTCACGTGCGGCGTCGTGCCGGCGCGCGCTTCGGTCGTGGTGAGATGTTCGGGCTGGTCGTTCATGCAATCCCCATCGGCTGATTTCGGTCGCTCAACGAAACCGGAGTCTTTCCGGTTCCGTTCCGTTGGCGGCAACAATCAGGCGGCGGGGACGGTCGCGCTGTCGAAGAACAAGGCCTGGCTGATGGCGGCCTTAACCGTCGCCCGCTGGAACGGCTTGGTGATGAGGAAGGTCGGTTCGGGCCTCGACCCGGTCAGCAGCCGCTCGGGGAACGCCGTGATGAAGATCACCGGGACCGAGAATTCGGCGAGGATGTCCTTGACCGCGTCGATGCCCGAGCTGTCGTCGGCCAGCTGGATGTCGGCCAGCACCAGCCCCGGCGGGGCCTTGCGCGCCTGGGCTACGGCCTCGTCACGCGTGACGGCGACACCGGTGACGTTGTGGCCAAGGTCGCGGACGATGGTTTCGATGTCCATCGCGATGATCGGTTCGTCTTCGATGATCAGCACGTCGGCATGGGTCTGCCGCTCGATCTCGCCCAGCGCTTCGGCGACGAGGCTTTCGACGTCGTCGGGGGTGGCGTCGATCAGATAGGCGGTGTCTTCGTTCGAGAAGCCTTCGAGGCTGGTCAGCAGCAGCGCCTGGCGAGACAGCGGGGTGATCCGCGACAGCCGGGCGTGGGCGATGCCTTCATGCCCGTCGATGCTCATCGTCGGCTCTTCGCCTTCGTCGATGTTGGCGCTCGACCAGATGGCGTGGAAGGTGCGGTACAGGCCGAGCCGCGGATCGACCTCGCGCGGGAACTCCTCGGGGTTGGCGACGATCGTCTCCAGCGTCGCGCGGACGAAATTGTCACCGTGCGCCTGGCTGCCGGTGAGCGCTCGGGAATAACGACGGAGGAAGGGCAGATGCGGGGCGAGATCCTGGCCAAGCGACATAGGGGAAGCGACTCCTGAATTGTTTCGCCCGCGTTGTGGGCGCGGGCACCGGCTGATGCAAGCCGCAAGGGTCGGGCCTTCCGGTTTGTCGCCTTATTGCGACACCCCCCCGAAACCGGCATGCACCGGTGGAACAAAGCACCGGCGATTTGGTTTCCTTGTCGCATGCGGGTGTGGCTCGGACCCGATTGACGACCTGACGGCGCCGAAATAGGGCGTCGATTGATGATGGATAGCCTTTTGTCCGGATGTATTATTGTAGTGTAGGCCGGCGCGCCGCGCAGCGTGCCTGAGGGGGATGAGAGGTTGAGTGGGACAAATCGAGGCGATGGCAAGGGACCGGGCATGGCGCCCGTCGCCCGCCCGGCCCGTACCAGGAAAGACAAGGCGTCGCCGGTCGGCCGCGCCTTGCGCACCGTCTATGACGATACGTTGCGCGAAACCGTCCCCGACGATTTCATGGACCTGCTGCGCAAGCTCGACTGAGCGCCTGATTTTTGATCGGCGCGGGCGGTGAGCGCCGGCGACCGGTTCGCGGCGATCCCGACCACCGCCAAACTGTTGCTGCTGCTTTCGGCGGCCCTGCTGCCGATCGGCGGCGCGCTCATCGCCAGTTCGGTCAGCGGCATGGCCGGCGCGACGCGGGCGATGCATGACAACAGCAAGCACGAGGCCGACCTGGTCGCCGATGCCCTGAGCGGACTTGTGGCGCGCAACGCACTGGCGCTGCGGATTGCCGCCAATGACGCGCTGAAGAACGGCAATGCCGGTGCCTGCACCGAGGCGCAGCAGACCCTCGCCATCGCTCCGGCCGTCGCCCGGACGTTCGAGCTTGAAGACGGGATGGGCAACCCGATTTGCGCCGTTGGCGGCTTCGGCGACCTCGACCGCCCCCCGCTGACCGCGCCCGGCGACATCAAATTGTGGATCGCGGCGGACGGCCAATCGGCGCTGCTGCGCACTGGCGTGGTCGGCGGCAGCGCCACCACCCGGCTCACCCTCGACGAGGTGCGCCACACCGCGTCGGCCGCGAGCCGCGAGGTCAATTACGTGCGGATCGACGACGACCGCCTGTCGATGGCGGTGGTCGACCAGCGCGGGGACGCCGCCCCCCCGCAATTGAGCCATCAGCGGATGCCGATTGGCAATGGCAACCTTGTCGCGACCATCGATACAAGGTTGCAGTCGATCACCACGCTTGGCCGGCTGATGATCCTGCTGCCGGTGCTGATGTGGGCGCTGGCCGCGCTGATCAGTTGGTGGCTGGTGCATCGGCTGCTGATCCGCCCGCTGCGCCGGCTGCAGCGCGCGGTGAGCGAATTCCAGCCCGGCCGCGATGCCTCGCTTCAGCTGCCCGACTCGCTCGGCCCGGCGACAGAAATCCGGCAGCTCGGCCAGGCCTTTTCACGGGCGGTCGAACGGATCGACGAGAGCGAGCGGCAGATGGCCGACGCGCTCGACGGCCAGCGGCGGCTGGTCCGGGAAGTCCACCACCGGGTCAAGAACAACCTGCAGGTCGTCGCGTCGCTGCTCAGCATCCATGGCCGCAACGCCGAGGAGCCCGAGGCCAAGGCGGCCTATGCGGCGATCGGCCGGCGGGTGGATGCGCTGTCGGTCGTCCACCGCAACCATTTCGCCGAGCTTGAGGAAAACCAGGGAATCGCGCTGAGGCCGATGCTGACCGAACTCGCCTCGGGGCTGCGCGCCAGCACGCCCGAGGACGGGCGCCCGACCGCGATCGAGCTCGAGCTCGACAATGCCTCGACCACGCAGGACGTCGCCGTCGCCGTCGCCTTCCTGATCACCGAAGTGGTCGAGTACGCCATGCTTCGCAGCAGCGACCAGCCGGTCGACATCCTGTTGAAGCGGACCAGCGAATTGACGGCCCAGCTGACGATGGCCAGCCCGGCCTTGCTCAGCGAAGACGGCGAGTCCCCGGCGCGACGCCAGTTCGAGCGGATCGTCGACGGGCTTGCGCGCCAGTTGCGCTCGCCGCTTGAGCGCAAGCTTGGCAGCTACAGCGTTGACCTGCCGATTTTCCCCGCGCCGGAACGTCGCACCGCCCCCCGCGCGGGCAAAAAGTAGAAATTTTCGCGGGCTACGGAACAAGACCGAAAAATCGAGCGTTTCAATGTTCGGATAGCGACCTTTTGCCCCCCCGCTCTCGCTATCCGAATCAAATGGGCCCGGAACCGCCAACCCTCCCCCCCCCCGGTGGCGTTTCCGGGCCCACGTATGTCTGGGCCCCCTCAACACCTTCCGAAGCAGTCTCCGGCGCGGTACCGCGCGCCGCCCGCGCCGCACGCCAGTGCGTGACGCGGATCGCGAGGATGGCGAATTCATAAAGCGCATAGAGCGGCGCCGCGAGCATCAGCTGCGACACCGCGTCGGGCGGGGTCAGCACGGCGGCGACCGCGAACGCCCCGACGATGGCGTAGCGCCGCCCCTTCATCAGTTGCTGGCGAGTGACGATCCCGGCGCGCTCGAGTATCATCAGCAGCACCGGCAGCAGAAAGGCGACCCCGAATCCGAACAGGAAGCGGGTCACGAACGACAGGTAATTGCCGACCCCGGGCAACGCCTCCTGGGTCACGCCGCCGATGTCACCCTGATAGCCGAGCAGGAAATGCAGCGCCCACGGCATCGCCAGGAAATAGGCGAAGGCAGCGCCCCCGGCGAAGAAGAACGGGGTCATCAGCAGGAACGGCAGGAACGCCTTCTTCTCCTTGGCGTACATGCCCGGCGCGACGAACCGCCAGATCTGCGTCGCGAACACCGGAAAGGCGAGCATCAGCGCGGCGAAGAAGGCGACCTTTACCTGCGCGAAAAAGGCTTCGAACACGTCGGTGTAGATGAGCTTGCCCTGCCCCGCCCGCAGCAATGGCTGGACGAGCACGGCGAAGATCGGCCTGGCGAAGTAAAGGCAGACGAAGAAACCGGCGAGCAGGGCCGCGACCGACCACAATAAGCGGCGGCGAAGCTCGACCAGATGCTCGAGCAACGGCGCCTTGGTGTCGTCGAGGTCGGTGATCATGGCAAAGGCCGCATGACCGGCGGCAATGGATCGTCATCGGGCGCGGCCGGCGCTTCGAGCGGCAGATCGGGCTGATGCTCGTCAGCGAGCGGTGGCACGACGTCTGGCGTACCCGCCGGGGCCAGCGGCTCAGGATAATGCGCTTCGGCCGGATGCTGGCCGAGGATCCGCTGATTCTCTTCGCGCCAGCGCTGCTCCATCTCCTCGAGCTCGGCCTCGCGCACCATATTCTCGATCCCCGAGGTGAAATGGCGGGCATAGCCGCGCACCTTGCCGATCCACCGACCGACATTGCGCATGACGATCGGCAAATCCTTGCTCGGGATAAAGATCAGCGCCGCGATGACGACGATGAACAGTTCCGTGCTGTCGACGCCGAACATGATTTAAGCGCCCGCGCCGCCTAGCGCGCGCTGTCGTCGCTTGGCGGGACCGGCGGATGCGGCGGCGGGCTGACCGGATCGGCGGCGCGTGGCTGCGCTGTGAGGTCGATCGGCGGCGCCTGATAGGGCTGCTGCTGCGGCTGCGGCGGGAGCTGCTGCGGCGGCGGATAGCGCGCGTCGCCCGGGCGCGGCGGCTTGTCGTCGTCGTCGGCCATGCCCTGCTTGAAGCTCTTCAGCCCCTTGGCGACGTCGCCCATCATCGACGAGAAGCGATTGCCGCCGAAGACCAGCATCAGGACGATGGCGAGGATGATCCAGTGAATCAGGCTGAACGAGCCCATGGGCGTGTCTCCGAAGATGTGTCGCGGCCTTTCTAGGCCTCATCCTCGCTGGTTTCCAGTTGAAGCTGCAACGCCTCCTCGTCGAGCGGATCGAGCAGGCCGGCGGCCTTGAGATCGTCGATCCCCGGCAGGTCGCGGCGCGAGCCGAGGTTGAAGTGCGTGAGGAAGTCAGGGGTCGTCGCGTAGAGCAAGGGCCGCCCGGGGGAATCGCGGCGCCCGGCGGTGCGGATCCAGCCTGCCTCCATCAGCACATCGAGCGTGCCTTTGGAAATCTGCACGCCGCGGATGGCCTCGATCTCGGCCCGGCTGACCGGCTCGTGATAGGCGACGATGGCCAACGTCTCGGTGGCGGCGCGCGACAGGCGGCGCGGCTCCTCGCGCTCCCGGCGGAGCAGATGGGCAAGATCCGGCGCGGTCTGGAAATGCCACCGGCCACCGCGTTCGACCAGTTCGATGCCGCGTCCGGCATAATGTTCGGCGAGGCTGGCCAGCGCCGCCTCGGCATCGCCGTCCCCGGCGTAGAGCGTGATTTCGTCGAGGCCGAGCGGCGAGGCCGAGGCAAACAAGGCGGCTTCGACGGCGCGGACGAATTCGTCGGTCATGCCGCGCGCCGGCGGATCATCAGCGGCGCGAAAGCGGCGTCCTGGGCGAGGTCGAGGCGGCCCTGTCGCGCCAGCTCCAGCGCGGCGACGAAACTGCTGGCCAGCGCCGACTTGCGATAGGCGGGATCGGGATCGGCCGGCAGAAACGCTTCGAGCGTCGTCCAGTCGAGCGCGCGGCCGATCAGCGCCGAGACCCGGGCGATGGCGTCTTCCAGGGTCATCACCGCCCGCGCCGCGACGACGTGCATCGCCGGCTGGGTGCGGGCGCGAACCCGGCCGTAAGCGGCGAACAGGTCGAACGCCGAGGCCTGCCACGAGGCTTTCCGGATCAGCCGCAACCCTTCGGGCCAGCCGCGCGCAAACACGTCCCGGCCGAGCCGGTCGCGGCCGATCAGCCGCGCCCCCGCCTCGCGCATCGCGTCGAGCCGCTGGAGCCGCTGCTGGAGCCGCCAGGCGAGTTCTTCGGGGCTCGGGTCGGCCTCGGGGTCGCTCGGCAGCAGCAGGCACGATTTCAAATAGGCCAGCCACGCCGCCATGACGAGATAATCGGCGGCGATCTCAAGCTTGAGCTGCTGCGCGCCCTCAAGGTACGCGAGATATTGCTCGACCAAAGCGAGGATCGAGATCTGGTGGAGATCGACCTTCTGCTGGCGGGCGAGCGTCAAGAGCAGATCGAGCGGCCCCTCCCACCCGTCGAGCGTCAGGGTCAGCGCGTCGTCGTGCGGCGTGGGGTCGAAGGATTCGTCAAAATTCACGAACGCACCCTATCCGTTCGTCCTGAGCTTGTCGAAGGACTGTCCCTCGGCAAACGAGAGCAAAGCAACAGGGCTTCGACGGGCTCGGCACGAACGAATGAGGGTCGCTCAAACCAGCGCCAGCAGCGCGTCCCGCTTGGCCACCGCCTCGGCGAAATCCATCGCGTCGTCGGGGATGAAGCGCATCGCCATGGCGCGGGCGAGGCGAGCTTCGGCTTCGGGGGTCATCGCCGGGACGGCCGCCGCGACCAGCCGCATATTGTCCATCTTGCCATCGCAGTGGAGGGCGACGTCGCAGCCGGCGGCGACGCAGGCGGCGGCGCGCTGGCCATGGTCGCCGGCCAGCGCTTCCATGCCGATGTCGTCGCTCATCAGGAACCCGTCGAAGCCGATGCGTTGGCGGATGACGTCGTGGATCACCGTCGGCGACTGGCTGGCCGGGCGCTCGGCGTCCCACTGGGTGTAGAGCAGGTGGCTGGTCATCGCCATGCCGGCATCGCGCAGTCGCTCGAACGGTTCGAGGTCGATTGCCAGCGCTTCCTCGTCATCGTCGACCACCGGCAGCGCATGATGGCTGTCGACCAACGCCCGGCCGTGTCCCGGGATATGCTTGACGATGCCCATCACCCCGGCCGAGGCGAGCCCGTCGAGGATCGCGCGGCCGAGCGCGGCGACCTGCATCGGCTCGGCGCCCAAAGCGCGGTCGCCGACGATGTCGCTGGCGCCCGGCTGGCGGACGTCGAGCATCGGCAAGGCGTCGACCGTTATCCCGACCTCGGCGAGCATCAGGCCGAGCGCGCGGGCGTTGACCCGGGCCGCCTCGATCGCGCTCGACGGGGCCAATTGGTAGAGCCGGTCGAACGCCTCGCCGGCCGGGAAAGCGGGCCATTCGGGCGGCCGCATCCGCGCCACCCTGCCCCCTTCCTGGTCGATCAATATGGCGACGTCGTCATGGCCTTCCAGCGCGCGCAGCGAGTCGGTCAGGCGGCGCAATTGGTCGCGGCTGTCGCAGTTGCGGCGGAACAAGATGTAGCCGGCCGGCCGGGCATCGCGGAAGAAAGCGGCTTCGTCGGCGGTGAGGTCGAGCCCGGCGAGGCCGTAGATCGCCGATTGCATCAGTTGACCGCCAGGCAATTCTCGCCGGCCGCCTTCAGCGCCGAGCAAGCCGCGCCGGTCGCGCCGCCGGCGCCCGAAGCGCGCAGGCGATAGACGGTCTTGCCGTTGATGGTGGCGGCGACGACTTGCTTCGACAGCGCCGCGACGCTCGGGAAGCGGCCCGCCAGCATCGTCCAGGCGGTGTCGGCCTTGAGGCGCGAGGCATAGGCACCGAGCTGGATCGTCGGGCCGCCGGGAACGGGCGTGACGGCAGGCACCGGCGTCGGCGCCGGCTCGTCATTGGCCGGCACCTTGGTTTCGTTGGGCGGCAGCTTCTTCGGTTCGGGCCGCGGGGCCGGCACGTCGGCCGCTTCCTCGGGCGGGGTGCCGGCGAGGGTCGCATCGGTGTCCTCGCCGGCGCTGGTGGCAAAAGCGGTGCCGCTGTCGCCGGCGACATCGAGCCCGCCAGGATCGGTCGGCTTGACCTTGTAGGGACCGGGCTCGGCGCGGATCAGTTCGGGTGCGCCGGTGACGGCGGGGTCACCCCGGCCCATCCAGAAGAAGGTCCCCGCGACGATCGCCGCGGCGATCAGCACGATCATGATAAAGGCGGCCATCTTGCCCCCCGAGACTCCGCGCGGGCCGTCTTCGTCATCGACCGCCTCAAGCCAGGGAAGCCCCTGTTCGTCATAGGCGCGGCCGTCGCTCATCCCTTGAAATCGTCCCTTCCCTCGCCGCGATACTCGCTAGCCCTATCGCAAAACCACGCCCGCGAAAGCCACAAAATACAGCGGCGTCACACCACCGCGCATGGATAGCCGATGCTGATCAGGTTGCGGCACAATATCTTGGCGTTGCGGCGCGATTGCGCGCCGAGCCGCAGCGCATAGACCCGGCGATGCGTTCCGAATGAGGTTGGCACCACGGTTTTGGACAGCCGGCCGAGATAGGGATAGCGCCACACCGCATTGGTCCACTTGGCGTCGGCGGCGCGCGCGGTGACAAAGCGGCCGAGCTCGATCACCTGGCCGGGCTTGCCGGCGATCGGCGGCGGCGACATGCGCAGCACGAAGCGCGGCCGCGGCGGCGGCTTCGGTTTGGCTTTGACCTGATGATGATGGCGCACCACGGCCCGCGGACGGTGCGCCGGCCGGTGGCTGACCGAGGCGCGGCGCTTGACAATAGGCGGCGAGGCCGCGCGGGCCGGCGCCAGCTGGCTGACCGGTGGCGGCGGCGGCGGATCGGCGAGCGCATCGACCGGCGGATAGGCCAGCGGCGAGGCCGGGCTGCTCGATGCGGGCTGGCTGGCCGGGGGCAGCGGCGCGGTAACGCTCGATCCCGGCAGCGAGCCGGACCGCCCGACCCAGTACCCGCCGGCGGCGAGCGCTCCTGCGCCGAGGACGCCGAGCAGCCAGACGGGCACCTTGACGCTGCGGGCCGGGGCCGACGGGCGCGGCGCGCTGACCGTCCGCGGCTCGCGATACGGCTCGAGCCAGGGCAGCCGGTCGCTGTCGCTGCCCGTCCGCCCGTCCATCGCTACCGCATCTCCTCCGCTGCCTCGACTCCCATCAACGCCAGGCCCGAGCGAAGGATGCGCTGCGCACCCCGCGCCAGTTCGAGGCGGGCGCGGGTCAGGGGCTTGTCGGCCTCGACCAGGAAGCGCCGGGCGGGGTCGTCGTTGCCGCGGTTCCACTGTGCGTGGAAGGCGGCGGCGAGGTCGTTCAGATAGAATGCGATGCGGTGCGGTTCATGCGCCATCGCCGCGCTTTCGAGCGTGCGCGGATAGGTCGCCATCAATTTGACCAGGCCCAGTTCCTCGCTGTCGAGCAGCGCGAGGTCGGCCGGCTGGTCGACCGTCACGCCGATATCGGCGGCCTTGCGCAGCAACGAGGCGATGCGGGCGTGGGCGTATTGGACGTAGAACACCGGATTGTCCTTCGACGCCTCGACCACCTTGGCGAAATCGAAGTCGAGCGGCGCGTCGGCGCGGCGGGTCAGCATCATGAACCGCACGACGTCCTTGCCGACTTCCTCGACGACTTCGGCCAGCGTGACGAAATTGCCCGCCCGCTTGGACATCTTGACCGGCTCGCCGGCGCGCAGCAATTTGACCATCTGGACGATCTTGACGTCGAGGTCGACGCGGCCGTCGGTCAGCGCGGTGACCGCCGCCTGGATGCGCTTGACCGTGCCGGCATGGTCGGCGCCCCAGATATTCACGAGATGATCGGCGGATTGCGCCTTTTGCAAATGATAGGCCGCGTCGGCGCCGAAATAGGTCCAGCTGCCGTCCGATTTCTTGAGCGGCCGGTCCTGGTCGTCGCCGAACTGGGACGAGCGGAACAGGGTCAGCTCGACTGGCTCCCACTCCTCGTGCGCGTCGCCCTTGGGCGCTTCGAGCACACCCTGGTAGACGAGGCCCTTGGCGGTCAGCGTCTTCAATCCTTCCTCGACCATGCCCGAGGCTTGCAACTCGGCCTCCGAGGCGAAAAGGTCGTGGTGGATGCCGAGCAGGCCAAGGTCGTGCTTGATCAGCTCGATCATCGCCGCGACGGTGCGTTGTTTGAACAGTGCCAGCCATTCGCTCTCGGGCGCGTCGGCAAAGCGGTCGCTGAACTCGGCCGCCAGCAACGTCCCGACAGGCTTCAGATAATCGCCCGGGTAAAGCCCCTCGGGGATTTCGCCCACCGGTTGGCCGAGCGCCTCGCGGTATCTGAGGTGCGCCGAGCGGGCGAGCGTGTCGACCTGACTGCCGGCGTCGTTGACATAATATTCCTTGGTGACGCGGAAACCCGCCGCCTCGAGCAGTTTCGCCAGCGCATCGCCGACCACCGCGCCGCGGCAATGGCCCATGTGCATCGGCCCGGTCGGGTTGGCCGAGACATATTCGACGTTGACCCGCTCGTTGTTGCCGATCGTGCTGAGGCCGTAGCGCTCGCCCTGGACCAGCAACGTGACAAGCTCGCCGCGCCACGCATCGTCGGCCAGGCGCAGGTTGAGGAACCCCGGCCCGGCAATGTCGACCGAGGTCACCGCCGGCAGCGCTTCGAGCCTGGGCGCGATCAGCCCGGCCAGCGCGCGCGGGTTGGTCCCGGCGGCCTTGGCCAGCACCATCGCGGCGTTGGTGGCGAGGTCGCCGTGGCTGGAATCGCGCGGCGGCTCGACCGCCACCGCCTTGCGATTGAGATCGACCGGCAGCGCGCCCTCAGCGACAAGGGCATCGAGCACGCCGTCGAGGAGCGCGGAATATTGAGCGTAAAGGGACATGCCCGCGCCTCTAGCGCAGGCGGCGCCGCGCGTCACGTATTGCGGAGAGCCCGCGGGCGCAACGGCCTGACCCAGAAGGCCCGGTGCAAATCCGGTGGGCGCGGGATCATCAGGCCGGCGGCATTTTCCTCGGACTGTTGCCCGAACTGGCCTGATCGCGCACAGATCGCACGAACAGGGCGAAAAGCGCAGCGTAGATCGTCACGCCGACCCCGAGGCGGTTCAACGGAATCGCCATCGGCCACGGCAGCCACAGCAGCAGGCGGCTGGCGAACCAGCCCAAGGCGATCGCGGTGCCAATCAACGCCTGGAGCCATCGATCGCGCAAGGTCCCGGCGAGGATGATGAGCGGGATGACCAGCACGACCAGGTCGTAGAGCCGGTGATAGACCGCGACCAGCGACAGCAGGCACAGCAGGGTCAGCAAGGCCGGCTCCGGCAAGCGCCGGGCGGCGGCTACCCCGACGCTCGCCGCGGCCAGCGCGGCCGCCGTGACCCCCGCCACCAGCGCCGGCAGGCCGACCGCATGCGCCAGCGCGAACAGGTCAACATATCCCGACGGCAGCTGCGTCCTGCTTGCCGCCAGCGCCTGGCCGAGCAGCGCCAAGGGGTTTTCGTGGAGGCGAACGGCGATGGCCAGAGTCGCCAGGCCGTGGATGGTGATCGCCACCACCAGCGGGCCGCACTGGCGCTTGGCGACCAGCAGCGGGAGCAGGAACAGCGACACGCTATACTTCACGAACGACGCCGCCAGCGCCACGCCGGCCCATGCCCGGTGGCCGCGATCGGCCAGCTCGGCGGCGAGCAGGAAGAAGAACAACGCGGCCATGACGTGCTGGCCGTTGCCGATGACGACCCGCCACGGGAAGCTGATCAGCAGCAGGCTGGCGAGCGCGGCGTAGGTCCAGCGCGATCGATCGGGGAGGTAGCGGCGGCAGGCGAGCGCGAGCGTCCCCGCCGTGAACCCGAGGTTGGCGATCAGCCACACCAGCCGCGCCGCCGGCCATGACAGCGGCACCAGCGGCCACAGCAGGGCCAGCACCGACGGCGCCTGGAGCGCGATGGCCGGATAGGGATTGACGTCCGGCGCCAGTCCCGACGCTGGTCCAGCCGCGACCTGGGCGAGCGCGCGGCCGATGTCCGCCCGATAGGGGTTGGCGTGCAGTAATATCTCCGCAGCCTTGAGCGTCAGCCCGAAGTCGAGGCTTCCGCCCGGCGACAGCGCCGTCCGGCAGCCTTGCCCGGCGGACAAGGCCGCGAGGGCGGCGAGCACAAGGATCAGGCCCTTCAACCACCACGGCGTGTGCCCGCCGATCGCCCGCTCGTCGTGCCCGATCATGCTGGTTTGCTACAGCCTGCGACCGTCATCGACCAGCGGCACTGGCCTGCGGTGTCGCGAACGGCTACATAGAGGCGTCCGCCGGGGCAGGCGGGCCCGGCTTTTTGGAGGTCAGCTTTGTCGTCGCACCGTCTCCTGATCCTGTCCGCCGCGCTGGCCGTTCCCGGCATCGCGCAGGCCGCACCCCCCGCCGCCCCGGCACCGATCGCCGCCGAGCATCGATTGTCCGAGGCCGAAGTGGCCAAGGTGCTGGCCGACGCGGCGGCGAAGCGCGAGGCGGCCGAGCAGGTCCAGGACAATGGCCGGCAAGTCCATGGCGAGGTCGGTTTTTCGGTCGGCACCGGCGGCTACAGCAGCGTCCACGGCACCGCGGTCGTCCCGATCCTCAAGGACGGGGTGGCGATCGTGTCGTTCGATTCAACCGATTACGGCCGACGCGGCTGGTGGGGCTGGGAAGGCCCGCGCTAGGCCGGATCAGAACCGGTCGGGCAGGTTGACCGGGCCGATCAATTGTTCGTGGCGGGCGATGGCGAAGCGGTCGGTCATGCCGGCGATGAAGTCGCCGATCCCGCGCAGCCGGGCGGCCTCCCCCTCCCCGCGTTGCCAGCCGTCGGGCAAATGTCGGGGATTGTCGCGGTAGCATTGCGCCAGATCGGCGACGATGCGTTGCGCCTCGATCCGGATCGGGGTCAGGGCCGGGCTGTCGTAGAGGCTGGCGTAGAGATGCCGCTTGAGGGCGCGCTCCTCGGCCTGGAGGGCGTCCGAAAAGCCGACCAAAGGGCGACCCGCGGCGCGCACGTCGTCGAGCGTTTCGACCCCCGCATCGGCGATCCGGCGGCGGGTTTCGGCGAGGACGTCGCCGACCATCGAGCCGATGCCGTCGCGAACCAGCGCCTTGGCCTTGCGCGCGCCGTCGAGGCCGGGATGGCGGTGCTCGATATCGGCCCAGTGCCGCGCCACGAACGGCAGTGCCAGCAAGGCGTCAAGGTCGAGGATACCGCTGCGCAGCCCGTCGTCGATGTCGTGGTTGTCGTAGGCGATGTCGTCGGCGATGGCCGCGACCTGCGCCTCCAGGCCGGGGTAGGTGGATAGGCCGAGCTCGAAACCGGCGTTGGCCTCGGCCAGCGCCCAGCCCGGCGCCGTCACCGGGCCATTATGCTTGGCCAGCCCCTCGAGCGTCTCCCACGTCAGGTTGAGGCCGTCGAACCCGGGATATGGGTTTTCGAGCGCGGTCACCAGCCGCAGCGTGTGGGCGTTGTGATCGAACCCGCCGGCGTCGGCGAGGCAGCGCTGCAGCGCCTCTTCGCCGCCATGACCGAACGGCGGATGGCCAAGGTCGTGAGCGAGGCACAACGCCTCGGTCAGATCCTCGTTGAGGCCCAATGCGCGGGCCATCGTCCGGCCGATCTGCGCAACCTCCAGGCTGTGGGTCAGGCGGACCCGAAAATGGTCACCATCGGGCGCGATGAACACCTGGGTCTTGTGGCGCAGGCGGCGGAAGGCGACCGAATGGACAATGCGGTCGCGGTCGCGCTGAAAGGCGTCGCGCGGCCCGCGCGGCCCGCGATCATCCTCGGCGAAGGCCCGGCCGCGGGATATCGATGGGTCCGCGGCGAGGGGCTTGGCCAGCTTCATTTACTTGGAAGTTTCTCGATCTTGATCTGCGCCGGGGAGCGGGTCCAGCTAAAGCTGTCGACGCCGGTCTTGTCCAGCTTGTTGACGAAGGCGCGGGCGTCGTCGGCGCTGTCGAACGGGCCGACCAGCAAGCGGAAATAATCCTTCCCCGCGGTGACATAGCCGGCGCGAGCCTTGAGTAGCGACCCGCCTTTGGCGCGAAGCCGCTTATATTCGGTCGCCATGCGGTCGGCGTTGAAGCCGCCCGCCAGCTGCACCCAATGCGCACCCGCGACGCCGAGCGCGGACGCGGCCTGCTTGTCGTCCTTGGCCTGCTTGTTGGCGGCGGCCTTGTCCTTGCGCGCCTTGTCGTCGGCCGCCTTCTTGGCAGCCCGGGTCGTATAGGCGCGGGGTTTGGGCGGGGCGCCGGGCGCTGCCTTGGGCTGCGCCCCGACCGTTTCGAGTAGCCGGTCGATGCCCGACAGCCGGTCGACCGGCATTGGCGGCGGCACCGGCGGCCCATATCGCTGCAGATCGGCTACCGCTGGCCGAGTGACGTTGAGGGTGGCGGCGGTGGCCGTCTCGGCGCCAGAGGGAAGGCTGGTCGAAGGGGCGGCGACCGGCGGGGCGACTATCACCACGGGCAGCGTCGGCGGTGGCGGCGCGACGCTTGGGCTGACCTTGATGACCAAGGTCCCGCCCTTGATGCGCAGCGCCTTTGCCTTGGCCTCTCGCGAAGGACGGGCGGTCGATGGCTGAGGCGCGGCGCGCACCGGCTCCGCCGCGGCGAGCTGCATCTCGCCCGGGTTGGGGAAGACGCCGAGGTGGACCGCGGCGGCCTTCTGCTGAAGCGACAGGCGCGGCAGCAGCGAGAAGAACGGACCGATGCGGTCGGCCGCGCCGGGCATCGCCTGGCCGATCGCCTGGACCGCCAGCGCCTGCTGCCCACCGAGCGCGAGGACGAAGGCGCGGACGCGGTGCGCGGCGACGTCGCGCTGGTTGAGCAGCGGCTGAAGCGTGACGAGCGCGTCGTTCATCCGCCCGCCCATCGCCAGGCTGAGCGCCAGCCGCCGCCGCGCCTCGGCCGGGGTCGGGCCGGACAAGGCTGCGCGATAATCGGCTTGCGCCGCGTCAAGCTCCCCCAGCAGGTCATGAGCGAGGCCGCGATCGGCGCCGAGCAACGCCGGGGAGGCGCCGAGCCGCTGCGCCTGGTCGAACCAGCCGAGCGCGCCGCGCGCATCGCCGGTCTGGACGGTCGTCGCGCCCATCCCGACCTTGGGCGCGGGATCGGACGGGCGCACTTCATCGGCGCGACCGAAAAAGCCGACCGCCGACTGAAGGTCGCCAAGCTCGAGCTCGGCGCGGCCGGCGGCCATCAAGCCGGCGAAATCGCGCGGGCTGGCGGCTAGGGTCCGCACCGCCCGGCCCAAGGCGGCGGCGGGGCTTTCGAGCGTCCCCGGCGGCGGCGCGGCGGGCAGCGGCGGCGGCGGGGCATTGCCGATATATTGCGCGGGAAGCGGCGCCGCGGCGGCCATCGCCAACACGGCGGCCACGGCGGTTCGGGCAAGACGGACATCGCGCATCATCGGTCGACTGTTGCAGACACGAGCTTGCTATAAGCTTTCAGTTTGCGGGCGCGCGGCAAGCCGTGGCGGCCAAGCGACGAGCGGAGGTCCCTGCCCGCCGCTGGCGACCTACTGGTTGTTTTGCCGGTTGAGAAAGCGCGGAATGTCGAGCGGTTCGCGGCGGATTCCCGGCGCGGGTTCTTCATCGACCTTGGCCTGGGCGGCGCCGCGGGCGATGTTCGACATGCGCTCGAACAAGGTGCCGCTTTCGCGCGCCATCTTCGGCTCGTCGCCCGGCTCGGCCGTCACTGCCGCATCGTCGTCCTCGTCGGACGGCGGGGCGATCGGGTTGGACATCACCGGCGAGGTCAGGATGTCGTCGCTGTCGAGCAGCAATTCGTCGCCGCCGGCTTCGTCATCGGCGCCAAGCTCGAGCGTGTCCTCATCGATGGCCTGGGGCGCGGGGGTCGGGGTCGGCGTGGTCGCCTCCGGCACCCGCGGCGCGGGGCCGCGGCCGGTCGGGAAGGTGAACACCTTGCCCGGCTGCGCCATGGTCGATTCCTCGGCTTCGATCCCGGTCGCCACGACCGACACGCGGATCTTGCCTTCCATATGGTTGTTGAACGCCGAACCCCAGATGATGTTGGCGTCGGGGTCGACCAATTCCTTGATGTGGCTGGCGGCCTCGTCGACTTCCATCAGGCGCATGTCTTCGCCGCCGGTAATCGAGATGATGACGCCCTTGGCGCCCTTCATCGAGACGCCGTCGAGCAGCGGGTTGGAAATGGCCTTTTCGGCCGCCTCGATCGCGCGATTGTCACCCGACGCCTCGCCGGTGCCCATCATCGCCTTGCCCATCTCGCCCATGACCGAGCGGACGTCGGCGAAATCGAGGTTGATGAGGCCGGGCATGACCATCAGATCGGTGATGCCGCGGACGCCCTGCTGGAGCACCTCGTCGGCCATTTCGAACGCTTCCTTGAAGGTCGTGTCCGAATTGGCGAGGCGGAACAGATTCTGGTTGGGGATGACGATCAGCGTGTCGACATGCTGCTGCA
>JBDSRV010000072.1:0-23174 GCA_039929125.1 Sphingomicrobium sp.
GGGCTTGGCGCGATATGGTCCTCTCGCCCGGCCTGGATATAGGCCGGGGTCTCGATCAGGCCGAGGTCGATCGGCACCCCGGCGATCGAGATGCCGCCCGGCTCGACCAATTTGTTCTGGCGGTACAATCGCTCAAGGTAGTCGCGGTGCCAGCCGCCCGGCAGGTTGGTGACGTCGCCGTTCCAGTGAAGCAGGTCGAACGGCGGCGGGTCGTTGCCCATGAGGTAATTGTTGACGACATAGTTCCAGATGAGGTCGCGCCCGCGCAGCAGGTTGAACGTCGCCGCCATCACCCGGCCGTCGAGCACGCCCGTCTCGGCGGTCAATTTGTCGAGTGTCGCCATGGTGTCGTCGCCAAGGAACAGCAGCAGGTCGCCGGCTTCCTCGAAATCGACCTGGGCGGTGAAGAAGGTCACGCTGGCGACCTTGTCGGCCTCCTTCCGCGCCGCGAGGAGCGCGAGGCTGGCGGCGAGCGTCGTGCCGGCGACGCAATAGCCGATGGTGTGCACCGCCTCGACCCCGAGCAGGCCGCGGATGACGTAGACCGCCTCGATCTGGGCCGCGACATAATCGTCCATCGTCACGTCGGCGATGCTGGCGTCGGCCGATTTCCAGCTGACCATGAACAGGCTGACGCCCTGGTCGACGGTCCATTTGACGAAGCTTTTCTCGGGCGTCAGGTCGAGGATGTAGAAGCGGTTGATCCACGGCGGGAAGATCACCAGCGGCGTCTCCACCACCGTCCCGGTCGTCGGCGCATAGTGCATCAACTGGTACAGCCGCGTCTCGTGGATCACCTTCCCCGGGGTGACCGCGAGGTTTCGGCCCAGCTCGAACGCGCCCTCGGGGCTCTGCGTCACCTGCCCGCGCGAAATGTCGCCGAGCATGTTCTTGAGGCCCGCCAGCAAATTTTCGCCCTTGCTGTCGATCGTCCGCTTCATCACCTCGGGGTTGGTGGCCATGAAGTTCGCCGGGCTCATCGCGTCGACGAAGCCCTTGGTGGCGAAGCGCAGCCGACTGCGCGCGGCGTCGTCGAGCCCGTCAATTTCCTCGACCGTCCCGAGCAGGCGGTCGGAGATCGCCAGATAGCCCTGGCGGACGGTGTCGAAGATCGGGTTGTCCTTCCACTCGGGGGAGGCGAAGCGGCGGTCGCGCGCTTCAGCGGCCTCGGTCGCCTGGCCGATCATCTTGCCCCACGCCTCAAGCCCCTTCGACCACGCTTCGGCCCCGGCGCTCATCCACTGCATCGGGTCGCCGGCATTGGCCGCGGGGGCCAGGCCGAGCCCCGGCATCGCCCCCGCCTTGCCCAGATTATCGGCCCACGCCGCCATCACCATCTCGTTGGCCCGGGCCATGACCAGCGCCCAATGCTGCCAGTCGTTGGGGTGCGGAAGGGCGGTTGTGTCGGTGTCGTTGGTGTGGGTCATCCCGGCACCATAACCGTTCGTGCTGAGCCTGTCGAAGCACTGCGCTCCTTTTCCGCAACGGAGCAGAGCGGCCCTTCGACAAGCTCAGGGCGAACGGTTACGGGCTTCCACCATGGCCCCGCCCCATCTCCTCCCCCCCGACGCGCTCGTCCTGCTCGATTATGTCGGGATCGCGGTGTTCGCCGTGTCGGGCGCGCTGGTCGCGGCGGAGAAGAAGCAGACGCTCGTCACCTTCATCTTCTTCGCGGTCGTCACCGGGGTCGGCGGCGGCACCGTCCGCGACCTGCTGATCGGCGCGCCGGTGTTCTGGGTTCACGTCAACGCCACGCTCCTGATCTGCATCGCCGCCGCGCTCGCGGTGTGGATCTTCTCGCGCCACGCCTTTGCCGGCAAGGCCTTGCTTTGGTTCGACGCGGTCGGGCTCGCCGCTTACTCGACCTATGGCGCGGCCAAGGCGCTCAATTACGACGTCGCCCCGGTCCCGGCCTTTGCCATGGGGGTGATGACCGCCTGCGTCGGCGGCATTATCCGCGACGTGCTCGCCAACGAACCGTCGATCCTGATGCGGCCCGAGCTGTACGTCACCGCCGCCGCCCTCGCGTCGGGGTTGTTCGTGATCCTCAGCCTGGCCGGCGCCCCGCCAGCCCTCGCCGCGTTGGTCGGCGGCCTCGCCGGCTTCGCCCTGCGCGGCGCGGCGATTGCGCGCGGCCTGTCCCTCCCCGCCTATGACGGGTAGGGGCGACGCATGACCGACGATTTCTACCGCATCCGCCGTCTGCCGCCCTACGTTTTCGCCGAGGTCAATGCGATGAAGGCCGCCGCCCGGGCGCGCGGCGAAGACATTGTCGACCTCGGCATGGGCAACCCCGACGGCGCCCCGCCGCCGCACGTCATTGCCAAGCTCGCCGAGGTCGCGGCCAAGCCGACCGCCCACCGCTACTCCGCCTCCAAAGGCATCCCGGGCCTGCGCAAGGCGCAGGCGGCTTATTACCAGCGCCGTTTCGACGTCGCGCTCGATCCCGACAGCGAGGTCATCGTCACGCTCGGCAGCAAGGAAGGCCTCGCGAACCTCGCCCAGGCGATCACCGCACCGGGCGATGTCGTGCTGACCCCCAATCCGAGCTATCCGATCCACCACTTCGGTTTCATCATCGCCGGGGCCGCGATCCGCTCGATCCCCGCGGTTCCCGGACCCGATTTCTTCGACCGGCTTGAACGGGCGATGCGCTACACCGTGCCGCGGCCCAAGGTGCTGGTCATCGGCTACCCCTCCAACCCGACCGCCGAGACCGTCGAACTGGCCTTCTACGAGCAGCTCGTCGCCTTCGCGCGGGAGGCCGGGCTGTGGATCATCTCCGACCTCGCTTATGCCGAAATCTACTTCGGCGACACGCCCACCCCGTCGATCCTCCAGGTCGCCGGCGCCAAGGATGTCGCGGTCGAATTCACGTCGATGTCGAAGACCTACAGCATGGCCGGCTGGCGGATCGGCTTCGCGGTCGGCAATGCCGGGCTGATCGGCGCTTTGGCGCGGGTCAAAAGCTACCTCGATTATGGCGCCTTCACCCCGATTCAGGCCGCCGCCACCGCCGCGCTCAACGGCCCGCAGGACATCGTCGACTTCAACCGCAAGCTCTACAAGGGCCGCCGCGACGTGATGGTCGACAGCTTCGCCCGCGCCGGCTGGGCGATCCCGGTGCCGCAAGCCAGCATGTTCGCATGGGCGCCGATCCCCGAAGCCTTCGCCCATCTCGGCAGCATGGAGTTCGCCAAGCGCCTGCTCACCGAGGCCCATGTCGCGGTCGCCCCGGGGGTCGGCTTCGGCGAGGAAGGCGAAGGCTTCGTCCGCCTTGCCCTGGTCGAAAACGAACAGCGCCTCCGCCAGGCCGCGCGCGGCGTGAAAAGGATGATAGCGGGGGTGTAGCGGGGGGGGCGTAGTGGCGCCCGCCGCACTCTGCTACGCTTGCCGCCGTGACCGTACCCGACCCCCGCCCCGCCGCGACCCGCGCCAACATCATCATGGCCGCCGGGATCGTCATCATCCTGTTGAGCGCTGGGGCAGCGATCCTGCCGTTCATCGACCGGCTGCGCGGCAATCAGGTGATCGGCTATCTGCTCCTCGCCGCCGGACTGGTCGAGATTGCCGCCGCGACCCAGCGCCACGAAACCAAGCTGCTCGCCATGCTGGCGGGCGCCGCGACGACCCTCGCCGGTCTGCTGCTGGTCATGAACCCGGTCGCCCACTTCCTGCCGACGATCACCATCGTCACCGCCTGGCTACTGGCGCGGGCGATCGTCCTCGCGGTCACCACCTTTCGCGCCCACGGCTCGGTCCGCCAGTGGCTCGGCATCGCCGCCGGGACCGATTTCGCGCTCGGCGCCTTGATGTTCGCCGGCCTGTCGATCTCGACCCTGATCGTCACCTTGTTCGGCCCAACCGACCAGATGATCGCCAGCTTCGCCTGGGTGTTCGCGATCAGTTTCGTCGTGTCGGGCATGCTATTGCTCGAAATCGCCAGCTGCGAGCGCGAGCCCGGTGGCGACTGAGGCGGCAGCGGCATGACCACGCCCGCCATCCTGTCGCCCTCGCCCGAGCTGACCCACCTGGCGCAGATCATCCAGCTGGCGGTCGCGCCAGTGTTCCTGCTGGCCGGCCTCGGGGCATTCCTCAATGTCTGCGCCGGGCGCCTCGCACGGATCGTCGACCGCGCCCGCGGGCTCGAACCGCGCATCCTGAAAGCGCGCGGCGTCGAGCATGACCGGCTGGTCGGCGAAGTCAGGATGCTCGATCGGCGCATCAAGGTGGTCAACCAGGCGATCTTCCTCACCGTGCTTGCCGCTTTGCTGATTTCGGCGGTGGTGATCCTGTTGTTCGTCGCCTTCCTGACCGGCTATCCGATCGGCACGGCGGTCGCGTTACTGTTCATCGCCGCCATGCTTGCCACCGCCGGCGGGTTCGCCATCTTCCTCCACGAAACCCGCCTCGGCACCCGCTCGGTCCGCATCGGCAGCCACATCCTCGACCATGAAGCGGACGGCGACGAAGAATAAATTTCCGTTCGTCCTGGGCCTGTCGAAGGACTGCCCTTTTTTTACGGCTCAAGAAAGTGCAGGGCTTCGACAAGCTCAGCCCGAACGGGTTGGGTGGTGTCTATTCCAGGAGCCTCCATGATCCGCGCATCGTCCGTCCTCGACCGAGTCCTCGTCCTCGAAATGGTCCGCGTGACCGAGGCCGCGGCAATCGCCGCCTCGGCCCTCATCGGGCGCGGCGATGAAAAAGCCGCCGACGCCGCCGCGGTCGAGGCGATGCGCGCCGCGCTGAACGAGCTGCCGATGGACGGCACCGTGGTCATCGGCGAGGGCGAGCGCGACGAGGCGCCGATGCTCTACATCGGCGAAAAGGTCGGCTCAGCCCAGGGCAGCGGCCCGGCGATCGACATCGCGCTCGATCCCCTGGAAGGCACCACCATCACCGCCAAGGCCGGGCCCAACGCGCTCGCCGTCCTCGCCATCGCCGAGCAAGGCGGGCTCTTGAACGCACCCGACGTCTACATGGACAAGATCGCGATCGGCCCGGGCTATCCCGACGGCACCATCGACCTCACCCGCTCGCCCACCGACAACGTCAAGGCGCTGGCCGCGGCCAAGGGGGTCAAGCCGAACGAGATCATCGCCTGCGTCCTCGACCGGCCGCGCCATGCCCAGATCATCGCCGAGCTGCGCGGCCTGGGTTGCGGCATCATGCTGATCCCCGACGGCGACGTCGCCGGGGTCATCGCCACCACCGACCCCGACACCACGGTGGATATCTACATGGGTTCGGGCGGCGCACCGGAGGGCGTGCTCGCCGCCGCCGCGTTGCGCTGCGTCGGCGGGCAGATCCAGGGCCGCCTGCTGTTCCGCAACGACGACGAGCGCGCCCGCGCGCGCCGCTGGGGGATCGAGGACCTCGACCGCATCTACCGGCTTGAGGACATGGCCCACGGCGATTGCATCTTCGCCGCCACCGGGGTCACCGACGGGTCGCTGCTGAAGGGCGTCAAGCACCGCAAGGGCGGTTGCCTGACCACCGAATCGATCGTCATGCGCGCCAGCTCCGGCACCGTCCGCCGCATCACCGGCGAGCATCGCAAGGGCATTGCTTGATCCGGCGCGCGCGCCGACTCATAGTCCGTCAATGACCGATCAATCCTTCGCCTGCGGGGTGTCCGCCTCGGTCAGCGGCCAGCCGTGGCGCTGGCGCCGCCAAGGTGGACAAGATGCGCGCGGCGACGACCTCGGCACCGACCTCACCGACCAATTGCTGCTCGGCCGCGGGGTCGATCCGGCTGACCTCGCCCGCTACCGCAGCCCGACCCTGCGCGACTTCCTTCCCGACCCTTCGGTGTTCGCCGACATGGACAAGGCCGCCGCCCGCCTCGCCGACGCCATCGAAGCGGGCGAGACGATCGCCATCTTCGGCGATTATGACGTCGACGGCGCGACCTCGGCGGCGCTGCTCACCCTGCTGCTCCGCCGCCTCGGCGCTGATCCGATGGTCTATATCCCCGACCGGCTGATGGAAGGCTATGGCCCGAGCGGCAAGGCGCTCGTCGAGCTTCGCCAGCGCGGCGCCAGCCTGGCGATCACCGTCGATTGCGGCGCCCAAGCGTATGACGCGCTCGATCAGGCCGCCGCCGCCGGGCTCGAGGTGATCGTCTGCGACCATCACCAATGCGCGACGCAGCTCCCCGCCGCCTTCGCGCTGGTCAACCCCAACCGCCTCGACGAGAGCGCCGAGGGCGCCGCGCATGGCCACCTGGCGGCGGTCGGCATGGCGTTCCTGCTCGGCGTCGCCACCCTGCGCGAGCTGCGCCGCCGCGGGCGCTTTGTCGGCGACCGCAGCGAGCCGCCGATCCTCGACCTGATCGACCTGGTCGCGCTCGGCACCGTCGCCGACGTCGCCAAATTGAAGACCCTCAACCGCGCCTTCGTCACCCAGGGCCTCAAGGTCATGGCGGGCGGCAGGAACATCGGCCTGGTCGCGCTGGCCGAGGCGGCGCGGCTGGTCAAAGCCCCGTTGTGCCGCGACCTTGGCTTTGCGCTCGGCCCGCGCATCAACGCCGGCGGCCGGGTCGGCAAGTCCGACCTTGGCGTGCGCCTGCTGACGACCAGCGACCCCGAGGAAGCGCGCACCATCGCCGCCGAGCTCGACCGGCTGAACGAAGAACGCCGCGCGATCGAGATGCTGGTCACCGAACAGGCCACCGCCGCCGCCGAGGCGCAGGCCGATGCCCCGCTGATCATCGTCTCGGGCCAGGGCTGGCACCCCGGCGTGGTCGGCATCGTCGCCAGCCGCCTGAAGGAGCGCTTCGGCCGCCCGGCGATCGTCATCGCCGAGGAAGAGGACGGCACCGGCAAGGGCTCGGGACGGTCGATCAACGGCGTCGACCTTGGCGCCGCCATCCTCGCCGCCAAGGACCATGGCCTGCTCATCGCCGGCGGCGGCCACGCCATGGCGGCCGGAGTCACCGTTGCACCGGGCGGGGTCGCGGCGCTGGCCGATTTCCTCAACGAGCGGCTGGCGGGCACGGTCGCCGACGCGCGCGGCGGGCGCGCGCTGACCCTCGACGCCTTGCTTGCGCCGGGCGGCGTGTCGGGACCGCTGTGCGACGCGCTCGACCTTGGCGGGCCCTATGGGGCCGGCTGGCCCGCCCCGCGCGTCGCCGCCGGCCCGGCGCGGCTGATCAAGGTGTCGATCGTCGGCAACGGCCACGTCCGCGGCGTCGCGCTCGGCGACGACGGCAAGTCGTTCAAGCTGATCGCCTTCCGCGCCGCCGACACGCCGCTCGGCCAGGCGCTGCTGGCGTCCCCGCCCGACGCCCGCTGGTGGCTTGCCGGCACCATCAAACGCGATGAATGGAATGGCGGCAATGCGGCGGAAATGCACCTCGACGACGCCGCCCGCGCTTGACCGTTTGGCGCCCATCCCCTAACCGCGCCCGGCACCCCATGTGGCCCCTTCGTCTAAGGGTTAGGACGCGGCCCTTTCACGGCTGAAATACGGGTTCGAATCCCGTAGGGGTCACCAGCGTGCTGGTGACAGCTTACAAGCGCATCCACCCGATAATCAGGCTCGCCGCCAGCGCGACCATGCTCGCGCCCAGCGCCAGCGCCGCGGTCACCCCCTTGCCGCGCGCATAGGCCAGGGTGATGCCGACCTTGACCGTCATGTTCGCCAGGATCGTCCCGCCCAGCGCCAATGCGGCGAGCGTCGCGGTGATCGACGCGTCGGGCAGGCCGCCGGCGGTGACGATCGCCACATCGACGTCCATCGACCCCATGATCAGCAGCAACAACGCGATGCCCTGCTCGCCGAACCGTCCCTCGGCCCAGCGCGCGATCACCGCGGCAGCGGCGACGAACGCCAGGAAGCCCAGTGCCGGCACCAGCGCGATCGGGTTGCCCGGCGGGCTCGGCCCCTGGTGGCGCGGCGCGGTGCGGTACAGCCACCATCCCGCCACCCACGCCACCAGCAGCGGCGGCGCGATGACCAACAGGAACGGCCATAGCAGGCGCGGCGCCAGCACCCCGACCAGGATGATCACGCGCAAATACATGACGGCCGTGGCCAGCGCGATGCCGGCCGCTTCCGCCCCGCCGGCTTCCTTCGATCCAAGCCGCTGGGCGAGCGACTGGGTGACCGCGGTCGACGAATAAGCGCCCCCGATCAGCGCCGTGGCGATGGTTCCGTTGCGCGCGCCGAACAATCGGTTGGCGACGTAGCCGATGAACGAAAAACCGGTGACCAGCACCACCACCCACCACAATTTCGACGGGTTCCACGCGCCATAGGGGCCGAACTGGGCGTCGGGCAGGAACGGCAGCACGCCCAGCGCAATGACCGCGAACCGCGCCAGCGCCTTGACGTCGGCTTCGTCCATCCGCCCAACGAAGCCGTGCAATTCGTCGCGCAGGGCAAGCACCAGCACCGTCACCGCGGCACACGCGATCGCCAGCCCGGCGCTGCCCGACCCGGCGAGGAAGCCGACCGCGAGCACGACCAAGGCGGCAATCGCGCTGGTCGCGTCATGCTGCGCTTTCAGCGCTTTCGAATATGCGATGGTCAGCAGCGCTGCCGCGCCCGCCGCGATGCTGCCGGCGACAAACGGCTGGCCGCGCGCGCCGATCAGCCCGGCGATCGCCCCGGTCAGGCCGAGCAGGATGAAGGTGCGGATCCCGGCGACCCGCATACCGGACTTCTCGCCCTTTAGCTTCCAACCGCGTTCGATCCCCACCAGGGCGCCCGCGGCCAGCCCCGCGCCGATCCGCAACGCTTCCTCGGCCCAGGGCTGGATCGTGTTCATCGACCCGTTGTGCGACGGGAGCGTCCTTGGAGCAATCGCCGGGGTGGACAAAAAAGGGGCCCGGCGAACCGGACCCCCTTTCCTGTAAAGCGACGAACCGTTTGCCGGATCAGCGGCCGCGCGGGCCTTCGCCGTTGGCCCACAGCACGTGGGTGATCGTTGCCTGGCCGGGTCCGTCGATACGCTGGAACGTGTCGGGGCGCCCATCACGGGTGAACCCGATCGCCTTGCCCCAGGTCGCGGGAGTGTCGCCGACGTCGGCCGGGGCCGAGCCGCTACCACGACCAAAGACGGTCGCCGCTGCCGCCTCGAGATGGTTGTAAATCGTGGTCAGCTCATCATAATCGTGGGCGTTCGGGTGCTCATTGCCAACTGGGTTGCTGGCGTAATCCATGCAGGTCCCCAGATTCGCGTTGTTGAAATCCGTATCCTGATGGTCGAGGCCGTAATCATGCCCGACTTCCTGGCAGGTAACCAGCGCGCGCTCGGACGGATTGTTGTACTGCGCCATGGTGAAGTAGGTGTCGTTGAGCTTGGTCGTGCCCTGCGAGATATGTCCGCCAGACAGTGAGATGCTCGCAATGCCGAGCCAGCCGGTACGGCCGTAAGCGGCGTTGCAGACCTGGATCGTACCAGCGACGCCGCTACACTTGCGCGGGGTGGTCGAGCCGGCAACCAGCGGCGAATTGATCACCGTCGACTTGTTCCAGTCGGTATTGGCCGCGCGCAAATAGCTGTCCCAGGTCCCATCGACATTGTCGCCGACCGGAACCGTCAGTTCGCCCGACGTCCGGATCCAGTGATAACCGTTCCAGCTATGCGTGGCGAACACCGGGGCCGCCATGGCAGTCGCGACGAGGCCCAGCACCGCCGCTTTCGTGCGTGTCAACTTCATCATCATTCATTCCCCTCAGTAAAACGACAATTGTCGGTTTGAACACGCGCATGACGGAGTAATTTGCACGAAACTGCTTTTTGATTTCAGATAGTTGAACCCATTGCTCCCCGGCGTGAGGGGCGTATTGGTATTGCCGACTGACCTAGCGTCAAGTGGCAAACAATAGTTTTCCACCGATTAATCGATACCGTTGTGGGACTGCCACTTCTTACGTCGGCAAGACGACTCTAGGATTGTGTTGTTGGGTGGATTTCAACGCCGCGACTGGCGCTCGATTATCGTACCGGCGGCGGTGGCGGCGCGACGGGTTCGGGCAGGGCGAGCCCCGTGACATCGGACGGCGCCGAGCCGTCGGGGTTCAAGTCCTCGAACCGGCGGTGGCGCACGATATGCGGCGTGATGACAATATACAGCTCGGTTCGGCTGCGCGTCGATTTCTCGACCCTGAAGGCCTGGCCGAGGAGCGGGATGTCGCCGAGTAGCGGAACCTTGGATTTCGACGTCAGCGTATTCTCCTGGGTCAGACCGCCGATCACGAACGTCTCTCCATCGCGCACCGACGCCGACGTTTCGGCTTCGCGCTGGCTGATCGTCGGATAGCCCTGGCTATAGCCGGTGACCGACGACACCACGCCATAGATGTGGCTGGTGACGAACCCGTCCGGGCTGACCCGCGGCGCGATCTGCAAGGTAACGCCGACGTTCACATATTGAACTTGCTGCGACACGCCGTTGACGCCCGACAGGGTGATTGAGGTGAGGATCGGCAGCGCGTCGCCAGTGATGATCTTGGCCGTCGACCCGCTTTGCGCGGCGATCCGCGGCTTGGACAAGATCTTGCCCTCGCCCTTCTGGATCTGGGCATAGATCGCCGCCTGCAGCGTGGCGCTCGGCAGGAAGCTGCGCGGATTGACTCCAAACGGGTTGAAGCCGCCGCGGGTGATTGTCCCGACCGCGATCTGGCCGCTCGAATTGGCGAAGTCGATGCCAAGGTTGCGCGCGCCCTGCTCGGTCAATTCGACGAACTGGGTTTCCAGGATGACGCTGTCGACGGGGATGTCGATCAGCGCGATCTGCGCCTTGATCCGGGCGATACGGTCGGCGCTGCCCTTGATCCAGATGGCGTTGAGGCGGCGGTCGATCGCCAGGCTGCTGTCGACCGATTGGCCGAGCGGGGTCTCCTCCTGCGTCGGCGTGCCCTGGCTCGAGCTGTAGGTCGTCGTCGTATTCTGCCCGACCGAGCCGAAGCCCGGCTCGCGGCGGATGAAGATATTGTTCGGCTTGACCGTCACGCCATCGGTCAGCAGGCCGACGATTTCGCTGACGTCGGCATATTTCAGCATCACCAGTTCATAGCCGTCTTCCCCGGGCGCCGGATCAAAAGCCTGGGGCAGTTGGGTGGTCGGGACAACGACCTCGTTCTGCGACGCCACCGGGCGGCTGCCGACCGCTTCGGCGCCGGACAGTTTGCGGACGGTCACCAGCAACCGGTCCGCGCCGCTCGGCTCGACCACGACCTTGCCAGGGGACGTGGTGGTAAAGCGCAGCGCCATGCCGGTGTCGGTTGGCTGGAGGTCGAGCGCGCGGACGAAGCCGCGATAGTCGAACCGCGCCGCAATTTCATTCGCGCGCGTCGTTCGAAGCAACATCAGCGCCGGGCGACTTGGGTCGGACGAATCCGCGGAATAGCTGCCGGCGCGCGGATTGATGCTTACCGAGAAAATGCTCTGGTCGGCGCCCTCGGCGATCAGCACGATTCGCGTCACCGTGGCGAAGCCGGCGCGGGACGCCTGCGCCGCGGCCGGCGCCGCGCCAAGCGGCGCTACGACACTGGCAAGCAGCATCAGGGCGAGCAAGCGCGCGCCGCGCGATCGAAGTACAGCCAAACCCACCCCTACTCTGTCGATATTGAAATTCGCCCCAATTGCCGAGTCTTAGCACAGGGTTTGCGGGGCGCAAGCAAGCGCATCCACCCCCCTAGCGCCGCAGCCGCTCGGCGTGCCAGGCGACGTGCTCGGCCATGAAGGTCGAGATGAAATAATAGCTGTGGTCATAGCCCGGCTGGCGCCGCAGCGTCAGCGGGATGCCCGCCGCCTGGCACGCCGCCGCCAGCAGCTCGGGCCGCAATTCCTTGTCGAGGAACGGGTCGGCGTCGCCGATATCGACCAGCAATTCATCGACCCGCGCGCCATCCTCGATCAGCGCAACCGAATCATGCGCTCGCCAGGCTTCGGTGTCGGGCCCGAGATAATGTTTGAGCGCCTTCCTACCCCACGGCACCTGGCGCGGCGCGACGATCGGCGCGAACGCCGACACCGATCGGAACCGCCCCGGATGCTTGAGCGCCAGCGTCAACGCGCCGTGCCCGCCCATCGAATGGCCGGTGATGCCCTGACGGCCAAGGTCGGCCGGGAAATGCTCGGCGACCAAGGCCGGCAATTCCTCGGTCAGATAGGTCGCCATGTTGAAGTGCCGGTCCCACGGCGCTTGCGTGGCATCGAGGTAGAAGCCGGCGCCCTGCCCGAAGTCCCACAGCCCTTCGGGATCGTCGGGCACCTCGTCGCCGCGCGGGGATGTGTCCGGGGCGATGAGGATCACCCCCGCCTCCGCGCAGGCGGCGCGAAACTCGCCTTTTTCGGTAACGTTGGCGTGGGTGCAGGTCAGCCCCGACAGATACCACAGCACCGGCAGCGGCTCGCCCTTCTCGACCTCGGGCGGCATGAACAGGCTGAACGTCATGTCGGTGTGGGTCGCGGCGGAGGCATGGCGATAGACGCCCTGCACCCCGCCGTGACTGACGACCTCGCTCAGTGTTTCCAGCGTCACGCCCGTGCCGCCGCTCACTCGTCCGGCAAGCGATGAAGCGCGCACAATTTGTTGCCGTCGGGATCGCGCAGATAGGCCAGGTAGAGCGCGCCATATTCGTTGCCGCGGCGCCCCGGCGGATCCTCGATCGCGGTGCCGCCGTTGGCGACGCCCGCTTTCTCCCACGCGTCGGCCTGTTCCGGCCCGTCGACGGCGAAGCCGATGGTCGAGCCGTTGCCGTGCGTCGCCGCCTGTCCGTCGATCGGCTTGGTGATCAGCAGGATGCCGCCATTATTGACATAGACCAGCCGCCCCTTGGGATCGACCCGCCCTTCGCGGCCGCCGGTCGCGGTGAACAAAGCGTCATAGAATGTCTTCGACCGCTCAAGGTCGTTCGACCCCAGCATCACATGGCTGTACATTGGCTTCTCCTAGTAAATGACGACGCTGCGGATACTCTCGCCCTTGTGCATCAGCTCGAACCCTCGGTTGATGTCCTCGAGTTTGAGCACGTGGGTGATCATCGGGTCGATCTCGATCTTGCCCTTCAAATACCAGTCGACGATCTTGGGGACATCGGTCCGCCCCTTGGCGCCGCCGAACGCGGTGCCGCGCCAGTTGCGGCCGGTGACCAGCTGGAACGGCCGGGTGGCGATTTCCTTGCCCGCTTCGGCCACCCCGATGATGATGCTGGTGCCCCAGCCGCGGTGGCAGCATTCGAGCGCCTGGCGCATGACCTCTGTATTGCCGGTGCAGTCGAACGAATATTCCGCCCCGCCGTCGAGCATCTCGACCAGTCTGGCGACGACGTCCGGCACGTCCTTGGGATTGACGAAGTCGGTCATCCCGAACCGCCGCCCCCATTGCTCCTTGTCGGCGTTGATATCGACCCCGACGATGCGGTCCGCGCCCGCCATCCGCGCGCCCTGGATGACGTTCAGCCCGATCCCGCCAAGCCCGAACACCACGACATTGTCGCCCGGCTGGACCTTGGCCGTATTGACCACCGCGCCGACCCCGGTGGTGACCCCGCAGCCGATGTAGCAGGCCTTGTCGAACGGCGCCGCGGGATCGATCTTGGCGACCGCGATCTCGGGCAGCACGGTTAAATTCGAAAAGGTCGAACAGCCCATGTAGTGGAAGATCGGCTGCCCTTTGTAGCTGAAGCGGCTGGTGCCGTCGGGCATCACGCCCTTGCCCTGGGTGGCGCGGATCGCGGTGCACAAATTGGTCTTGCCGCTGAGGCAGCTTTTGCACTGGCGGCATTCGGGCGTGTAGAGCGGGATGACGTGGTCGCCAACCGCCACCGACGTCACCCCGGCGCCGATTTCGCGCACCACGCCCGCGCCCTCGTGCCCCAGAATCGACGGAAACAGGCCCTCGCTGTCGAGGCCGTCCAATGTATAGGCGTCGGTATGGCAGATCCCGGTCGCCATGATCTCGACCAGCACCTCCCCGGCGCTTGGGCCCTCGAGGTCGACCTCGACGATCTCCCGCGGGCGCTTGGCTTCGAACGCGACGGCGGCGCGGGTCTTCATCGGGGGTGGTCTCCTTCGCGCCTCGCTTGCCATGGCCGCAGCCGCGCGCCAACCCCCGCCGCCCTGCTAACTCAAGCTGCGGCTGCGTCTGGCATCAAAGAGGTTGAATCGGGTTTGGGTGTGATTGGCCAAGCCAATTCAGGCGCGGTCGTAGACGGATGAGCCAGCCGGTTCGAGGCTCTCGAACCAGGCGCGAAAGTCCGGCGAGTACCAGTCGCAGCGCAGCTTCCAGGCCGCTTCCATCCCCGAAAGCTGCCTGAAACTGACCGCCTGCCTCTCGATGGTGTGCCAATGCTCGTCGTCCAGTCTGCCGTGCTGCCACTGGACTCGCGACGATTCGTAAAGCCTGAACAGCGCACTGGCATAGGCGACGAACCGGACCCACTCGTCTTCGGCGAGCGCGTTCGGGTCGGTCAGCCCGACCGACCAAATCCGTGCAAAATCGGCATTGTTGATGATGCTCTGCACGAGCGCGGTATAGAGACCGGAGTGCGCTTGCGACGACGAGCCGCGGATTGCCGCGGTCGCGTGCTTGAGCTGAAAGCCGACGAAAAACAGCGACGCAATGATCGCGACGGCAGAGGCGATCTGAGCAACGAAGGATGCTTGCTCGAGATTCATGCGACGCTCCGTTTCTTCCCAGGCAGGCGCGCTACCACTAGCAGGATTCTAACGTGCCCGCTTTCCACCCTTAGCGGACATCATCGTATTGGCGCCCTGGCCGAGGCCAGCTTGCCACTCGCCGACCCATCGGCCAAGCTTCGCACGCCACAAAAAGGGGACGTGATTTGGGCTGGGCAAAGGGCAAGCATGCGCTGGTCACCGGCGGCGGTAGCGGGATCGGCGCCGCGGCGGCGCGGATGCTCGCCGCCGAGGGCGCGAGCGTGTCGTTGATCGGGCGGCGCCGCGAGCCGCTTGATGCGGTCGCCAGGGACGTCGGCGGCCGCGCTTATCCCGCCGACATGACCGACCGCGCCGCGATGGAAGCCGCGTTCGATGCTGCCCGGTCCGATGGGGGCAAGTTCGACTATGTCGTGCTCAACGCCGGCATCGGCGACAGCGCGCCGTTCCTGCGCACGAAGCGCGAGACGTTCGACGCGATCATCGCCACCAATCTGACTGCGGTGTTCGACGGCGCCCAGCTTGCGTTGCCCGACCTGTTGGAGGGAGACGGCGACGGCAAACGCCTGATTGTCGTCGCCTCGGTCGCGGGATTGAAGGGCGGCGCCTATGCCGCGCCTTATGTCGCCTCGAAGCACGGCGTCGTCGGGCTGGTGCGCAGCCTCGCGCTCGAATTCGCCAAGACCCGCCTGACGATCAATGCCATCTGCCCGTCGTTCGTCGACACGCCGATGGTCGACGATTCGGCCGAGCGGATCTCGCGAGTCACCAAACGCGACCTCGACGCGTCGCGCGCCGCGCTGGCCGCCCTGAACGCCAACGGCCGGCTGATCACCGCCGACGAGGTCGCCGCCTCGATCGTCAACCTGTGCCATCCGTTGAGCGGCTCGATCAACGGCGCCTGCGTCACCATCGACGGCGGCACCAGCGCGTGAACCCGGCCGATTTCACGCCGACCCATTTCCGCTGGGCCTTCGCCGAGGGGGTGGCGACGATCACCCTCGACCGGCCGGAGAAGAAGAACCCGCTGACCTTCGACAGCTATGCCGAACTGCGCGACACGTTTCGGTCGCTGACCGATGCGCCACAAGTCCGCGCCGTTGTCCTGACCGGGGCCGGCGGCAATTTCTGCTCGGGCGGCGACGTCCATGAGATCATCGGCCCGCTGACCAGGATGGACGCGCCCGGCCTGCTCGATTTCACCACCATGACCGGCGACCTGGTGAAGGCGATCCGCGCCTGCCCGCAGCCGGTCATCGCCGCAGTCGAAGGGGTGTGCGCCGGCGCCGGCGCGATTCTCGCCATGGCCAGCGACCTGCGCCTCGCCTCCCGCGACGCGCGTACCGCCTTCCTGTTCACCCGCGTCGGCCTGTCCGGCGCGGACATGGGCGCCTGCGCCATCCTGCCGCGCATCGTCGGCCACGGCCGCGCCGCCGATCTGCTGTTCACCGGCCGCACGATGGATGCCGACGAAGGGTTCGCCTGGGGCTTCTGGAACCGTCTGTCCGACAATGTCCTGGCCGACGCCCAGGCCCTCGCCGCGTCGCTCGCCGGCGGCCCCGCCTTCGCCCACGCCATGACCAAAAGGCAGCTCGATGCCGAATGGGCGGTACCCATCGACCAGGCGATCACGATGGAGGCCAAGGCCCAGGCCCAGTGCATGCAGACCAACGATTTCCGCCGCGCCTATGAGGCGTTCGCCGCCAAGCGCACCCCGAAATTCCAGGGTGACTGACTGATGGACCTCGACTGGCCCTTCTTCGAGCCGCGCCACCGCGAGCTTGCCGAGCGCCTCGGCGAGTATTGCGCGCACCGCCTCGGCGATGTCCACGCCGACGACGTCGACGCCGCGTGCCGCGCCTTGGTCCACAATCTCGGTGAGGCGGGTTTCCTCAAGCTCGCCGTCGCCGATGGCGACCGGGCGCCCGACGTGCGCAGCCTGGCGATTGCCCGAGCGACGCTCGCCCGCGCCTCGGGCCTGGCCGATTTCGCCTTCGCCATGCAGGGATTGGGATCGGGCGCGATCAGCCTCGCCGGCGACGCCGAGCAACGCGCCGACTGGCTCCCCGGGGTCGCCGCCGGCAGCGCGATTGCCGCTTTCGCGCTGACCGAGCCCGACACCGGCTCGGACGCCGCCAACATCTCCACCTGCGCCGTCCGCGATGGCGACGACTGGGTCATCGACGGGGAGAAGAGCTACATCTCCAACGGCACCATCGCCGACGTCATCACCTTGTTCGCGCGCACCTCCGACGATGGCGCCAAGGGACTCAGCGCGTTCATCCTGCCGGTGCCGACCACCGGCCTAAGCGTCGCCGAGCGCATCCACGTCATCGCCCCCCACCCGCTCGCGCGGCTGCGCCTCGACGGCGTCCGCCTGCCCGCCTCGGCGATGATCGGCGCGCCCGGCGACGGGTTCGCCATCGCCATGCGCACGCTGACCCTGTTCCGAGTCACCGTCGCCGCCGCCGCGCTCGGCTTCGCCCGCCGCGCGCTCGACGAGGCGCTGGCCTTCGCCACCACCCGCAAGCTTGGGCAGGCCACGCTCGCCGACAATGCCGTGACCCAGGCGACCCTCGCCGAGATGGCGACGCGCATCGACGCCTCGGCCCTGCTCATCGCCCGCGCCGCCTGGACACAGGACACGCAAAAGCGCGACAACCGCCGCTTCGCCGCCATGGCCAAGCTCCACGCCACCGAGGAAGCGCAAAAGGTGATCGACATGGCGCTCCAGCTGCACGGCGGACTGGGCGTGACCAAAGGCGCCAAGATTGAAGAATTATATCGCGAAATCAGGGCTTTACGCATCTATGAGGGCGCCAGCGAAGTGCAGCGTCTTGTCATAGCCCGCGACCTCCTCAAAGGGTTCAGACCATGAAGATTCTCCACCCCCCCACCTGGCCCCGCCCGAAGGGCTATTCGAACGGCATCAGCGTCGGCGCCGGCCGCATGATCTTCACCGCGGGAGTGATCGGCTGGAACGAGCAGGAAATCGTTACCTCGCATCTGTTCGAGGTGCAGTTCGGCCAGGCGCTCAGGAACATCGCCGCGATCCTCGCCGAGGACGGTGCCGAACCCCGCCATATCGTCCGCCTGACCATCTACGTCACCGACTGCGACCAATATCGTGTCCGCCGCGACGAGCTCGCCGCGGTGTGGAAATCGGTCATGGGCGACCATTATCCCGCCGTCGCGCTGGTCGAGGTCAAGGGCCTCGTCAATTCGTCGGCGGTGGTCGAGATCGAAGCGACGGCGGTGGTCGAGGACTGATGAATCGCCGAATACCAAGTCAGTCCGTTCGCCCTGAGCTTGTCGAAGGGCTGTCCTTGTTGCTGTTGGTCGCGGTAGGAAGTGCAGTCCTTCGACGAGCTCAGGACGAACGGATGTTGTTGGCCTAATGACCACCGATCCATTCGTCCGCGATCGCCTGCCGCCCCCCGAGGCGCTCCCCGACTTCCTCTTGCTCGACACCCCCGACCGCCTCAACGCCGCCGCCGAGCTGCTCAAGGGCGGCGCCCCCGACGCGCTGGCGGTGGTCAACGCCCACGGCCGCTGGACCTACGCCCAGCTCGACGATTTCTCCGGCCGCATCGCCCGCCTGTTGGTCGAGGAGGAAGGCCTCGTCCCCGGCAACCGCGTACTGCTGCGCGGCCCCAACGGCTATACCTTGTTCGCCGCGTGGCTGGCGGTGCTCAAGACCGGCGGCGTCGCGGTCACGACCATGCCCCTTCTCCGTCCGGGCGAGATCGCCACCGTCATCGACCGCGCCCAAATCTCCCACGCTTTGGTCGACAGCCGGTTCATCGGCGACTTCCGCGAGGCGATGGACCAGACCCATGTCGTCAAGCACCTCGTCAAATATGACGGCGACTATGGCCAGGGCGCGCTCGAGACTCGCTGCGCCGGACTCGCCCCGCTCCCGCCGCTCGAAACCGCCGCCGATGACCCCGCGCTGATCGCCTTCACCAGCGGCACTACCGGCGTGCCCAAGGGCTGCGTCCATTTCCACCGCGACATGCTCGCCCCGTGCGACACTTTTGCCCGCGCTCATTTTGCTTGCGGGCCCGGCGACATCGTCCTCACGTCGGCCCCGATCGCCTTCACCTTCGGCCTCGGCGCGACATTGCTGTTCCCGCTGCGCGCCGGCGCCGCCACCGCGACGCTCGAGCAGGGCGGCCCGGCGGCCATGCTCGAAGCGATCGCCGCGCACGACGTCACTCACCTCGCCACCGCGCCGACCGCCTACAAGGCGATGCTGGCAGACCCGGGCCTCGATGCCGCCCTCAAGAGCTTGCGTTGCTGCCTCAGCGCCGGCGAGCATCTGCCCGAGGCGATCTGGCAGGCGTGGCGCACACGCACCGGCCTCGCCATCGTCGACGGCATTGGCGCGACCGAGATGATGCATATCTTCATCGGCGAAAGCGGCGCCGCCATCCGCCCCGGTAGCACCGGCCGCGCCGTGCCCGGCTACCAGGCCACCGTGCTCGACCCCTCAGGTCAGCCGCTGGCCGAAGGCGAGGGCCGCCTCGCGGTCAAGGGCCCGACTGGCTGCCGCTACCTCGACGACCCGCGCCAGGCCGATTACGTCCAAAATGGATGGAATATCACGGGCGACACCTACCGCCGCGATGCCGATGGCTATTATTGGTACCTCGCCCGCTCCGACGACATGATCGTCAGTTCGGGCTACAACATCGGCGCGCCGGAGGTCGAGAACGCCCTCCTCGCCCACCCGGCGGTCGCCGAATGCGCGGTTATCGGCGTGCCCTGCGAACAGCGCGGACAGATGGTCAAGGCGTTTGTCGTCCTGGCCGATTTTGCGACGCCCAGCGGCGAATTGGCTGACGGCCTCAAGGCCTTCGTCAAGGACCGAATCGCGCCGTACAAATATCCCCGCGACATCGAGTTCGTCGACACCCTGCCCAAGACCGCGACCGGTAAGTTGCGGCGCGGCGAGTTGCGTCGGGGCTAGGCCTTCCCCCGCAGCAAGCGCCGCCCTGCTTCGGTCGCCCCGCCGAACACGACGTGCGACGCCAGCGCGTAAGCATGCGTCGCGGCGGGGAAGTTGGTCGGCGGGCCGCTGAGTCCCGCGGCGGGCACACCGACCTCATCGAGCGCCGCGCTGGCGGCGCCGAACAAGGTGCCGAACCCCTTGGTCACTTCAGGACGATATTCGGCGATCAGGCCATAGGCCGCGCCGAGCCCGGCGCCGAACAGATAATGGACCGCATTGCCGGCCGCTTCCTTGTCCTCCCTCGCGAAATATTTCCCGGTCGCGGCGCGGCGCGTCTTCTGGGCTGCCTTTACCGTCGCCGGGTCGTCGCCCTCGGGCAAGGGCGACACCCTCGTCCACGCCCGCTGGAACAGGTTCATCGCCAGCGACGCGGCGAGGCCCGCGGCGATTCCAGCGGCAAGGCCGCGCAACGGCCGAGGGTGATGGGGGGTGGGCACCGGCAAACTCCTTCGCCCCGCCCAACGGGTGAGCAGCGTCCCCCGTTCCTGTCGCCGCCTAGCGCGATAAAACCGCGCCGTGGGGCTTGCCTTCGCCGGTCCAGCCGTGCGGCCAGCGGCGGGTGGCGAAGCTCACGCCGGGCTTGCCGTCGTCGCCGCGAAATCCCTCGTCGATCGTCAACGCCCCGCTCGTCCCGTCAAGCTTGAGCAAATAGGTCCGGTCGCCGCTCTGGGTCGACGTGACGACCAACCGCCCGCTGGCCGCGTCCCACGCGGTCCAGTGCGGCAGGTACACGTTGCTGATCGTCAGCCGCGACACTTCCCTCGGCCGCTCGCCGTCGGCGATGTCGATCACGATAAAACCGTGCACCGCCGGCACGCTCTGCACCAGAAAATGGCCGGCGATGGTCGGCACCCCGCAATTGGCGCCGGGGAATACATGGACCAGCTTCGATCGCAGCGTGCCGTCGGCCAGCCCGGTCACCCGCTCGATCCCGCAGGCCAGGGTCTGGACATAGACCGCGCCGTCGGGCCCGACCCGCGCTTCCTCGGGGTTAAGGTGGCCGTACAGCTCGGCGCCCGGATCGAGATAGGCGGTCTTCAGCAACTTGAGGTCGGACAGCCGCCACAGCTGCACCGTCGTTCCCGCGATATCCTCGCTGTGCATCGACGAGTTTGTCGACAGCACGCGGTCGATCCCCGGCAGGACGGCAAGGCTGTAGGGCATCATCAGCGCGCCCGGGAATGCCGGGTCGACATTGCCCGCGGCGCGCACCGCATGGCCCGCCTCGTCGATCTCGACCAGCCCGCCCCCCATCGCCATCGCGCCATGATCCATCGCCCCGGCGACATGCTGGAACGACGCCAGCACATGGCCATTGGGCAGGCGGATGAAGCTGTGCGGCCGGGAGAAGCCCGCCAGGTCGCCGAACGACGCCGCCACCTTGGGGTGCAGCGGGTCCTTGAGGTTGAGGACGAACGTTCGCCCCGCGTCATGGTCGTTGGCGAACAGCATCCCGCTTTCGGGCATGACATATTCGGTATGGTGGATGCGCACGCTGGTCTGATCGGTCGCGACGCTGGTCAGCAATTTGCCATAGGCAGCCGATCCCCGATCGGCGTCGAACACGGCGATGAAATCCTTGCCCGCCTTGGCCTGGTCGCCCGTCCACACGAACAGATAATGCCCCGCCGCCGGTCCGTCCTTGGCGCTAACCGCCGACGGCAAGGACAACATCAGCAGCAGCAGGCAGCCAAGGCGTCGCATCATTTTCTCCCCCAACGACTATCAATCCCGACGCCTACGCTTACTCCTTGGCCCGCCGTTCAGGCCTGGCCCAGCACTTGCTTGATCGACAGGTCAAGCAGTCCCTGCGCCGACAGCCGCCGAAACAGCGAGCGGTGCTCGATGGGAATGCGCTCAAGCTCGCTCGCATCGACCAAAAGCCGCGAATGCTTCTTGAAATTGCGCACGTCGGTGAACCATTCGCGCGAGTAGACGATGTACAGGATCGGCCGGTCGACATCCGACCGGTTGGCCAGGCCGTGGTGCCACAGCCGGTAATCCATCAGGAAGCAGCCGCCGCGCCTGACGAATGGCTTGATGTCCCCGCCGAACGCAGGCGGGTTGCCGTCGGCGTCGCTCGCCGCGGCAAGGCTGCCCGGAAACAATCGCGTCGTCCCCGTCGCCTTGTCGAGGTCGATCAGCGCGATGGCGACCGTCACCGCATAAGGCGGCGCGCGATCGCCTACATCTCGCTGCTCCGGGAACAGGCAGTTATGGTCCATGTGGATGCGCTGCTCGCCCGCCCCGGCGAGCGCCACCACGCAATTGACATTGTCGATCAGGAACGTGTCGCCAAGCAGGCTCGCGATCATTCGCATCAACAGCGGATGGGCGTAAAACGCCGGGTCGAGCAAAGGCCCGGTCATCCGCATCGGCAGGTGCAGCCGCCCCTCGCCAACCTTCATGTGAAGCGGCAGGTCGGCCGGGTCGAAGGCGGCATATTGGCGCCGGTATTCGCCGTGAACCTGCTCGATCAACGCCGGGTCGAACAACCGGTCGACAACCAGGCAGCCCTGCGCGGCAAAGGTTTCGACGAACGACAAGCCGGCCTCCCCCGCTTCTTACTCGAACTCGACGATCACCTGGTCGACGCTCAGGCTCTCGCCGACCCCGGCCGACACCGATTTGACCTTGGTCGACTTGGTCGCGCGCAGGATATTCTCCATCTTCATCGCCTCGATCACCGCCACCGGCTGCCCCGCCTCGACCGCGTCGCCCGGCTTGACCTCAAGCTTGGTCAGCAGCCCCGGCATCGGCGCGATCAGGAAGCGCGACAAATCGGGCGGCACTTTCGCGATCATGTGCCGGGTCAAGTCCGCGATGTGCGGGCTCAGCACTTGCACCTTGTGCGCGGCGCCGCGCGTCGTCAGCAACCAGCTGCGGCCGTCCCGCGCCACCTGGACGATCCGCCGCCGCCCATCGAGGTCGGCGACGACCAGCCGCTGCCCGGGGACATAATCGGCGATGACGTCAATCTCTTCCTCGCCGTCGATGCTGACCAAAAGGCCGCCGTCATACGGCTCGACCGCGACCGCATATTCGTCCGCCCCAAGCCCTGCGCCAGCAGCCGAAGCGACCCGCACGACATAGTCGCCGTCGGGGAACACCGGCCCGCCCAATTGCCCGTCGATCAAGGCCGCGCGGGTCTCGTGCGTCGCCGCCACCAGCGCCGCGATCGCCGCCAAATCGGCGACCAAGGCCTCGTCGGCCGGGGCGCCGTGGAAGCCGTCTGGATATTCCTCGGCGATGAAGCCGGTGGTCAGCGCGCCGGCCTTGAACCGCGGGTGCTGCATCAGCGCCGACAGGAGGTCGATATTGTCGCTGACCCCGTCGATCTGGAACGAGTCGAACGCTTCGACCTGCGCCTTGATCGCGCCGTCGCGCGTCGGCGCCCACGTCACCAGCTTGGCGATCATCGGGTCATAGAACATGCTGACTTCGCCGCCCTCGACCACGCCATCGTCGACGCGGATTCGGACCCTGTCGTGCTCCGGCGAAGGCCGGAGCCCTGGAGGCAGAGTG
>JBDSRV010000073.1:0-89387 GCA_039929125.1 Sphingomicrobium sp.
CGGGGTCCGCGCCGTGACGGCGGCGACCGTGGTCCGCGCCGCGAAGGCGGCAGCGGCGATCGTGGCCCGCGCCGGGAGCGCGAAGGCGGCGGCAATTCGGACGGCCCCGCCCCCGAGTTCGCCCCAGCCTTCCTGACCAACCGCGACGACGACTAAGCGTCGTTTAAACGCAGGCAGAAATCGGCTCCTCGCCCAAGCGGCGGGGGGCCTTTTTCATGGGCGCTTCTTAGGTCGGATCGACGCGGGGAAAAGCCAAGGGACGGGTGGTGGAGCTGAGGAGGATCGAACTCCTGACCTCTGCAGTGCGATTGCAGCGCTCTCCCATCTGAGCTACAGCCCCGCGCCCTTGGCAGAGGCCCAATAGCGGCGCTTTTCCCGGCGCGCAACGCCGCCCGACAAGTTTCATTTACAGACCATCCGGGCTTGATAAAGGCGACGCCGCGGTTCACCGGCAAACCGACCGAAGGAGAACCGATGATGAGCCGCGCCTGGACCTTGAAGAGCCGCCCGCAGGGGCTTCCGACGATGGACAATTTCGCGTTGGTCGATCAGCCGTCGGCGCCGCTCGAGGACGGCCAGGTCCGGGTCGCCAACCGCTGGCTGTCGGTCGACCCCTACATGCGCGGGCGGATGAACGACGTCAAAAGCTACGTCCCGCCGTTTGCACTCGACCAGCCGATGGACGGCGGCGCGGTCGGCGAAGTGATCGAGAGCTGCGACCCCGGCTTTGCGCCCGGCGACACCGTGTTCCACATGGCCGGGTGGCGCGACGAAGCGGTCGTCCCGGCGGCCGCGCTCAACAAGCTGCCCGATCTCGGTGCACCGTCGCAGGCGTTCCTCGCCAACCTCGGGCTGACCGGCGCGACCGGTTACTTCGGGCTGTTCGATGTCGCCTCGGCCAAGGAAGGCGACATCGTGTTCGTCTCCGCCGCCGCGGGCGCGGTCGGGTCGGCGGTGGTGCAAATGGCCAAGGCATGCGGCATGACCGTCATCGGCTCGGCCGGCGGGGCCGAGAAATGCGCTTTCGTCCGCTCATTGGGCGCCGACGAGGTCATCGACTACAAGGCCGGGCCGGTGGTCAAGAGCCTGGTCGCGGCGGCGCCGAAGGGCATCGACGTCTATTTCGACAATGTCGGCGGCGACCATCTCGACGCCGCGTTCGCGGTGGCGCGGCAGAACGCGCGCTTCGCGATCTGCGGGATGATCGACAGCTACAACAGCGGCGAGCCGGCCTGCTTCCGCTACATCATGCGGGTGATCGCCATGCGCATCCGCGTGGCCGGCTTCATCTACACCGACTATCTGCCGCGGATCGGCGAATTCTACCGCGACATGGGCGGCTGGCTGGCGAGCGGCGCAGTCAAGAACCGCGACACGGTGGTCGAAGGGCTGGAGAAGACGCCGGACGCCTTCCTCGGCCTGTTCAGCGGCGCCAACACCGGCAAGATGCTGGTGAAGCTCTAGCTTACTTCGTATAATTGCATTGCGCCGGGTCGCCATTGGCGAGCCCGCGCTGGAGCGCTTCCATGCGCTGCGCCGAGCTGCCGTGGGTGAAGCTGTCGGGGGTCACCCGGCCCTGGCTTTCCTTTTGCAGCGTGTCGTCGCCGATCGCTTCGGCGGCGCGCATGCCTTCTTGGATGTCGCCAGCCTCGAGCGCGCCCGAACGCTTGGCCCATACGCCGGCATAGCAATCGGCCTGGAGCTCGATGCCGACCTGCATCTGGTTGCCGCCGACTTCGCCGGCCCGCGCCTGCGCCGCCTGCACCTGACCGAGCGTGCCTTCCATGTCCTGGACATGGTGGCCGACCTCATGCGCGACGACATAGGCCTGGGCGAAATCGCCCGGCGCCTGGAAGCGGCGCGACAATTCGTTGAAGAATTCGGCGTCGAGATAGATCTTCTTGTCGGTCGGGCAATAGAATGGCCCCATCGCCGACTGCGCCGCGCCGCAGCCCGATTGCGCCTGGTTCGAATAGAAATGCAGCACGGTCGGCGAATATTGCGCGCCCGCCTGCTGGAAAATCTGGGTCCATACCTGCTCGGTCGAGCCGAGCACGCGACGGACGAATTTGTCGGTGTTGGGATCGACCGCGATATGGCCCGACGTGCCGGTCGCGGTCGAGCTGCCGCCGCCGCTCAGCCCGCCGCCGAACGACTGGAGGGCGCAATAGCCGAGCGCCAGCACGACCATGCCGACGATGCCGAAACGCGACGCGACGAGCTGGAAGATCAGCCCGAACAGGCCGCCGCCCATCCCGCCGCCGAACCCGGCGCTGCGTCCCGAATCATATTCGACATTGCCGCTTTCGGGCCCATCCAGCCGCATCCGCTCTCTCCCTGACCAGTTCGCTGCATCCCCAATGCTTCACCTGCGTAACGGTTGCAAATCGTCGCGGCGGGCGCGACAGGCGGGCGGCGAACAAGGAGTGAGCGATGACATTGCAAGGCAAGACCGCGTTGGTCACCGGATCGACCTCGGGCATCGGGCTGGCGATCGCCCGCACGCTCGCCGCCGAGGGCGCCCAGGTGATGCTCAACGGCTTCGGCGACGCCGCCGAGATCGAGACGATCCGTGCCGAGCTTGAAGCCGCATCGGGCGCCAAGTGCCTGTATGACGGCGCCGACCTTGGCCAGGTTTCCGCGATCGAGGCGATGATGGCGCGCTGCACTGCCGAGCTTGGCGGCCCCGACATATTGGTCAACAATGCCGGCATCCAGTTCGTCTCCCCGGTGGCCGATTTCCCGACCGACAAGTGGGACGCGATCGTGGCGATCAACCTCACCGCCGTGTTCCACACCACCCGCCTCGCCGTACCGGCGATGCGCGCCAAGGGCTGGGGCCGGATCGTCAACACTGCCTCCGCCCACAGCCTGGTCGCGTCGCCCAACAAGTCGGCTTATGTCGCCGCCAAGCACGGCGTCGCCGGCTTCACCAAGACGGTCGCGCTGGAGACCGCGCGGGACGGCATCACCGTCAACTGCATCTCGCCGGGCTATGTCTGGACGACCCTGGTCGAACGGCAGATCCCCGACACGATGAAGGCCCGCGGCCTGACCCGCGACCAGGTGATCAACGAGGTCTTGCTCTCAGCCCAGCCGACCAAGCGCTTCGTCACGCCCGAGGAAGTCGCCAGCCTGGTCCTTTATCTGTGCGGCGACCTGGCCCAGTCGGTGACCGGCGCCAACCTCAGCATGGACGGCGGCTGGACGGCGGCTTAGGCTCGGGCCGATGCGTACCGCCTTCCTCCTCTTGCCCACCGCCGCCGCGATTGCCGTGGCGGCCTGCGCCGGCAACCCTTCGACCCGCCCCATCACCGCCGCCTCGACCGACTGGCGGACGGTGATCACCGAAAACGATCGCCTGCGGCTGCGCGACTGGCGCGGCGCGATGGTGCGCGGGATCGCCCGCGCCCGCGCCGCCGGCCACGGCGCCGAGGTCGACGCCGAGGGTGCGCTGCTGCTGCCCGATGCCGCGCTAGGCGGCGGGCGGATCCCCAACGGCCAGTATCGCTGCCGGGTGATCAAGCTCGGCGCCAAGAGCGAGGGCGGGCTCGATTACGTCGCCTACCCGGCCTTCGCCTGCCGCGTGCAGCAGGAAAAGAATTTGCAGGGGTTCGCCAAGCTGACCGGGTCGCAACGGCCGGTCGGGCTGATCTTCCCTGGCGAAGCGACTCGTCAGGTGCTGCTCGGCACGTTGGTGCTCGGCGACGAGGCTCGGGCGATGCAATATGGCCGCGACACCGACCGCGACGTCGCCGCGTGGGTCGAGCGCGTCGGCCCGGCGCGCTGGCGGATGGTGTTCCCAAGCCCGGCGTTCGAATCGCTGACCGACGTCATGGAGCTGGTTCCGGCCGGCTGAGCCTAGTCGTCGCTGGCCATGTCGAGCGCGTCGATCTGGTGCGGCGACAGGTCGAGCGTCATCGCCGCGATCAGGTCCTTCAACTGCTCCAGGCTGGTGGCGCTGGCGATCGGCGCGGTGACCGGGCCCTTGGCCTTGAGCCAGGCGAGCGCGATGGTCGCCAGGCTGGCGCCGGTTTCCGCCGCCACCTCGTCGAGCGCGGCGAGTACGCGCATGCCCTTGCCTTCGAGATACTCGACGCTGCGTAGGCCGCGCGGGCTTTGGCCGAGGTCGTCCTTCGACCTATATTTGCCGCTCAGGAAGCCGTTGGCGAGGCTGTAATAAGGAAATACCGCCAGCCCCTGGTTGGCGGCGACGGTTTCCAGCCCGTCCTCGAATCTCTTGCGCTCGACCAGATTATACCACGGCTGCAGCGCGACCGGCAGTTCAAGGTGGTTGGCGTGGCACGCCGCGAGCGCTTCCTCGACCCGCTCGGCGGTGAAGTTCGATAGGCCGATGGCGCGGATCTTGCCCCCTTTCTTGAGCGCGTCGAACGCCGCCAGGCTGTCGGCCAGCGGAACGCTGTCGTCGTCCTTGTGCTGGTAATAGAGGTCGATGTGGGTGCCCAGCCGCTCGATCGACCCGTCGCACGACGGGGCGATGCTGTCGGGTTTGAGCCCGGCCATGAAGCCGACCTTGGTGGCGATGACGACCTTGTCGCGCTTGGCCGGATCGCGTTTCAGCCAGCGCCCGATCAGCGCCTCGCTCTCCCCGCCCTTGTGGCCCGGGACCCACGCCGAATAGACGTCGGCGGTGTCAATCATATTGCCGCCGGCGTCGACGAAGGCGTCGAGGATGGCGAAGCTGGTCGGCTCGTCGGCGGTCCACCCGAAGACGTTGCCGCCAAGCGCTAGCGGCGCCACCTCGATCCCGCTTTGCCCGATCGCTCGCTTGCCGCTCATCCGTCATTCTCCTCGTCGAACCAGGCCGCCGCTTCGCGCACCCGTTGCGCCGAATCGCGGCGGGTGACCAGCACCGCGTCGGGCGTGGCGATGATCACCAGATCGTCGACCCCGATCGCCGCCACCTTCGGGCCGCTCGACCGCACCAGCGTGCCGCGGCTGTCGATCACCGTCGTGCCGGGCGCGGCGCTGTTGCCGTCGGCATCCTTGGCGACGGCGTCGTGGACCGATTGCCAGCTGCCGACGTCCGACCAGCCCATCGCCACCGGCACGACCATCACCCGCGCCGCTTTCTCCATTACCGCATAGTCGATCGACTGCGACGGCGAGCGGGCGAAGGCGGCAAGGTCGATGCGCGTGGCGATGCCGTCGGTGTCGGCGGCGGCGAGCGCGGCGCGGGCGGCGTCGAGCATCTCGGGGGCATGCTCGACAAACGCCGCGCGCCAGGTCGCGGCGCTGGCGAGGAAAATGCCGGCGTTCCAGTAGTGGCCGCCCGCCGCGCGCATCGCTTCGGCGGCAGCGAGCGGCGGTTTCTCGACGAACCTTTCGACCGTGAACGGCGCCTGGCCGCGGCTTGGCGCGGCCTTGATGTAGCCATAGCCAGTGGCGGGATGATCGGGCTCGATGCCGAAGGTGACGATGGCGCCGTCCTCGGCCGCGGCGCGCCCGCTGGCGACCGCGGCGCGGAACGCGGCAACGTCGGCGACATGCTGGTCGCTCGGGCACACCAGCAGCAAGTCGCCGTCGTCGGCGGCCAGCGCCGCAAGGGCAATCGCCGGGCCGCTGTCGCGCTTCATCGGCTCGAGCAACAGCCGCGCCCCGGCGATCGGCGCGAGCAGCGCGACCAGCGCTTGCTCCTGCGCCACATTGGCGACGACGATCGGCGGGCCGAACAGGCCGTCGCCGCCAAGCCGCTCCAGCGTCTCATCGAACAAGGTCTGGGGGCCGAGCAATGGCAGCAAATGCTTGGGCGCGGCAGCGGTCGACAGCGGCCACAGCCGGGTGCCGGCACCCCCGGCAAGGATCACGGGGCGGATCGGTCTGGGTCGCTGGCTATCGCTCATCGCCCCTCCTTAACGGAACGGCGGCCAAGAGGAAGCATGCCGCCGTTCAGACAATCTTTGTAAAGTTTAGCGACAGTGGCCTGCATGTCGGGTAATTTGACAATCGGGGGCCTGTGACGACGCTGATCACCTTCTGGACGCACGGACTGGCGGCGATGCTGTTCGCCGCACTGATGCTGTGGGAGCTTCGGCGCGGACGCCTGTTCGACGATCAGAAGGTGCTGCTCGCGGCCTTCGCGCTGACCGGCTGCTGGGCGTGGCTGACCGCGGTCGCGCCCGATTCGATGCTCGCCGCTTATGCCGAGACCGCCCGCAACCTGGTGTGGGTCGGCGTGCTCTACCGCCTGTCCGACCCGAGCGGCGGGGCCGACAAGCGCCAGCGGGGCGTCCGTCCAGTCTATGCCGCGGTCGGCGGCGTGCTCGGGCTGCAACTGGTGGTCGACGCGCTGCCGTGGCTGGTCGACACGAGCGACCTTGGCACCGGTCATGCGCTGGTGATGACCGCGATCATCCTTCGCATCACCGCCGCTGCGGGCTCGCTGGTGCTGGTCCACAACGTCTATGGCCAGGCGGCGCCGGCCAGCCGCGGCGGCATCCGCCTGGCGATGCTCGCGCTGGCGCTGTTGTGGGGGTTCGATTTGAACCTCTACACCGTCGCTTACTTCGGCATGCCGGCGGCCAAGACCCTGTTCGCGTGGCGCGGCGTGGCGGTCGCCTTGACCGCGCCGTTGTTCGCCATGGCCGGCAGCCGGCGCGAGGCGTGGCGCATCCGCCTGTCGCGCGCCGCCACCTTCCAGTCGCTGTCGCTGCTGGCGATCTGCGCCTATTTCGCGGTGATGGCGATCCTCGCCACCGCGCTTGGCGGGTCGGGGGTCGATTGGGCCCGCGCGCTCGGCGTCGCGGCGCTGGCGACGATGACGCTGGCGGCGATGGTGCTGCTGCCGAGCGAGCGCGCCCGCGCCTGGGCCAAGGTCAAGGTCGCCAAGCATTTCTTCGAGCACCGCTACGATTATCGCACCGAATGGCTGCGCTTCACCGACACGCTCGGCGCCTGGGGTCCTGAGGCGCCGCCGCTCGGCCAGCGGGTGATCAAGGCATTCGCCGACATCCTCGACGCGCCCGGCGGTCTGCTGCTGGTCGCCGAGGAAGGCGGGACGATCGAGCCGGCGGCGGCGTGGAACTGGCACGGCGCCCCCGCCCCAGGCCGCGACGCTTCCCGCGAGTCGGTGGCTTTATTCTGGCGGACCGTCGCTCACGAAGGCCGCATCCTCGATTTCGAGGCCCGCCGCGGCGGCTGGGGCGACAATCGCGACGGCGATCTTGCCATCCCCGCCGACCTCCTCGGCGAGACCGAAGCGTGGGCCGGCGTGCCGCTGATCCATGAACAGCGGCTGGTCGGCCTGGTCCTGCTCGCCCCGCCCGATTACCGCCGCCCGCTCGACTGGGAGGATTATGACCTGCTGCGCACCGCCGGTCGCCAGGCGGCCTCGAGCCTCGCCGAAGCGCACGGCCAGCAGGCGCTGATGAACGCCCAAAGGTTCGAGGATTTCAACCGCCGCTTCGCCTTCATCCTCCACGACATCAAGAACCTCGTCAGCCAATTGTCACTGCTCAGCCGCAACGCCGAGCGCCACGCCGAAAACCCCGAATTCCGCGCCGACATGATCGCCACCCTCAAGGGCTCGGTCGGCAAGATGAACGACCTTCTGCAACGCATCGCGCCCAAGGCCGCCGCCCGCGCGGCGGAGCTGCGCCCGCTCGAGCTGCGGCCGTTGCTGTCGGCCGCGATCGCCGCCAAGCGCCGCGACCATGAGGTCGAGCTGAAGGGCGACGCCGGGGTCTGGGCGATGGCCGACGAAGCCAGCCTCGGCCAGGCCATCGGCCACCTGCTGCAGAACGCCGTCGACGCCAGTCAGCGCCACCTGCCGGTCACCGTCCGCGTCACCCGCGAACGGGCTGGCGTCGCCATCGCGATCATCGACCAGGGCGAGGGCATGGATCCCGATTTCGTCCGCACCCGCCTGTTTCAGCCCTTCGCCTCGACCAAGGAAGGCGGGTTCGGCGTCGGTGCGTTCGAAGCGCGCGCCTTGATCGTCGCCATGGGCGGCCGCCTGACGGTCGACAGCCGCCTTGGCGACGGCAGCCGCTTCACCATCCACCTCCCCGCCGCCGATCCGGCCGCGGCCAAGCCCAGTAAACGGAAACAGGCATGAGCGACGAAAAAGACCTCCCGGTTCTCCTGGTCGTCGAGGACGACGAGGGCCTCCAGCGCCAGCTCAAATGGGCCTATGACGGCTATCGGGTGGTCATCGCCGGTGACCGCTCCGCGGCGGTCGACCTGATGCGGCTGCACGAACCGACCGTGGTCACGCTCGACCTCGGCCTGCCGCCCGACCCCGACGGCACCGCCGAGGGTTTCGCCACGCTGACCGACATCCTTGCGCTCAAGGCCCACGCCAAGGTCATCGTCGCCTCGGGCCACGGGGCGCGCGAAAGCGCGCTGAAGGCGATCGCGCTCGGCGCGTATGATTTCTACCGCAAGCCGGTCGACATCGACGAGCTCGGGCTGATCGTCGCTCGCGCCTTCCACGTCGCCGAAATCGAGGCCGAGAACCGCCGCCTCGCCGCCGCCGGCGGCAGCGCGGAGACGGTGCTCGGCGCGATCGTCAGCGGCTCGCCCGAAATGCTCAAGGTCGCCCGCACGATCGAACGCGTCGCCGGGGCCGACGTGTCCGTGATGCTGCTCGGCGCCTCGGGCACCGGCAAGGAATTGCTGGCCCGCGCGGTCCACGATCTGTCGCCCCGCGCCAAGGGCGAATTCGTCGCCATCAACTGCGCCGCCATCCCCGAGAATTTGCTCGAGGCCGAATTGTTCGGCTACGAGCGCGGCGCCTTCACCGGGGCGGTCAAGACCACGCCCGGCAAGATCGAGCAGGCCCAGGGCGGCACCTTGTTCCTCGACGAAGTCGGCGACATTCCGCTGCCGTTGCAGGTCAAGCTGCTCCGCTTCCTTCAGGAGCGGGTGATCGAGCGCATCGGCGGGCGCACCGGCATCGCGGTCGACACCCGCATCGTCTGTGCGACCCACCAGGATCTCGACGCGATGATCGCGGCCGGCAGCTTCCGCGACGACCTCTATTACCGCCTTGCCGAAATCGTCGTGAAGATCCCCGGCCTGACCGAGCGCGCCGGCGATGCCTCGCTGCTCGCGCGCCACTTCGTCCACCGCTTCGCCCGCGACCTCAATCGCCCGGTGCAGGGCCTCGCCCCAGACGCCGCCGAGGCGATCGATGCCTATTCGTGGCCGGGCAATGTCCGCGAACTCGAAAACCGCATCAAGCGCGCGGTGATCATGGCCGACGGCAAGCTGATCGGCGCCGCCGACCTCGATCTGCCTGGCGGGGGCGGCGGCGGCAACGGCGCCGAGCCGCTCCCGATCAACCTCCGCGCCGCCCGCGAAGTCGCCGACCGCCGCGCCATCCGCCAGGCCCTCGCCCGTACCGACAACAACATCTCCAGCGCCGCCAAACTGCTCGGCATCAGCCGCCCGACTTTGTACGACCTGATGAAGCAGTATCAGCTGGGCGCGTGACCCTTAGCGCAGGGTCGGGCTGTCCAGGTTGAGGTCGGCGATCGGGATGACGATCAGCGCGGGATAGGCCTTGCGCAGCTGATCGACGAACTTGGCCGCCTCCCCGACGATGACGATTGTCGATCCGGCATCGGGCAGCAGCGCCGCGGCGACCGACTCCACGTCGGCGGGCCGAACTGAAATGACGCCTGGCAGGTAAGTTTCGATCGCGCGTGGCGGCAGACCCCGCCCGATGGTGGCGGCGATCAGGTCGGCCGTTCCCTCGGTGGTTTCGAGCTGCTCGCCAAAGCCGCCGGTAAGGCTAGACCTGCGTGCTTCAAACTCGGCCGGGGGAACGGCTGCGGCCCCGAGCTTGCGCATCTCGCCGAGCGTCAGGCTCAGGACCTCGGCGGCTGCATCGTTGCGGGTCTGCGTCACGGCCAGGAACGGCCCTACCGAGCGGCGTGCGTCAATCGAGCTTCCCGACCCGTAGGACAGGCCGCGGCGGATGCGGATTTCCTGGTTCAATCGAGCGCTGAAGCCGCCGCCCAGGATGGCATTGGCCACCACTGCCGGGAAATAACGACGATCGGCCCGCGCGATGCCTGGACGAGCGACAGCCACCGCCGCCTGGCCGCTGTTGGGCATGTCGACGACGATCACCCCGCCGCCGAGCGGGCTTCCGGCGGGCGCAGCGGTCACAGACCGCGCCGCTGCAGAGGCCGCCCAGTTCCCGAAATAGCGTTCCGCCAGCGACTTGGCCTCGGTCGCCCGGATGTCACCGCTCAAGACCAAGGTCGTGCCGGCCGGCGTCCAGGCGCCGCGGTAGGCGGTCTGCAGGTCGGCGCGGCTGATCGAGCGGAGCGACGCCGCGGTCCCGGCCGGGGGATTGCCATAGGCCGCGCCACCATAAAGCGCCCGCATCGCGGCCAGGCGTGCGACTCGTCCGGGATTGCCCATCGCTAGCTTGACTGCATCGACCGCCATCGTCCGTTGCCGTTCAATTTCCGCCCCCGGCAGCACGGCATTGCGCGCCACGTCGGCAAGGATCGACAGGCCCTGGTCGAGGTCGCGAGGCCCAACCGTCAAGCCAAGCGTCGAGGCGTCCCAGCCGGCGTCCGCCTCCAGCGATCCCCCAAGCGCTTCGACGGCCGCGTCAATGTCAGGCGCGGAACGGGTCGTGGTGCCTTCGGTCATGACGGCCGACGTCAAAGTTGCGGTGCCCGAGCGGCCGGCCTGATCGGCCGCGGACCCGCCCTCGGCGACGAGCTTGGCGGTGACCAGCGGTATGCCATGATCCTCGACCGTCACGATGCGCAGCCCGTTGGCCAGCGTCTGGACGTCAGGAAGCGGGACGGCCGGCACGATGGCAGGGCCAGGGACCGGTGGCAGGATCCGCTCGCTCGCTGGCACAGGCTGCCAGATGTGCACGTTTGGCGGTGCGATTAGCCGCGCCGTCTGGACTGTCGATGCGGTGGTGATCACGTTTGCCGCGGCGCCGCCCTTGCGCATTTCGTCGGGCAAATAACGGACCGAGGCGCTGGAGCGGTCGGCCAGCCAGCGGCGCGCGACCCGCTGGACGTCGCTCGCGCTCACCGCGGCGATCGCCGCGAGGCGCCGGTCGGCGGCCGCCGGGTCACCGCTCAGCACGACGGCTCGGGCGAGGGCCGCCCCGCGCCCGTCAACCGTTTCGCGCTCGCGCAGCGCGCCGTTCAGCAACTCCTTCTTTGCCTCGCTCAACTCGGCCGCAGTGACCGGCTGGCTTCGCAGGAGCGCGATTTCGCGGCGAAGTGCGGCTTCGCCCTGTTCGGCTGATTTGCCGCTGGCGAGGATGGCATAGACGGCCAGCGTCCCGCGGGCCGCCCGGCTCTCGAGCGACGCCGTCGCTTCACTGGCAATCTGGTCACGATACACCAGCGACTGGTGCAGCCGGGAATGGTCGCCCGTCGACAAAATTCCCTGCAGCACCTCGAGCGCGGCCGAATCCCGGCTGGCGGCGGGCGGAGCGGGATAGGAGATGAGCACCGCCGGCAACGGCGTATTGGCTTCGTACACGGTGAAATGGCTTGCCTGCATACGCACCGGTTCCTGGACGGTGACTCGCGGCAGCGGCGTTCCCGGACGCGGGATCGGCTTGAAGTAACTGTCGACACAGCGGTCGAGCTGCGCCTGGTCGAAGTTGCCGGCGACGACCAGCACCGCATTGTCCGGCCGGTAATAGATCGCGTGGAAAGCGCGGACGTCATCGATCGTCGCGGCGTCGAGGTCGGCGATACTGCCGATGCCCGGCCGCGCGTAAGGGTGCACCGCGTAGGAAATCTGCGGATAATAAAGGTAGAACAGCTTGCCGTAGGGCGCGGCCAGCACCCGGCTGCGAAACTCTTCCTTCACCACGTCGCGTTCGGAAGCGAAGGTCGGCTGGTCGATCACCAGCGAGCCCATCCGCTCCGCCTCGGCCCACAACAGCCGCTGGAGGTGGTTGGCCGGGACGATTTCATAATAGTTGGTATAGTCGTCATTGGTCGATGCGTTGTTCGACCCGCCGACGTCCTCGGTCAGCCGGTCGAACTGCTCCGACACCAGGTTGCGGGTGGATTTGAACATCAGATGTTCGAATAGATGCGCAAAGCCTGACCGTCCGCGCGGGTCGTCGCGCGAGCCGACCTCGTACCACATCTGGACCGAGACGTTGGCGCTGCCGGGATCGCGAATCGAATAAACCTTGAGGCCATTGGGCAGGGTGCGGCTGAGATATCCCAGCGGCGGCAACGCACCGGGCTGCGCGGCTTCCGCCTGCGCCGTGACCAAACCCAGCCCGATGACGGCAACCGCCGCCAGCACGATCTTCCGCATCACGCTGATCCCCCGCTTACTTCAGGGACGGATGCTGGAAGGCGGCGACCCTTGCGTCAAGGGTTCAGCCGCCCAGCGCGTCCGCCATTTCGGCGACCTCCAGCCAGCGCAATTCCGCCGCCTCCTTCGCCGCGCGCTTCTCATCGATGGCTTGCGTCAGCGCCGCGAACTTCGCCGGGTCGCGGGTGTAGAGGTTGGGGTCGTGGAGCGCGGCTTCATCGGCGGCGATGGCGGCCTCCAGTCGTTCGACTTCGCCGGGCAGACGATCGAGGTCGCGCTGATCCTTGAACGAGAGTTTCCTGTTCCCCGGTCCAGGGCGTTGCGACGCGGCGCTTGTGCGCTGCTGGACCCCGACCTTCGCCGGAGCACGAGCCGACGCCCGCTGCCGCACCCAATCCTCATAGCCGCCGGCGTCGACGTCGACCTTGCCCGATCCGTCGAGGCCAAGGGTCACCGTCACGGTCTTGTCGAGGAAGTCGCGGTCGTGGCTGACGATCAGCACCGTCCCGTCGTAATCGGCGATGACCTCCTGCAGCAGGTCCAACGTCTCGAGGTCGAGGTCGTTGGTCGGCTCGTCGAGCACCAGCAGGTTCGACGCGCGGGCGAATTCGCGCGCCAGCAGCAGCCGCGAGCGCTCGCCGCCCGACAGCGACCCCACGGGCGCCTCGGTCAGCTCGGGCGCGAACAGATAGTCCTTCAGATACCCTTTGATGTGCTTCCTGACGCCGCGCACGTCGATCCAGTCGCCGCCGTCGGCGAGCACGTCGCGGACGCGCTTGTCGGGCGCCATCAGCTTGCGCTGCTGGTCGATGACGATGCCGCTCAGTGTCTTGGCTCTGGTCACCTTGCCGCTGTTGGGGGCGAGTTCGCCGGTCAGCAGCTTCAGCAGGGTCGTCTTCCCGGTGCCGTTGGCGCCGACCAGCCCAATGCGGTCGCCGCGGGTGATGCGCAGGGTGAAGTCGGCGATGATCGTCCGGTCGCCAAATGCCTTCGTCACATGCTCGGCGTCGATCACCACCTTCGACTTCACGTCGTCGCGGGCGAGGCCGAGCTTGGCGGCGCCGGCCGGGCCGAGCATCGCCGCCCGCTGGGCGCGCATCTCGTGGAGCTTGGCCAGGCGCCCCTGGTTGCGCTTGCGCCGCGCCGTCACCCCGCGCTGGAGCCAGTGGAGCTCGAGCTTGAGCTTGGCGTCGAGCTTGTCGGCGGCGCGCTCCTCCTCGGCATAGACGGCGTCGGTCCAGGCATCGAAGCCGCCGAAGCCGATGTCGGCGCGGCGCAGGCTGCCGCGGTCGAGCCACAGGCAGCTTTTGGTCAGCCGGGCGAGGAAGGTGCGGTCGTGGCTAATGACCACGAACGCGCCCTTGAACCGCCCCAGCCAATCTTCGAGCCACTGGATCGCGCCAAGGTCGAGGTGGTTGGTTGGTTCGTCGAGCAACAGCACGTCGGGATCAACGCCGAGCGCCCGGACGATCGCCGCCCGGCGCCGCTCGCCGCCGCTGGCGGTAGCGGTCGGGCGGGCGAGGTCGATGCCGATCTGCCCGGCAATCGCCGCCGCCTGGTGCGGCGCCGGCGCTTGCTCCCCGCCAAGCACCCAATCCTCGAGCATCGCGAAGCCGCTCATGTCAGGATCCTGTTCGAGCAGCACGACTCTGGTGCCGGGCACGATCTTGCGCTGCCCGACGTCGGTGTCGATCATCCCGGCGAGGCATTTCAATAACGTCGTCTTGCCCGCGCCGTTGCGGCCGATCAGCGCCAGCCGGTCGCGCGGGCCGACATGGACGTCGAGGCCACGGAACAGCCAGCCTTCGCCCTGCACCAGGCCAAGCTGCTCGAACGAAAGGACCGGGGGCGCCGCCATTGCCGCCCCTTAGGTGCCGCCCCGGGGGCAGCGCAACCACGCGATGGCATTTGGGCAACAGGTCGGCGCCGTCTTGCCCATTGCCACTGGCTGACACGCCCATTCATAAGTCATTCAATGCGTTGCCCCTAGTCCGGGCGACAGAAAGTGATTGCCATGAGCCTGTATCGTACCCTGCTTGCCCTGTCGGGCGCCGCCGCGGCCTTCGCCGCCACCCCCGCGCTCGCCCAGCACGCGCCGCGCGACCAGGACCGCGCGTACATGGCGACGCGCGGTGGCCGCTCGATGCCGCTGCCGCTGATCGAGCGCAAGGTCATGCCGTTCATGGGCGGCGCCGACTATCTCGGCCCTGAATTCAACGGCGACACCTATCGCTTGAAGTTCATGCGCGACGGGCGCGTCATCTGGGTCGATGTCGATGCCCAGACCGGGCGCATCGTCGACCAGTCGAGCCGCCACGGCAACCGCTGAGCCTGCCGGCCCGGCCCACGCATATCGTTGTGCCTACGCAACCTTGTCCGCTAGAGGGGGTTAGAAGCGGCAGGTTTCACACAAAAGGGCAACATTCATGCGGGTCTTGATCGTCGAGGACGAACCCAACCTTGGGCGCCAGTTGCGCTCGACCCTTGAAGGCGCCGGCTACGCCGTCGACCTCGCCACCGACGGCGAGGACGGCCATTACCTTGGCTCGACCGAACAATATGACGCGGTGGTGCTCGACCTTGGCCTGCCCGAAGTCGACGGGCTGACCGTGCTCGACCGCTGGCGCAAGGAAGGCCGCAAGATGCCGGTGCTGGTGCTGACCGCGCGCGACAGCTGGTCGGACAAGGTCGCCGGGCTCGACGCCGGGGCCGACGATTATCTGGCGAAACCGTTCCAGACCGAAGAATTGATCGCCCGCCTGCGCGCGTTGATTCGCCGCGCCTCGGGCAACGCCAGCTCGGAGCTCATCGCCGGCGACATCCGCCTCGACTCCAGGTCGGGCAAGGTCACCCGCGCCGGCGAGCCGGTCAAGCTGACCGCGCAGGAATATAAATTGCTGAGCTACCTCATGCACCACAAGGGCAAGGTGGTCAGCCGCACCGAACTGATCGAGCATATCTACGACCAGGATTTCGACCGCGATTCGAACACCATCGAAGTGTTCGTGACGCGCATCCGCAAGAAGCTTGGCGCCGACACCATCACCACCATCCGCGGCCTCGGCTACAGCCTCGAGGATCCCGGCGCTTGAACGATTCCGCCACCGTGAAGGCGGCGGCTGCCGGGACGATGACGGAGCGCCGCGGCGGCGCGCTGACGCGGCGGATGATCACCGTCGCCGCGCTGTGGATCGGGGTGCTGCTCCTCGCCGGCGGGTTCGCGCTCGACCGGGTGCTCGCCCGCTCGGTGGTCGACAATTTCGACTCGCAGCTCAACTATGTCCTCAACGCGATGATCGCGGCGTCGGAAATCGGCCCCGACGGCGAAGTGCGCTTCACCCGCCCGCCGGCCGACCAGCGCTTCCTCGAGCCTTACTCCGGCGTTTATTTCCAGATTTCCGGGCAGGGCGCCGACAGCTTCCCCTCGCGGTCCCTGTGGGACCGGCGCCTGCGTGTCGACACCGGCCACCGCGACAAGGCCTTGCACAAATATGACAGCGTCGAATTCCCCGGCGAGCCGCTGCGCATCCTCGAACGCGACGTCATCCTGCCGTCGTCGTCGGTCGTCTGGCGGTTCCAGGTGGCGCAATCGCGCGAGCTGGTCGACGGGCAGTTGCGCGCGTTGCGCAACACGCTGGCGTGGAGTTTCGCCGCTTTGGGCTTCGGCCTCCTCGTGCTCGCCGCCCTGCAGACCTTCTTCGGGCTGTGGCCGCTGCGCCGGGTGCGGCGCGAGGTGGCGGCGATCCGGTCGGGCGAGCAGACTCGCATCGCCGAGCATTTCCCGCGCGAGATCCTGCCGCTGGTCGACGAAATCAACGAATTGCTCGCCCATAGCGAAGCCCAGGCCGAGGAAGCGCGGCGCCACGCCGGCAACCTCGCCCATGCGCTCAAGACCCCGCTGACCGTCATTACCAACGCCGCCACCGCGCACAGCGCCGACCTCGACGACACGGTCATCCGCGAAGCCTCGGTCATGCGTCGCCAGGTCGACCACCACCTGGCCCGCGCCCGCGCCATCGGCCGCCGCGCCTCGGCCCAAGCGCGCGCCGTCGTGTGGGACAGCGCCGAAGCGGTCCAGCGCGCCGTTGACCGGCTCTACGAAGACGTCACCATCGACCTTGCCGGCGACCGCACGGCGCAAGTCCGGGTCGAGCGCCAGGACCTCGACGAAATGCTCGGCAATTTGGTCGAGAATGCCGCGAAATATGGCGGCGGGCGCGTGTTCGTGACGGTCGAACCGGCCGGCGACAAGATGGTCTGCATCCTGGTCGAGGACGACGGCCCCGGCATCCCCGCCGCGCAGCGCGCCACTCTGTTCACGCGCGGCACCCGGCTCGACACCACCGGCAAGCCCGGCACCGGGCTCGGCCTCGCCATCGTCCGCGACGTCGCCGAAATTTACGGCGGTAAGGTCGCCCTGACCGAGAGCGAGGATCTTGGCGGGCTGATGGTCACGCTGAGCCTGCCGGTCGCCTGACCGCCGGTCGAAAACCGCCTTGCCGATACGACTACCGCTCTTAAGGTCGCCGCCACATCTTCCAGGGAGAATCACCCGTGCGTAGCCATGCCCTCCTGCTCGCCGGCTCGTGCCTCGCCGCCTGCGCCACCACCCCGCCGGTTCAGCAGGCCGCGACCCCGACTCTGACCGTTACCCCGGTGACGGTCGCCGCCGCGCCGGTGCCGAAGTTCGCGCCGTGGGGCGTCGACCTCACCGCCGCCGATGCGACGGTCAAGCCGGGCGACGACTTCTTTGAGTTCGTCAACGGCAGCTGGAACAAGCGCACCGACATCGCCCCCGACCGCAGCTTCGCCGGCATCGATTCGGTCCTCAACGACCAGATTGAGAAGGACGTCCGCTCGATCATCGAGGACCAGGCCGCCGATCCCGTGGCCAATGGCCTGCTCGGCCGCCAGATCGGCGATTTCTACGCCAGCTTCATGGACGAAGGCGCCATCGAGGCCGCCGGCACCGTGCCGCTCGCGCCTTATCTGCAGCGCATTGCCGCGGCCAGCACCCGCTCCGATCTCGCCACCTTGTTCGGCACGCCCGGGTACAACTCCCCGATCGGCATGTTTTTCTCGCCCAACCCCGACGATCCCAACCGCTATGCGGTATTCGCCACCCAGTCCGGGCTGGGCATGCCGGGGCGCGATTATTATTTGCTGCCGGGCGCCAAGTATGACGGCTTCCGCAAGGCCTATCGCGACTATGTGATCAAGGTTCAGACGCTGGCCGGCATCCCCGACGCCGCCGCCAAGGCCGACCGCATCATCGCGCTCGAGACCGCCATCGCCCGAGTCCACTGGACGCCCGAGCGCGCCCGCGACACCAAGGCCACCACCAACCCGATGACGCTTGCCCAGCTGAAGGCGTATGCGCCGCAGCTCGACTGGACCCGCTTCCTCGCCGCCCAGGGGCTGACCAATCCGGGCACCATCATCGTCCAGGAAAAGAGCGCCATCGCCGACGAGGCCAGGCTGGTCGCCAGCCAGCCGATCGGCCTGTGGAAGGATTACCTCGCATATCATTTCGTCAGTGACGCCGCGCCATACCTGCCGGCGGCGTTCGACCAGGCGCGGTTCGATTTCTTCTCGAAGACGCTGCGCGATGTACCGACCCAGCGGCCGCGGTGGAAACGCGGGGTCGACCTCGTCGACGGCGCGCTCGGCGAAGGCGTCGGGCGGATCTATGTCGAGCGCCATTATCCGGCCGAAAGCGACCGCCAGATGGGCGAGCTGATCACGGACATCCGTGCATCGCTACACGACAAGATCGAGAACAACAGCTGGATGGATGCGGCGACCAAGAAGGAGGCACTGGTCAAGCTCGCCAGCTTCGACCCGCGCACCGGCCATCCGGCGAAATACATCGACTATTCGACGTTGGACGTGAAGCGCGGCGACCTGCTCGGCAATGTCATCCGCGCCGGGGAGTTCGAGCAGAAGCGCCAGTTGTCGCTGTTCCCCAACCCGGTCGACCGCGCCCAGTGGGGCATGCTGCCGCAGACCAACAACGCGTATTACGACCCGTCGACCAACCAGATCACCTTCCCGGCGGCGATCCTCCAGCCGCCGTATTTCGACCCCGCCGCCGATCCAGCCGCCAATTACGGATCGATTGGCGCGACCATCGGCCATGAAATCGGCCACGGCTTCGACGACCAGGGCCGCCTCTACGACGCCACCGGGCGGCTGCGCGACTGGTGGACCCCCGCCAGCGCCAAGGCTTACGGCCTCCACACCACCGTGCTGGCGCGCCAATATGATGGCTATGAGCCCATCCCGGGCGTCCACATCAAGGGCGAGTTGACGCTGGGCGAGAATATCGGCGACCTTGGCGGGCTGGAGGTCGCCTACGCCGCGTACCGCCGCTTCATCGCCAAGCATGGCGAGCCGCCGGTCATCGGCGGGCTGAACGGCGACCAGCGCTTCTTCATTGCTTACGGCTATTCGTGGCAGACCAAGCAGCGCGAGGGGGTCACCCGCGCCCAATTGCTGACCAACCCGCATTCACCGGCGAAATATCGCGTCAACGGCGTCGTCCGCAACATGGCCGAATGGTATAAGGCGTTCAGCGTGCAGCCGGGCGACAAGCTGTACCTGCCGCCCGATCAGCGGGTCACGATCTGGTAAGCTCGCCGACCAAGGCGACGAGGCTGTCGCTGTCGAATGGCTTCTTGAGGATCGGCGTGTCGGGCGCGGCGAGCGCGATGGCGTCGCTGTCCGAATAGCCGGTGACGATCAGGAAGCGTACCCCGGCGCGGATGTCGCCGGCGCGGCGGATAATTTCGGCGCCGTCCATGCCCGGCATGGCGAAATCGACCAGCACCAGGTCGAACGCGCGCTGGCCGATCGCCGCCAGCGCGGTCGGCCCGTCGCTGACCGCGTCGACGATATGCCCCGCCTCCTCAAGCGGGCGGGCGATCGCCGAGCGCACCTCGGCGTCGTCATCGACCACCAGCAGACGTAGCGGCGCCGCGGCCGCGCCGGCGTCGCTCGCAGCCCGGGCGGCGCGGCGCTCGGCCCCCCGGCAGCGGCGCAGGCTGAGCGCCACCGTGGTGCCCCTGCCGGGCGCGCTATCGATCGAAACCTTGCCGCCCGACTGCGCCGCCATGCCGAACACCTGGGCCAGGCCAAGGCCGGTGCCGCTGCCCTGCGGCTTGGTGGTGAAGAACGGCTCGAACGCCCGGCGGCGCGTATCCTCGTCCATCCCGCTGCCTTCGTCGCGGACCGCGATATGGATTGTGCCGGCGCCCGGATCGCCATCAGCGCTGACCTCGATGCGGATCAGGCCGCCCGGGGGCGACGCGTCGCGGGCGTTGAGAGTCAGGTTGAGCAAAGCCAGCTCAAGCTGATTATGATCGCCAAGCGCGCATAGTCCGTCGTCGTCCTGGAGCACTTCGAAGCGGTAGGAATCGCCGACCGACTGGTGGAACAGGCCGGACATTTCGTCGAGCATGCCGGCGATGTTGATCGGCTCGATCAGCAATTTCTGCCGGCGGGAGAAGGCCAGCAGTTGCGCCGTCAGCTTGCCCGCCCGCTCGGCCGAGCTCAGCGCCCCCGCCGCCAGGCGTTTGCCACGCGCATCGAGCGTCGGGTTCTTGCCGATGAAGTCGAGCGCGCCGACGATCGGGGTCAGCAGATTGTTGAAGTCGTGGGCGATGCCGCCGGTCAGCTGGCCGAGCGCCTCGAGCTTTTGCGCCTGCTGCATATGCTCGGTGATCCGCCGTCCCTGCGCGACCTGGCGCAGCGCGAACCAGATCAGCACCGCGGCGAGCAGCAGCGACAGCAACGCCGCCAGCCCGATCGACGTCAGGAACTGCTGCGCCTTGGTATCGATCGTCGCCGACCCCAAGGCGACGTGCGCCGACAGGCCGCTGAACGGCGATCGGGTGAACGCCGTGTAATTTTCGAACCCTTCGAGCGTCACGCCGCGATAGATGCCATGCATCGCGGTCGACGCGATTGCGGCGCGAACATATTTCGAACCCGGCGTTGCGAAGCGGGTTTCGGGATCGAGCGAGCGGGCGATGAAGCGGCCGTCGCGGCTGACCAGCGCGCTGACCTTGTACTGGCTCGTCGACAACGGCAGCAATGCGGTGAACGCCCGCGTGTCGATGATCAGCCTGACCGTCCAGTCGGTGCCGGCGGGCGAGGCGGCGCGCCGGTCGAGCAGCAGGCACGGGCAGTCCGGGCCGCGCACGAACCCGGCAAGGCGCGGCGTGTCGCCAGGCCTGCCGAGCGTGGGGTCGAGGATCGGGTAGCTGCCGCCCGAGCCGACCGAGACGAGTGTGCGGCCGGTCACCTGATCGACCAATTCAGCCCCGACCCATCCTTCAAGGCCGCGAAGCTCCTCTGCGCGGGCGCGGAACCCCGGCACATCACCGCGATGGATCGCGCCCGCGGTCGCCAGCGCGGTCAGCGCCGCCCAGTGGCGCTTCACTTCGCCATCGGCGCCCAGCATGATCGATTCGCTCTTGGCCAGCGCCGCGGTTTCAGTCGCGCGCCGTTGCTCGCGCGCGCTGAACGCGCTTTGCAAGGCGAGGAACAGCAGCAGCGGAACAAGAGCCGCAGCGGCCACCAGCCAAGCCGATCGTCGCAGGCTCTCCATCGCCCCTCTGTGGCAGCGCGCGGCGCACTCCACAAGCCGCCGCTCAAGCGCGCACAGCGATGCTTGCCCTCCCGGCCCGCCATGCCTAGTGCATTGGCGTGACCGCGACTGTTCATCCGCTCGGCGAGCATCGCGCGCCTTCGCTCGACCCGTTGGTCGCGCTCGTCGCCGCCGACATGAACGCGGTCAACGCCGTCATCCTCGACCGCATGCAGTCCAAGGTCGCGCTGATCCCCGAGCTCGCCGGCCACCTCATCGCCGGCGGCGGCAAGCGCTTGCGGCCGATGCTGACGCTGGCGAGCGCGGCGCTGCTCGGTTACCCCGGCACCCGCCACCACCGGCTCGCCGCCGCGGTCGAGTTCATCCACACCGCCACCCTGCTCCACGACGACGTCGTCGACCTCAGTGAAATGCGCCGCGGCAAGCGCACCGCCAACCTTATCTGGGGCAATCCGGCGAGCGTCCTGGTCGGCGATTTCCTGTTCAGCCGCGCGTTCGAACTGATGGTCGAGGACGGCAGCCTGAAGGTGCTCAAGATCCTGTCGGGCGCCAGCGCCGTGATCGCCGAGGGCGAGGTCGACCAATTGACCGCCCAGCGCCAGGTCGAGACCAGCGAGAAACATTACCTCCACATCATCGGCGCCAAGACCGCGGCGCTGTTCGCCGCCGCCTGCCGCATCGCGCCGGTAGTGGCGGAGGCCGGCGAGGAAGCCGAGGACGCGCTCGAGGCGTTCGGCCGCAACCTCGGCATCGCCTTCCAGTTGGTCGACGACGCGATCGATTATTCGTCGGACGAAGCGACCATGGGCAAGGGCCGCGGCGACGATTTCCGCGACGGCAAGATGACCTTGCCCGTGATCCTCGCCCACGCCCGCGGCTCGGAGGCCGAGCGCGCCTTCTGGGCCGCGGCGATGCAGGGCGAGCGCACCAGCGACGACGACCTCGCTCACGCCACCCGCCTGATCCGCTCGACCGGGGCGCTGGCCGACACCATGGAACGCGCCCGCCATTACGGCCGGCGCGCGGTCGACGCCCTCGCCGCTTTCCCGGCCGGCCGCGCCCGTTCGGCGATGACCGAAGCGGTCGAATTCGCGGTCTCGAGAGCGTTTTGATTTGAAGGACGACCTCGACTGGCTGCTGCCCAGCGCGCTGCTGACCTTCGGGCTCGGGTTCGTCGCGATGATCGGCATTTCGCCGCTCAAGGGAAGCCCGGACCTGTGGCTTCCGCTGTGGAGCTGGACGGCCTTTGGCGGGGTTTTCCTGATCCTGTGGTCGGCGGTTTACCTCGTCGTCCTGGCGGTCAAGGGCGTGCGCTCGCCGGCGCGCGCGTTCGCCGACCGTGCCAGGCAATTGCGCGCGCGCTGGCCAGCGGTCGCCGCGGGCATCGCGCTGGCCGGGCTCGACCTCTATTTCTTCATGTGGCTCAAGCCGCAGTTGAACGCGGTTGAGCCGTTCTGGGCGGACTCGCGGCTGGCGGGCCTCGGCAAATTCCTGTTCGGCCAGGATGCGTGGCGCTTCCTCACCTTCCTGCTCCACGAATGGGTCGGCATTCTGTACACGCCGGTGTGGTTCATCGCGTTGGTGGCGACGCTTTATTACGTCCTGCTGAAATCACCGTCCGAGCGCCGCTCCCGGCTGATGATCACCTACTTCCTGCTGTGGTCGCTGTTCGGGCCGCTCGGCCAATATCTGCTGCCGTCGGGCGGGCCGATCTTTTACGAACGCATCTATGGCAATCACCGCTACGACGATTTGATGGTGCAGCTGCCGCGCGTCACCCGGCTCGCGTCCGATTATTTGTGGGACGCCTATCAGCGCAAGGTGCTGGTCTATGGCGCGGGCATTTCGGCCATGCCGTCGCTCCATGATGCGTCGGTGACGTGGGCGATCATCGCCTTCAACCGCGAGCATTGGGCCCTGCGCCTGGTCGTGTGGGTGTTCGCTTCGTTCGTCCTCCTGTCCTCGGTTGCGCTGGGCTGGCATTTCTCGGCCGATGGAATCGTCGCGGTGGTCGGAACCATCCTTTGCTACTGGCTGTCTGATCCGATCCGCAGGCTCGCCGCCCGACTAGCCGGCGTCAAGACTCGCCAGGCGACTGCAACATGGAAGGAAAGTGCGGCATGAAGATCGGGATGATCGGGCTTGGCCGGATGGGCGCCAACATGGCGCGGCGGCTGATGCGCGGCGGGCACCATATCGTCGCCTATGACCGCGACGACGCGGCGGTCGCCGACGTCGTCAAGGACGGCGCCACCGGCGCGACGTCGCTCGCCGAAGTCGCGGCCAACCTCGATTCGCCGGGCGTGTGGTGGGTAATGCTCCCGGCCGGCGCCGTGACCGAGGGCGTGATCGGCGACATCGCCGCCATCGCCAAGTCCGGCGACATGATCGTTGATGGCGGCAACAGCTTCTGGAAGGACGACATCCGCCGCGCCAAGGCGCTCGCCGAAAAAGGCCTCCATTATCTCGACGTCGGCGTGTCGGGCGGGGTGTGGGGCCTCGATCGCGGATATTGCATGATGATCGGCGGTCCGCTGGAGGCGGTAGCTGCGCTCGACCCGGTGTTCATCACCCTGGCGCCCGGTCTCGGCAGCATCCCGCGCACCGTCAATCAGCGCGTCAAGGCGGGCGAGTGGCGCGCCGAAAACGGCTATGTCCACGCCGGTCCCGCCGGGTCGGGCCACTTCGTCAAGATGGTCCACAACGGCATCGAATATGGCATGATGCAAAGCTATGCCGAGGGCTTCGACGTGCTTCGCCAGCGCTCGCTCGACACCTTGCCCGAACACGAGCAATTCGATTTGAACCTGTCCGACGTCGCCGAAGTGTGGCGCCGCGGCAGCGTCATTTCGTCATGGCTGCTCGATCTCATCGCCTCGGCCCTGGCGCAGGACGACAAGCTCCAGCAATTCTCCGGCCGGGTCGCGGATTCGGGCGAAGGCCGCTGGACGATCGACGCGGCGATGGAAGAATCCGTGCCGGTCGACGTCCTCGCCGCTTCTTTGTTCGCGCGCTACCGCAGCCGCATCGAGGAAAGCTTCGCCGACCAATTGCTGTCGGCGATGCGCTACGGCTTCGGCGGCCACGTCGAGATGCCGCAATAGGCCTAGTTCACGGGCACCATCAGGTGCGCGTAGGGCGTTCCGCCGAACATCACCGACGGCGCCTTGGTATCGGGCGCGTCGCCGCCTTTGAACTGGGCGTTCAGTGTCGGCGCGTTGAGCACCATGACGTGCGGCCCGGTGCGGATCCAATCCGTGCCCGCGGCCGGGGTCTTGGCCGCCGGGTCGGTGTTGCTGGCGTCGATCCCGCCGGCCAGCATATAGGCCAGGCCAACGCCTTCCGGCGGGGTCTTGCCGCTCATCCACGCCATCGCCCATTTGACGGCATTGCCGTCAAGACACATTGGGTCCGGGCCCGGGGTCGCGGGATTGTCGGGCATGCAGGTCCAGCCGTTGGTGCCCGCGCGCAAGGACTTCATCGTCCCGTCGGCCTGCGGCGCGACGATCGCGGCGGCGCTGGCGATCGAGGCCGGCCCGGCCGACATCGCACTGGCGACCGGGTCGCTTGGCGCGGCGGCAGGCGTCGCGGTTGCGGGCGCGGCGGCATTGGCCTCGGGCGCCGCGGCGGGCGCATCGGGTTTCTTTTCGCAGGCGGCAAGCGTGACGAGGCTTGCGGTCACCATCAGGATCATCGAACGACGCATAGTCATAAAGCCCTCCATTCCCTGTCGAGACCCGGGATATAGCATGTTGCACATCAACTTTCCCGCGGATTTTAGCGGCCGGTGAGTCCCGGCGCGCCCTTGCCGATCGACGAGGTCTTGCCCGACTTGCTGGCCGCGCTGCGCACCGGCCCTCGGGCGCTGCTGGTGGCGCCGCCGGGCGCGGGCAAGACGACCCGGGTTGCCCCGGCCTTGCTCGCCGAGCCTTGGTGCGCAGGCCAAGTCCTGCTGCTCGTCCCCCGCCGTCTCGCCGCCCGCGCGGCGGCCGAGTTTATGGCGCGCGAGGCCGGCGAAGCGGCGGGCGCCACGATCGGCTACCAGACACGGCTCGACAGCAAGGTCGGCAAGGCGACGCGGGTCATCGCCATGACCCACGGCGTGTTCCTCGCCCGGCTTCAGGCCGACCCCGAACTGGCCGGCGTTTCGGCGGTGCTGTTCGACGAGGTCCATGAGCGCAGCCTCGACAACGACCTCGCGCTGGCCCTCGCGCTCGACGCCGCGGCCGAGCTTCGTCCCGACCTCAGGATCCTCGCCATGTCGGCGACCCTCGACGGGGAGCGGTTCGCGCGCCTGCTCGGCGATCCCCCGCGCATCGTCAGCGAAGGCAAGAGCTTCCCGCTGACCCTGGTCCAGGCCGGCCGCGACCCGGCGGCGCGGATCGAGCCGCAGATGGCCGCCGCCATCCGCCGCGCGCTCGGCGACCACGACGGCTCCTTGCTCGCCTTCCTCCCTGGAGTCGCCGAGATCGAGCGTACCGCCGAAGCGCTTGGCGCCCTGCCGCCGGGGGTGGTGTTGCACAAGCTTCACGGCGGCATCGACCCCGCCGCCCAGCGCGCCGCGCTGGCCCCACCCGCGCCGGGAACGCGCAAGCTGGTGCTGGCGTCGTCGATCGCCGAGACCAGCCTGACCCTCGACGACGTCCGCATCGTCGTCGATTCGGGCCTCGCCCGGCGTCCTCGCTACGAGCGCGGCGCCGGCCTCACCCGACTGGTCACCGAGCGCGCCAGCCGCGCCGCCGCCACCCAGCGCGCCGGTCGGGCCGCGCGCCAGGGGCCGGGCGTCGCCATCCGTTTGTGGGAGGAAGCCGCCAACGCCGCTTTGCTCGCCCACGACCCGCCCGAAATCCTCGACGCCGATCTGTCGAGCTTGGCGCTGACCTGCTTGCTGTGGGGCGAGGCCAACGCGGCGCGACTGCCTTTCCTCGATCCGCCGCCCGCCGCCGCGCTGGCCGAAGCGCGCGAGCGGCTGACCCGGCTCGGCGCGCTCGACGAGGATGGCCGCCTGACCGCCCACGGCCGCGCCATCGCCGCCATCCCGCTCGACCCGAGCCTCGCCCACATGCTGATCGAGGCAAAGGCTCGCGGCTTCGCCCGGTCCGCCGCCGACGCCGCCGTCCTCCTCACCGAGCGCGGGCTTGGCGGCAACGACCCCGACCTCGAGCTCCGTCACCGCCGCTGGCACAGCGAACGCGGCCCCCGCGCCGAAGGGGCCAGACGGATGGCCGCGCGCTGGGCAGGCTCATCGGCCCCTGACGTAAACATAAACCAGAGCCACCTCGATCTTGCCATCGCCCTCGCCTTCCCTGAACGCCTCTCCCGCCGCCGCGATTCATCGGGCGAGCAGTGGCAATCGGTTGGCGGTCGCGGCTTCCGCCTCGATCCCGCCAGCCCCCTCGCCCGCAGCGAATGGCTGGCGGTGGCCGAAGTCGCCGGCGCTGCGTCTGGCGCGCGCATCCTGTCCGCCGCGGCGATCACGCTGGGCGACATCGAAAGCCTGTTCGGCGACCGCATCGAGGCGTTCCGCGAGGTGCGCTTCGACCCCGCCAGCGGCGCGATGACCGCCACGCGCGGCCGCCGCCTCGGCGCCATCCGCCTGTCCTCCGCGCCCGACCCGAAACCCGACGCGGCGGCGATCGAGGCCGGGTTGATCGAGGCCGTCCGCCGCCACGGCCTCGCCGTCCTGCCATGGCCCGGCAGCGCCGCCGCGCTGCGCCAGCGCGCCGCCTTCGCCAGGGTTCATGACGATACGATCGAAGACCTATCGGATGCCGCGCTGATCGCCCGCCTCGACCAATGGCTCTCCCCGCTCGTCGCCGGCAAGCGCCGCCTCGACGCGATCGACCCCGGCGCCCTCCGCCACGCGCTCGACGCTTTGCTCGGTTATGACGGGCAGCGCGCGGTCGATCGCCTCGCCCCGACCCACTTCACCTCGCCCGCCGGATCGGCCCACCCGATCGACTATGCCGCGCCCGGCGGCCCGGCCGTCGAAGTCCGCGCCCAGGCGCTATACGGCCTCAAGGCACATCCCATGGTCGGCGGCGGGCGGGTGCCGCTGACGCTGGCGATCACCTCGCCCGCCCACCGCCCGATCCAGACCACCAGGGATCTTCCCGCTTTCTGGGCCGGCAGCTGGCGCGACGTCGCCAAGGACATGCGCGGCCGCTACCCCAAGCATCCGTGGCCCGACGACCCCGCCGCCGCCCCGCCGACGCTGAGGACGAAGCGCGCCGGGCCTTGATTTGGCGCCGCGCCTGCGCCATCGCCGCGCCATGGCCATTGCCCGCATCGTCGAGGAACAGCGCAACACCACCCAGTCGGGCAAGGCCCGCCAGGGCCGCTGGCTGCTCGATTACGAGCGGACCGAGCCGCAGCGCCCCGATCCGCTGACCGGCTGGTCGGGGTCGGGCGATACCGACACCCAGATCCGGTTGAGCTTCGACAGCAAGGAGGAGGCCATGGCCTTCGCCGCGCGAAAAGGGCTGGAGGTTCACCTCGTCCCATCGGCCCCCGTGTCGCTGAAGCTGCAGGCCTACGCCGACAACTTCCGCTAGGCGGCTCAGCCCGTGCCGCGTTCTTCAATGAAATCGCGGATCATCGGCTGCAGGCTGGTATTGTAATTGGCCAGCACGTGGCGCGTCTCGGCGACGTCGAAATGGGTCAGCAGCCGCTCGCCGTTCCAGAAATGAAGCGCGAACGCCGGCGCGGTGCCAAGGATCAGCGCGCGCCCATCGGGCTTGGCCGGATCGATCGTGTCGAGATCGAGCGCCAGCCACGGCGCGGTCGATGCGCATACGACCAAAGTCTTGCCCGCGAAGCTGGTCGCGATCGGGCGGTGGACGTGGCCCGACAGCATGCCGACGATCTGCGTCGCCGGCTCGATCACGGCGTGCAGCCGCTGGACCCATTGCTCGCATGACAAGGCGCTCATCCAGTCGATCCCGGTGTCGACCGGCGGATGATGGAGGATGATGACGGTCGGATCGTCGGGCCGCTCGGCCAGCCTTTGCTCGAGCCAGCCGATGCGCTGCTCGCACAGCATCCCGCCGTGGCGCCCGGGATCAAGCGTGTCGAGGACGATGAAGCGCAGCCCGCCATGGTCGGTTTCATGCTGGATGAAGCCATTGGGGTCGGTCGGCACCTCGGGCAGGACGGTGCTGAAATTGGCGCGGTCGTCGTGGTTGCCGACGGCCCAGATCAATTTGCCCGGCCAGCGCGCGACCAGCGCCCGCACATGGCGATAAGCGTCCAGATCCTCGCCATTCTCGACCAAGTCGCCGCTGACGATCAGCAGCTCGGGCCGCGGGCTCATCTTGACCAGCTCGTCGATCGCCATGTTGAGGCGCCGAACGTTCAATTCGGTCGGATTACCGGGATCAAAGCCGATATGGAGATCGGTGATCTGCGCCACCAGCAGGTCGCGCTGCGGAACAGCTTTCGGCAATACCCTCTCCCCAGAGGCTCAATCGAATGGGACTGAGGCGCGCGCTTGTCAAAGGCTTTTGGGCGCCCGCTTGCGCCGCGCCGTGGTTGCGTCCATTCTGGACTTGCCGAGCTAGGGGGAAGGCTGTCCCAGCCAGAAATTGCGATTGTCATCGGGACCCGTCCCGAAGCGATCAAGCTTGCGCCTGTCATTCACGCCCTCGACCGTGCGGCTGCGCGGCCTGTCGTCATGCTGACCGGCCAGCACCCGGGGCTGGTGCTGACCGAGCATGGCCTTGGCGCCGTTCGCGCGACGCCGCTGCGCGAATCCGGGCTGCCCGACCCGCTTGAGCATGTCGATCGCGTGGCGCAGGCGCTGGCCCGCGCCTGGCGCATGCATTCGCCGGACCTGGTGCTGGTGCAGGGGGATACGTCGAGCGCGCTCGGCGGGGCGCGGGCGGCGGCCGCGCTTGGCCTGCCGCTCGGCCATGTCGAGGCCGGCCTGCGCACCCATGACCCGGCCCAGCCGTGGCCCGAGGAAGGGTTCCGGGTCGAAATCGACGCCCTCGCCGATTTGCTGTTCGCGCCGACCGCAGTAAGCGCCGCCAACTTGCGGTCCGAGGGCTGCGGCGGGGACATCCACGTTACCGGCAACACCGCCATTGATGCGCTGCTCGCGGCGGGCGCGCTGGCCCCGCGTCCGCGCCGCCGCTTTGCCCGCCGTGCCGCGCCGCTCAAACTGGTGGTGACCTGCCACCGCCGCGAAAGCTGGGGCGCCGGTTTCACGCGGGTCGCCGAAGCGCTCATCGCGCTGGCAGCGGACGACACGGCGCAGGTGGATGCGCTGCTCCATCCCAATCCAGCAGTCAGCGAAGCGATCGCACTCCTGCTTGGCGGCATTCCCGGCATCCGCCTGCTGCCCGCGCTGTCGCACGCCGCGATGCTCGACGCGATGCGCGGCGCCGACCTGCTGTTGAGTGACAGCGGCGGGGTGCAGGAGGAAGCGCCGGCGCTCGGCATTCCGTTGCTTGTCCTGCGCGACAAGACCGAGCGGCCCGAGGCCATCGCTTGCGGCAACATGCGGCTGGTCGGGACGCGCACGGCGCGCATCGTCGCCGAGGTTCGGCGGCTGGCCAACGACCGGGTGGCGCTCGCCGCGATGGCCCGCCCGGCGCTGCCTTATGGTGACGGCCATGCGGCGCCGCGCATTGCCGCGCTCAGCCTCGACTGGCTGGCCGGGCGCGGTTCACTCGGGTTCCGGGTGTTGAGCGCCTGATTGACTCATCCGCCCCCGCCAAGCATAGGCCCGACGCGCTGCCGCACGGCCCCTTCGTCTAGCGGTTAGGACGTCGCCCTCTCACGGCGAAAACACGAGTTCGATTCTCGTAGGGGTCACCAGCCTGGCTATCCGCCGAGCGCGTCCACCAACTCCAGCGCATTGACCGTCGCCGCGGATGACGCGGTATTATCGAACATGCACCAGGCGTCGGTTCCCGCCGGCAGCGCACGAATAGCCTCGGCATAAGCCGCGATCGCGAGCGGTTCATAGGGTGACCGATAGATGCGCGGCGACCCATGCAGCCGCCGATAGGCAAGCTGCCTTGCCCCGCCTGGCCGCGCCGCCGCCGGGCACAGCGCCGGGTCGGCCGCGACCCGCGCGATCCGGCGCGCGGCCAGCCACTCGTCGACCGCCTCATCGAACCAGCTCGCGTGGCGCGGCTCGCAGGCCACCGCGGCGCGGCTGCCCGTGACCAGCCGATCGAGCAATGGGCCGGCGACCGCGGCGTCGAATGCCAGGCTTGGCGGCAGCTGGACGAGGACCACCGCCAGCTTCGACCCAAGACCCTCGGTCTCCGCGAGGAACGCATCGGCCAATGCCTCGCAGCCGAGCAGCCGCGCCTGGTGGGTGATCGTCTTGGGCAGCTTGGCGGCGAAGCGGAATTCGGCGGGCACCGCCTCGGCCCACGCCGCCCAGGTCGCCGACCGGTGGCTGCGGTGGAACGACGAGTTGATCTCGACCCCGTTGAATCGCGTGGCATAGCGCGCCAGGTTCGACGCGCCCTCGCCAAAGTCGCCCCGCACCGCGGCCGGCAACGCCCAGCCAGCGGTCCCGATCGTCGCCTTCACCCGCTACTCACGCCGGGCGCGGCGAAGCTCCCGATCCCGCCATCGGTGCCGCAGAGCCGGTCCCAGTGGCGGAAATAGAGACCGTAGTTGCAACGGTACTTGCGGTGATGGAGCTCGTGGTGGCTGGCGGTGATCAGCCAGCGCCCCGCCCGCCCGTCGACCAGCCAGCGCGGAAACAGCTCCCACCCCATGTGATTGGTGACGCCCATCAGCGTCATGATGCCCAGCACCAGCCCCAGCACCGCGACATGGATCGGCACCACGAACACCAGCGCCGGAATCACCACCGCGCCCGACAGCGCCTCCCACGGCGAAAAACTCATCGCCGCCCAGGCGGTCGGCGGGCGGCTGGCGTGATGCACCGAATGCATCGCCTTGTACCACCACGGCCTGTGCATCAGCCGGTGCGTCCAATAGAACCAGGCGTCATGCAACAGCAGGTAGAGGAGCAACGAGGCGGGCAGCCACCACCAGGGATATGCGTCAACATCGCCGTAGATCCGCGTCCAGCCGCGCTGCTGCCAGCCCCAGGCGACGACCCCCGCCGGCACGCCATAGATTGCCGCCGAGGCAAGGCTCCAGCCGATTTCGCGCCGCACTTGCTTCGACTGCCTCGCCAGCCGGCCCGGATAGCGCCGCGCGGTCAGCGCTGCGAAGAGGCCGCTCGACGCGACATAACGCAGCGCGACGATCAGGCTCATGGCCAGCGCGGACAGAATGACGGCGGACATCATCGCGCCAGACTAGGCGCGCACCGCCGCTGCGGCTAGAGCGCGGGCGATGCCAGCTAAGCGCCCCGACCTGATCATACTCGGCGGCGGGCTGGCCGGCGGACTGACCGCGCTGGCACTGCGGCGGGCGCGTCCCGACCTGGCGCTGATCATCGTCGAGCCGGGGGAGCGGATCGGCGGCAATCATTTGTGGAGCTATTTCGCCAGTGACATCCACGAGGCCGACCGGTGGCTGGTCGATCCGCTCGCGGCGCATCGCTGGCCCGGCTACCGCGTGCGCTTCCCGGCGCATGAGCGGCGCATCGCCGAACCCTATCGGACGATCGAGAGCGAGGCGCTCGACGCGGCGGTGCGGGCGAGCGGCACGACCGTCATCCGGGCTCGCGCGACGAATGCCACGCCGACCGAAGTCACGCTCGACGATGGCAAGGTTCTCGCCGCCGGCGCGGTACTCGACACGCGCGGCCTGACCCAGGTACCCGCCGGGCTCAGCTGTAGTTGGCAGAAATTCGTCGGGCAGTTGCTCGACGTGCCCGCCGGTCACGGCCTTGCCAAGCCGCTGGTGATGGATGCCCGGGTCAACCAGGCGGACGGCTATCGCTTCGTCTACTGCCTGCCCTTTTCGCCGACGCGCGTTTTTGTCGAGGACACCTATTACGCGGACACGCCGGACCTCCACCAGGCCGAACTCACCGCGCGCATCGCCGCCTACGCCTCGGCACAAGGCTGGGCCGTGGCCGCCATCAGCCGCACCGAAAGCGGTGTCCTTCCGGTCGTCACCGGGGGCGACTTCGACCTCTTCTGGCCGGCCGCCGATATCCTTGCCCGCGGCGGGGTGCGCGCCGGGCTGTTCCATCCGCTGACCAGTTATTCGCTGCCCGACGCGGTGCGCTTCGCCGCCGCGTTCGCGGCCGATCCCGCGCTCGACACGCGGAGCTATGCCAAGGCGCACTGGCGGCGCGGCAGGTTCGACCGGCTGCTGGCGACAATGCTGATGGAGGCCGCCGACCCGCCGCAGCGCTACCGCGTGCTCGAGCGCTTCTACCGCCTCCCCGCCCCGCTCATCGCCCGCTTCTATGCCGGCCGCTCCACTTTTTTCGACCGCGCGCGCATCCTCGCCGGGCGCCCGCCCGTATCGCTGGCGCGGGCCGTCCGCGCCATCAGGGGGACCAAGTGAAGTCAGCCATCGTCATCGGCTCGGGGTTCGGCGGTTTGGCGCTCGCCATCCGCCTCCAGTCTGCCGGCGTGCAAACGACCATCGTCGAGGCGCGCGACAAGCCTGGCGGCCGCGCTTACCATTGGCAACGCGACGGCCATACGTTCGACGCCGGGCCGACGGTCATCACCGATCCCGACTGCCTCAAGCGGTTGTGGGCGATCAGCGGGCACACCATGGCAGCCGACGTCGAGCTGGTCCCAGTGATGCCATTCTACGCGCTCGACTGGCCCGACGGGACGCGGTTTGATTATTCGAACGACGACGAACAATTGTTCGCGCAGATCGAGGCGCTCAACCCGGCCGACGTCGCCGGCTACAAGCGCTTCCTGGCTTACGCGGCGGGCGTCTATGAAGAAGGCTATGTCAAGCTGGGCGCCAAGGCGTTCGAAAGCCTGAGCGACATGCTCAAGGCGGCGCCCGCGCTGGCCCGCTACCAGGCGTGGCGGTCGGTCTATTCCGTGGTTTCAAGCTTTGTGAAGAACGAATATTTGCGGCAAGCACTCAGTTTTCACACGCTACTGGTCGGCGGGAACCCGATGACCTGCTCGTCGATCTACGCGCTCATCCACAAGCTCGAGCGCGACGGCGGCGTGTGGTTCGCGATGGGCGGCACCAACAAGCTCATCGCCGGCATGGTCGCGCTGTTCGAGCGACTGGGCGGGACGCTGCGCCTCAACGATCCCGCCGTGGCGATCGAAACGCAAAACCACCGCGCCACCGCCGTCCGCACCGCTTCGGGCTGGCGCGGGACGGCTGACGCGGTCGCCAGCAACGGCGATATCGTCGCCAGCTATGGCTTGATCGAGGGCGACCGGCGCGGGCCCTCGCGGGTTCGGTCGCTCAAGCGCAAGCGCTACTCGCCGTCCTTGTTCGTGCTTCACTTCGGGCTGGAAGGGACGTGCCCGGACATTCCCCACCACATGATATTGTTCGGCCCGCGCTACCGCGAGCTGCTCGGCGACATTTATGACCGGGGCAAGCTCGCTACCGATCCCGCGCTCTATCTCCATCACCCGACCGCAACCGACCCGTCGATGGCGCCGCCGGGCTGCTCGACCTTTTACGCGCTGGCGCCGGTGCCGCACCTCGGCAAGGCCGATGTCGACTGGAACGAGGAAGGGGAACGCTATGCCAAGATCATCCTCGACACGATCGAGGCTCGGCTGATCCCGGACATCAGGTCTCGAATCCGGACTCAATTCCATTATGCGCCGAGCGATTTCCAGTCGGACCTGTTCGCCCACCTTGGCAGCGCCTTCAGCCTGGAGCCGATCCTGACCCAGTCGGCGTGGCTGCGGCCGCACAACCGCGACGACGTCATCAAGAACCTCTACTTCGTAGGGGCCGGCACGCACCCCGGCGCCGGCATTCCGGGCGTGGTCGGTTCGGCCGAGGCGACCGCGGGCCTGATGCTGGCATGACCGCCGACCGCCAGCGGCTGGTCGAGGAGGCGCAGCGAACCATCGCCGCGGGGTCGAAGAGCTTCCGCTTCGCCAGCCAGATCTTCGACCTCAAAACCCGCGAGCGCAGCTGGCTGCTCTACAGCTGGTGCCGGGCGTGCGACGACGTCACCGACGGCCAGACCCTGGGCCATGACGCGCAGGTCCCGGGCGACCCCGCCGCGCGGATCGCCTTCCTTACCGGGATGACCGACGCCGCCTTGGCCGGGCGGACGACCGGCATCGCCCCGTTCGACGCCCTCGCCGCGGTCGCCGCCGAGACCGCTATCCCCGCCGATCTGCCGCACGATCATTTGGCCGGATTCGCCCGCGACGCCGCCGGGTGGAGCCCGGCCAACGCAGAGGAACTGCTGAGCTATTGCTACCAGGTGGCCGGCGCGGTGGGGGTGATGATGGCCCATGTGATGGGCGTCGACCCCGGCGTTTCCGACCCTTTGGCTGGCGACACGATGAACCGCGCATCCGACCTTGGGATCGCCTTCCAGCTCGCCAATATCGCGCGCGACATCGTCGACGATGCCCGGGTCGGGCGCTGCTACCTCCCCGCCGACTGGCTGGCGGCCGAAGGGCTGACCGGCGCCGACCTGACCGATCCGCGCCACCGCCCGGCGCTCTCCCGGGTCACGCGCCGTCTCGCCGATTTGGCCGATGCCTATCGCCGGTCGAGCAAGGTCGGCGCCGCCCGGCTGCCGTTCCGCAGCCGCTGGGCAGTGCTGTCGGCGGCCGGCATCTATGGCGAGGTCGCGACCCGCGCGGTGGCGCTCGGCCCGCGCGCCTGGGACCGGCGCATCAGCATTTCAAAGGCGGAGAAATTCGCGCTGGTGATCGAAGCGTTCGGCGAGGCGCTGATGCCCGCCCCCAAACTCAGCCGCGAAGGGCTGTGGACTCGGGCGTTGCCGTCGGGTTCGGCGCCCGCAGCCGACCGGCCTCGCCGGTCGCCAAAGCGGCCTTCAGCCGATCGACCGGCGGCGACCACAGGAAGCCGAAGCTGACCGTGCCCAAGCGGCTTTCAACCGCGTGGTGGAGCCGGTGGGCCTGGACGATCCGCTTGAAATAGGCCGAGCGCGGCACGACCCGGTGGGCGACGCGGCGGTGGACGATGACGTCGTGGAAGCCGACATAAATGGCGCCATAGGCGGCGATCCCGGCCCCGACCCAGGCCGCCCACGCCCCCCAGTCGCCCTGCACGCCCTGATAGAGCAGGAAGATCGACGGCAAGGCGAAGATCACGCCGTACAAATCGTTGAGTTCGAACCGCCCGGCGCGGGGGCGGTGGTGGCTCTTGTGGAGCGTCCAGCCGAGGCGGCCATGCATCACCCAGCGGTGCATGACGTAGGCGAAGCCTTCCATGAAGGCGACCGTCAGGACGAACAGGACGAGGCCGGAAATCAGGGACATACAGCCCCTATACACCGATCATTGCGGCTCGGACAGGAAACGCATCAGCTGCGCCAGGGTCGCTTCCATCTGGTCCTGCATCTGGGTGATCAGCTCATTTTCCCGCATGCCTTCATGGTCGAGCGGCTTCGAGTAGCTGTCCGAAAAGGCCTGGAGGTCTTCCTTGTCGAAGATGCCCTTGGCGACCAGCTTGGCGAGGATCACGAGCAGGCCGTTGGTGTTGGCGATGTTGCCCGCGACCAGCGCCTCGTCGACCATCGACAGATTGGCGTCTTCATCCTCGTCGTCGAGGTCGTCGATGATCTCGTCCATTAGCCCATAGTGCCGCTTTTGCGGGCCAGTGCAAGCGGCCCCAGCACCGCCCAGCGCGCCGCCTTTTGGGCGAAGGCGAACGTGTAGGCCGGGCTCGACGACGGCAGATCGACCAGCGCCAGGCCCGGCGCCTGCCCAAGCGCCGCCCGCCCGATCCTGGCCGCGGTCTGGCCGTTGAACGCGACCGCCGCGAGCCGCGGATGGCGGGCAGCGAAATCGGCCAGCGGGTTGGCGCGGGCGCCGCGGATCGCCCCGTCGAGGCTGCCCTCGCGATGTGCCTCCGCGACCACATCCCACAGCGCAATCCCGCGTGCCGCCAGCCGATCGAGCCGTGCGTCATAGTCAAGCGCGGCGAGCGGCTCGCCGATCGCGTCGCCGAGCAATCGCCAGAACTGGTTTTGCGGATGGGCATAATAACGTTGCGCGGCGAGCGACGCCTCGCCCGGCAGGCTGCCGAGCAGCAGCAACACCGCATCTTGCGCGCCAACCGGCGCCATCGAGGACTTGCGTTCCATCGCCCGCCATTAGCGCGACGGTTGCCCGACCGCATCCGCTTTGGCTAAGGCCGATGGCCATGACGCCCGACGCGCTCCGCATTGCCCTGTTCTCGGGCAATTATAACTATGTCCGCGACGGTGCGAACCAGGCGCTCAACCGGCTGGTCGGTTTCCTGCTGCGGCAGGGCGCGCATGTCCGGGTCTATTCGCCGGTGGTCGAGCATCCGGCGTTTCCGGCGACCGGCGACTTGGTCGGCGTGCCGTCGCTGGCAATCCCCGGGCGCGACGAATATCGCGTGCCGCTGGCGCTGACGCGGGAGGTGCGGCGCGACCTTGCCGCCTTCGCGCCGAACATCGTCCATATCGCCAGCCCCGACATCGTCGCCCATCGCGCGGTCAGCTGGGCGCGGGCGCGCGGCATCCCCGCGGTCGCATCGGTCCACACAAGGTTCGAGACCTATTTGCAATATTACCACCTGCAGACGCTCGAGCCGGCGGTGCGCGCCATCCTGCGGCGGCTGTACCGGCGCTGCGACGCGATCGTCGCGCCGGCCGAATCGACCGCCGCGATCCTCCGCGCCCAGCGGATGAACCGCCACATCTCGATCTGGTCGCGCGGGGTCGACCGCGAGCAGTTCAACCCCGAGCGGCGCAGCGCCGAGTTCCGCCAAGCGCACGGCATCGGCGACGACGAGATGGCGGTCGCCTTCCTTGGCCGCCTGGTGCTCGAAAAGGGCCTGGACGTGTTCGCCGACGTGATCGACGCCGGCCGGGCGGCGGGGGTGCCGATGAAGGTGCTGGTGATCGGCGACGGCCCGGCGCGCGGCTGGTTCGCCGAGCGGATGCCGGGCGCGGCGTTCACCGGGCAGCTGACCGGCGCCGAGCTGGCGACCGCTTTGGCCTCCGCCGACGTGTTCCTCAACCCATCGATCACCGAGGCGTTCGGCAACGTCACCCAAGAAGCGATGGCCTGCGCGCTGCCGGTCGTCGCCGCCGCCGCGACCGGCGCCAACAGCCTGGTCGTCGACGGGGTCAGCGGCATGCTGGTTCAGCCCGACGACCTTGACGGCTTCGCCGAGGCGCTGGCGACCTATCAGCGCGACCCGGAATTGCGCACGCGCCACGGCGCCGCCGGCCTCGCCTTCGCCAAAACCCGCGACTGGGACGAGATCAACGGCGCCGTGATGCGCTTTTACCAGCAGGTCATCGCCCGGCGCGAACGGCTCCAGCGCAAGCTCGGGCGCTAGCTGCCGAGCCGCTCGATCCGCTGCGCCGCCTCATCGAGGATGGCGGTGACTTCATGGACCGCCTTCTCGCTCCAGCCGTCACCCCGGACTCGGTTGCGCATCGCCTCGCGCAGATTGTTCATCGCGCGATGGATCGGACGATAGCCGGTTTCGGTCTCGGCCGGCCGGGCCGCATCGAGCCGGGCAAGCAGGCTCGCCACCTCGTCCTCATGCTCGGCCAGGTGCGCGGTTCCGGCGTCGGTCGCAGCGTAAGCCTTGCGCGCGCCTTCGGACGCTTGCTCCTCGATCAGCCCCATGTCCTGGAGCAGGGTCAACGTCGGGTAGATGACGCCCGGGCTGGGCGCATAGTCGCCGCCGGTCAGCTCCTCGATGGCGCGGATGAGGTCATAACCGTGGCGCGGTTCGTCGGCGATCAGCCTGAGCAGCACCAAGCGAAGCTCGCCCGAGCCGAACATCCGCCGCCGTCCGCGTCCGCCGCCACCGCCGCCGCGCCCGCGCCCGCCGCGATGCCCGCCGAACGGGAAATCGCCGGCGTCGCCGAAGCCCGGGCCGAAGCCCTGCCACCCGCGCCCTGCGTGAAAGCCGTCGCCCGAGCGGTCGCGCGGCCGGCAATGTGAAAAATGAAATCGCATGGTGAATCCTTTATGTTTCATAAGATAGCACTCGGATATATCTTAACTAGTGCGTTTACAAGGGGGATACAGTTTCCCCGGCGGCGGTTAAGACCAGGCATGGCCGACTTATTCGCCCCCGAACCGTCGACGGAAGCCGAAGCGGCGGCCGGCTCGCCGCTCGCCGACCGCATCCGCCCGCGCTCGCTAAGCGAGGTCGTCGGACAGGAGCATCTGACCAGTGCCGACGGCGCGATCGGGCGGATGGTGGCGGCGGGAAAACTATCGTCGATGATCCTGTGGGGCCCGCCCGGCACCGGCAAGACGAGCATCGCCCGGCTGCTCGCGGACGCGGTCGGGATGCGGTTTGTTGCGCTGTCGGCGGTGTTCTCGGGCGTCGCCGATTTGAAGAAGATCTTCGCCGAGGCGCGTCAGATGGCCAAGGCCGGGCAGCGCACCTTGCTGTTCGTCGACGAAATTCACCGCTTCAACCGCTCGCAGCAGGACGGCTTCCTGCCCTATGTCGAGGACGGCACCATCACCCTGGTCGGGGCGACGACTGAGAACCCCAGCTTCGAATTGAACGCGGCGTTGCTGTCGCGCTGTCAGGTGCTGATCCTCAACCGGCTCGACGCGCAGGCGCTGGGCCGGCTGATCGAGCGCGGCGAGGCTTTGGCGGGGCGGCCGATGCCGCTGACCCCCGACGCGCGCGACGCGCTCATCGCCAGCGCCGACGGCGACGGGCGGTTCGTCCTCAACCAGGCCGAAACTCTGCTCGATTTGAAACTTGACGCCGCGCTCGATCCGGCCGGGCTGGCGCAGCTGCTGCAGCGGCGGTTGGCGGTCTATGACAAGGACCGCGAGGGGCATTACAACCTCATCTCGGCGCTCCACAAATCGATCCGCGGGTCGGACCCGCAGGCCGCTCTGTATTATCTCGCGAGGATGCTCACCGCGGGGGAGGAGCCGCTGTTCCTGCTGCGCCGGCTGGTCCGCGCCGCGGTCGAGGATGTCGGGCTCGCCGACCCCCAGGCGCTGGTCCAGTGCCTCGCCGCCAAGGACGCCTACGACTTCCTCGGCAGCCCCGAAGGCGAGCTGGGAATAGCCCAAGCCTGCCTCTACCTCGCCACCGCCCCCAAATCGAACGCCGTCTATGTCGCGCAGAAGGAGGCGTGGCGATCGGCCAAGGAGACCGGCTCGCTGATGCCGCCGATGAACATCGTCAACGCGCCGACCAAATTGATGAAGCAGATCGGCTACGGCCAGGGCTACGACCACGACGCCGAGGGCGGCTTTTCGGGCGCCAATTACTGGCCCGACGATCTGCCCCCGCAAACCTACTACCGCCCCACCGACCGCGGCTTCGAAGCCAAGGTCAGGGAACGGCTAAAGTGGTGGGAAGCGAGGCGCGCAGATCGTGCGGGGCACGATTGAGCATCTTGCTCGGCGCAAGGAACGGCGGGGGGACGAGTGAGCGCATCGCGCGGTGCCGAGCGCAAAAACACTTTTAACGACCATTGATTCATTACCGTGAGTGTGTATGATGCGCACGATGAAGAGTGCGGATCTCATCCGGGAGGTGCAGTCCGCTGGATGGCTGCTCGATCGGGTTCGCGGTTCGCATCATGTGTTCAAGCATCCCGATCGCCCTGGCCACGTGGTCGTACCGCACCCGAAGAAGGATCTCGGCCCCGGATTGATCGCCGCCATCCGCAGGCAAGCGACGCGATAGGAAACCGACATGCGCTACCCAATTGCAATTGAGTCTGGCACGGAAACGACTGCCTTTGGTGTGGTTGTTCCCGATTTGCCCGGATGTTTTTCCGCTGGCGACAGTCTTGATGAAGCGCTCGCTGGCGCCGAGGAGGCCGCCGCCGCCTGGGTCGATGCCGCGCTCGACGCGGGCGACGCGATCCCTGCACCATCGAGCCTCGACGCGCTCCGGCAGAACCCGGATTTTTCCGGTTGGACGTTCGGCGTCATCACCCTCGACCCTGCATCGCTCGACGACACTACCGAGCGAGTCAACATCACCCTCCCCCGCCGAGTGCTCAAGCGCCTTGACGCCTTGGCCCGGGCCGCCGGAGAAAGTCGCTCAGGCTATATCGCGCACCTCACCCTGGAAGAACCTCGCCGGGCGGCTTAGGCCCTGCCCGCTGGTTGGGTTAATGCCTCACGCGTGCGGCATTAACGAAGAGGCGAATCACCATGATCCCTCGGGTCGATGACACGGCCTCCTAAATGAATCGCCCTTTGGCGCGAGATGATTTTGGGCGGTTGAGGGCGGCGCAATAAGGGGTAGAGTGGCGCTACCATTTCAAAAGGGACGCCTTTATGTACCAGACCCAGCCCCCCGCCCAATATTGGCAAGCCCAGCTCGTCGAGTGGGGGCCGCGCGTGCTGTTCGCCGTCCTCATCCTCGTCGCCACCCACTTCGTCGCCAAGGCGGTGCAGTGGGCGGTGTCGCGGCTGATCGACAAGATGCCGATCCTCAAACGCCACCCCGACGTCGGCGGCGACAGCGTCGGCAAGGAATTGGGCCGCCTCGCTTACTGGCTGGTGTGGCTGGTCGGGCTGATCGCGGCGCTCCAGCCGCTCGGCCTGTCGGGCGTGCTGACTCCGGTCACCAGCATGACCAACGAGGTGTTTGCGTTCCTGCCGCGCCTGCTCGGCGCCGGGCTGTTCTTCTTCGCCGGGCTGATCCTGGCGCGGATCGTCCGCCACATCATCGAGGCGGCGCTGGGCGCGCTCAACCTCGAGAAATTACTCGGCCGAGCGGGCCTCAGCGTCGGCGATGCCCCGCTCAGCGTCGACAGCGCCGGCACCGCCGCGCCGGGGACCGTGCCCGCGCGCAACTCGATCGCCCGCGCGGTCGGGGTCACGGTGTCGGCGGTGATCATCATCTTCGCCTCGATCGGCGCGTTGCAGATCCTCCAGATCTCGGCCATCTCCGACCCGGCGACATCGATGCTCAACACCATCGCCACCGCCATCCCCAACGTGCTGGCGGCGCTGATCATCCTCGCCATCGCCTTCTTCATCGGGCGCTGGGTCAAGACGCTGATCGAAACCGTCCTGCCAAGCCTCAACTTCGACAATAGCGTGCGCGCGCTCGGCATCATGCCGGCGGGGACGACCCCGTCGCGGGTGGTCGGGTCGATCGCCTTCACCGCGGTGCTGATCGTCGGGCTGATGGAGGCGGCGCGCAAGATCGGCGGCGATTCGAGCGCGGCCCTGCTGTTCCAGATCACCGAGCTTGGCGGCAAGGTGATCTTCGGCACGGTGATCATCGTCGTCGGGCTGTTCCTGGCGCGGATCCTCGCCGGGCTGGTCGGCTCCTCGACCGGCGAGGCGGGCTATGCCCAGACGGTCGTCAAATATGCCATCATCGCCTTGTTCACCGCGATCGGGCTGACCTTCATGGGGCTGGCCGACCAGATCGTGATGATGGCGTTCGGGCTGATCCTCGGCTCGGCCGCGATCGCCACGGCCCTGGCGTTCGGGCTCGGCGGGCGCGACGCCGCCGCGCGGATGCTCGAGGATTGGCAGCGCGGCAACGGCAGCATGGCGCCGCCGCCGCCGCCGCGGCTGAAGAAAGCCAACCCCGCCGACGACAACCAGCCGCCCTTGGTCTGACCATGCGACTGGGGTCGTGGGACGACGTGGCCGCGTTCGCCCTGACGCTGCCGGGAACCGAGATGTCGACTTACTACGGCGGCCCGGCGATCAAGGTCGCGGCCAATGGCCGTCCGCTCGTCTCGCCGTCGCGCGAGCCGGACTCGTTCGTCCTGCATATCGACGGCGATACCAAGGCGATGCTGATCGAGACCGACCCCGCGACCTTCTGGCAAACGCCGCATTATGACGGTTGGCCCGGCCTGCTGGTGCGCTACGGCAGCGCCGATCCCGAGCGGGTCGAAGCCATGATCGAGCGCGGTCGCACCCAGGCTGCCGCCAAACGCCCCGCCGCCCCGCGCAAGAAAAAATGACGCCGCACTTTGCCGGAACCGTCGCCATCGACTGGTCAGGCGCCAAGGGCACAAGGCACAAGGGGATTGCGGTTGCCGAGGCGCGTGGCGGGGAGGCGCCGCGGCTGGTGCGGGCCGGCCACGTCTGGTCGCGCAGCGAGGTGCTCGACTGGCTGATCGAGCGCGCCGCCGCCGAACCGACCCTGTTCGGGTTCGACTTCAGCTTCGCGCCGCCGTTCATCGAGCGCGGTGCCTATTTGCCAGGTGAAACCGGCGTGCCCGACCATGCCCGCGCCTTCTGGGCCTATGTCGACGCCCGCGCGCCCGACGAGGACCTTGGCGCGGCGAGCTTCCTTGAGACCGTCCACCGCAAGCATTTCTATTTCGGCATCGCCGACGGGGCGAAGGCCGACTTCGTCCATTTCCGCACCTGCGACGCGGCGTTGAACGCCCAGGGCGGGCGCAAGACCGCATCGGCCTATAACGCGATCGGCGCAGCGCAGGTCGCCAAGGCGAGCTTCGCCGGGATGCGCCTGCTCCACCGGATCGACGGCCGGGTCGCGATCTGGCCGATGGACCCGCTCCCCGCGCACGGCAGCGCGGTGGTCGAAATCTACACCCGCATTGCGATCCGCAACGCCGGCCTGCCCGGCAAGAAGATCCGCACCGCCGAAGAGCTCGATCTCGCCCTCGCCGCGCTGGGCAGCAAGCCGGCCCGGCTGGCCCACGTCCCGAGCGACCACCAGACCGACGCGCTGATCACCGCCGCCGCCATGCGCGCCCACCTGACGCACCCCGCCGCCTTCGCGCCCGCCGACCTGTCGCCCGAGATTGCCCGCACCGAAGGCTGGACGTTCGGCATCGTCTGACCCATGCTCGCCGCTCCGCCAGCGGGGAGACGAACATGGCCTTGTCCCACGTCCATCCCGAGCGCCATCTGGTGGCGCGGATCGGCTGGCTTCGCGCCGCGGTGCTCGGTGCCAACGACGGAATCGTCTCGACCGCCAGCCTGATCGTCGGGGTCGCCGCCGCCGCTTCGTCGCGCGGGGAGATATTGCTCGCCGGAGTCGCCGGGCTGGTGGCGGGCGCGATGTCGATGGCGGCCGGCGAATATGTCTCGGTCAGCTCGCAGGCCGACACCGAGCGCGCCGACCTTGCCCGCGAAACCGCCGAGCTGGCCGCCGACCCGGCGTTCGAACAGCGCGAGCTGGCCGCGATTTATGCCGCGCGCGGGCTCGACCAGGCGACCGCGGAAACGGTCGCGGCGCAGCTCATGGCCGGGGACGCGCTCGGCGCCCATGCCCGCGACGAGCTGTCGATCACCCACGTCTCCACCGCCCGCCCGGTGCAGGCGGCGCTGACGTCGGCGGCGACCTTTACCACCGGCGCGGCGCTGCCGCTGGCGGCGGCGTGGCTGTCTCCGCCCGGCCAGGCGATGATCGTCGCGGTATCGGTGGCGTCGTTGCTGTTCCTCGCCGTGCTTGGCGCGGTCGGCGCCCAGGCGGGCGGCGCGCCGGTCGGCCGCGCCACGCTGCGGGTGGCGTTCTGGGGGGCGCTGGCGATGGCGGCGACGGCGGCCATCGGGCGGCTCGCGGGCGCGGCGGTGTGACAGGTCTGGACGGGCCGCACCTGCTGGCGATAGAGGGCGTGCGCGGATGGCCGGTTTAGCTCAGTTGGTAGAGCAGCGGTTTTGTAAACCGAAGGTCGCGGGTTCGACTCCTGCAACCGGCACCGCAGCGCCCAGCCTTATCCCCGATGGCCGCGCTTTTCCTCGGACATTTGCTGCCCGCGCGCCTTCATCGACTGCTGGAGCAACCGGTCGGAGGTTTCGGCGGCAGCTTCGGGGCTGAGCTTGACGTCGACCGAGTCGGGTCCAGTGACCGTGACATGTCCGTCTTCGGCGCCGACGTCGCTCGGCTCATCATAAATCTTGTCATCCATGAAGCATGGAAAACCCTTCGCCGGATATTGGTTCCGCACCGCCCTCCGGCCCAAGCATCAATATTCTGAATAAAAACGAAAACTATTTTCATTCGCGCCGGAACCAACCGCGTAGCCCGCCGTTATGTCAGCGTGGTTCACTTCTTCGGAAGCGAACCATGGAACCCCGGCAACTTCGGTTGCCGGGGTTTACTTTTATCGCCACGGCGCCGCGTCCGAGCGCTCGACCTGGATGGTCGAATGGCTGATCTCGAACAATTGGTGGACATAGGCATTGGCCTGACGGATGACGCGGTCGCCGTCGGCGCCGGCGTCGACCACCAGGTGCACCGTGAGCGCGGTCTCGGTCGTGCTCAATGACCAGATGTGCAGGTGATGGACGTCGCAGACGCCGCCGAGCGTCTTCAGCGCTTTCTCGACCAGTGACGGATCGACCCCCTTGGGCACGCCGGCCAAAGTCATCGACGTCGCTTCGGCCAGCAACCCCCAGCAGCTCCACAGGATCACCCCCGCGACCGCCAGGCTGGCGACCGGGTCGATCCAGTCTTTGCCGGTGACAATGATCAAATAGCCGGCGACCACCACCGCCGCCGATACCGCCGCGTCGCCGACCATGTGGAGGAAGGCGCCGCGGATGTTGAGGTCGCTCGACCGCCCGCGCGCGAACAGCCAGGCGGTCACCGCATTGACGAGGATACCAATGCCGGCGACGACCATGATGGTCGATCCGTTCGACGGGGTCGGTTCGGCCAGCCGGCGGATCGCCTCGGCGATGATCGCGCCGGTCGCGGCGAACAGCAGCAGCCCGTTGAACAAGGCCGCCAGGATCGAGCTTTTCTTGAGTCCGTAAGAGAAGCGCGGGCTGGGGCGCCGCTTGACCAGCACCGCCCCGGTCCACGCCGCCGCCAGCCCGAGCACGTCCGACAGATTATGCCCGGCGTCGGCCAGCAGCGCCATCGAGTGGGCGGCCAGGCCATAGCCCGCCTCGACCGCGACGAACCCGCTGTTGAGCAGGATGCCGACCAGAAATGCTTTGCCGAAATCCGCCGGCGCATGGGCATGGGCGTGGGCGTGGCCCGAATGGTCGTCCGCAACTGACATCGCGACCAGGCATAGCCGCGAAGCGCCGCCCGTCCATCCTCTGTTTTGGGCGGTTCGTCGAACAGCGGGGGACCGGGCGGTGACTAGGGCTTGTGATATTATATCGTCTGATTAAGGGGCGTCGGGAACGGAGAATCCATGCGCCTCACTTCCCTTTGCCTGGCAGGCCTGGTCCTGCCTGTGTCCGCCGTGTCCGCGCAGGCCGCGCCGGCGCCGCCCGCTGAGCCGGCTGCCCAAAGCCCGCCCGCCGACGACGCCGGCACGATCGTTGTCACCGCGCGCCACCGCAACGACGACATCCTGGGCGATGTCGCGGTGCTTGGGGGACAGGAGCTCGCGTCGCAGGTTCGCTCGACAATTGGTGAGACGCTGGCCAAGCAGCCAGGAGTCACCGCGTCGGGCTCCGGCCCCAACGTGTCGAAGCCGGTGCTGCGCGGCCTGTCGGGCGACCGCATCCGCATCCTCGTCGACGGCATCGGCAGCCTCGATGTCTCGTCCTCGTCGAGCGACCATGCGGTGGCGATCAACCCGCTTACCGCCGACAGCATCGAAGTGCTCCACGGCCCGGCCGCATTGCTGTTCGGATCGTCGGCCATCGGTGGCATCGTCAATGTCGTCGATTCGCGCATCCCGCGGGTGATCCCGGATTCGCCGCTGAGCGCTTCCGGCACGCTTGGCTACGCCACCGCCGCGCACGAGAAGTTAGCGAATGGTGAGGTCAATCTGCCGCTGGGCGGCGGCTTTGTCGCCCACGCCGACGCCGGCTGGACCAGCAATGACGACTTGATGACGGGCGGATACATCCTGTCCGCGCCACTGTGGCAGGAGGCGGCGGCGAGCGGCGATCCCGCCATCCGCGCCCTCGCCGCTCTCAAGGGCCGTCTGCCCAACAGCGACGGCCGCACTTTTGAAGGCGCGGGCGCCCTCGCATATATCGACGGGGGGTTCAACGTCGGCCTTTCGGTCACCCGCCACACCGCATTCTACGGGGTACCGGTGCGCTTTTCGCTGGACCCGTCGATCGAAGCCGAACGAACGCATATCGATGTCGCTCAAACCCGTTATGATGCGCGGGCTGAAATTCCGTTCGAAGGGCTGTTCAGCGCATTGAAGCTGCGCGGCGGGTACAGCGATTATCAGCACCAGGAGATTGCTGCTGACGGCGCCGTCGGCAGCACCGTCATTTCCAAGGGCGGCGAGGCCCGCGCCGATCTTCTTCAGCGCGATCGCAGCGGCTGGGGCGGGATCAGCGGCGTCCAACTGCTCGACGTCCGCCAGCGGATCGACGGGGACGAGCAATTCCTGCCCCCGAGCCGGGCGATCGACTTGGGGCTGTTCACTGTCCAGCACATCGATTTGGGCCCGTTACGCCTCGCGGCTGGCGCAAGAGTCGAGAGTGCGCGCCACAGCGCCGATGCCAGTGAAGTCGTCGGCAACCCCGCTTTGTCACGGCATTTCACCACCGTCTCGCTATCGGCCGGTGTCAATTACTCGCTGACTTCGCAATGGAAGGTCGGCCTCAACGTCGCCCATTCGCAACGCGCGCCGTCGGTCGAAGAGCTTTACGCGAACGGCCCGCACGGCGGCAACGCGAGCTTCGAGCTTGGCGACCCCAACCTCACGCTCGAACGGAGCCTTGGCGTCGAGGCGACGATCAGCCATCAAGCGCGCGCGATTGATTTGAACGGCACGCTTTACGCCAGCCATTACGGCAACTTCCTCTACCAGGTGCCAACGGGCGAAGTACGGAACAATCTGCCGGTCTACGCCTTTCGCCAGGGCCGGGCCGATTACCTTGGGTTCGAACTGTCGGCCCAGGTCCCCATGGGCACGCTCGGCGGCATCTCGTGGGGCTTGGAAGGGAGCGCCGACGCGACCCGCGCGACGATCCGGAACTTCGGCCCAGCGCCGCTGATCCCGCCGCTGCGCCTCAATGGCGGCATCACCGCCGAGCGCGGGCCGGTGTCGGGGCGGGTCGAGGTTGAGCATGACTTCGGTCACAGCCGCATTGCCCCGTTAGAAACCGTCACCCCCGGCTTCACCCTGGTCAACGCCTCGGCCGACTGGAAGCCGCTCGCCGAGCGGCCCGAGCTGACCCTGACGCTGGCGCTCAACAACATCTTCGATGCCGAGGCGCGGCGCTCGACCAGCCTGCTCAAGGACTATGCCCCGCTCGCCGGCCGTGACCTCAGGCTGACCGCCCGCTTCGCTTATTGAGCGCAAAAAAAGGCGGCCCGGCTGGACTGACCGGGCCGCCGCGGCGGGACAGGCTGGGGAGGTCCCGGCGGTGGGTTAGAGGTCGATGCCGGCGGCGATCGCCTCAAGCTTGCGGACGCGTTCCTTCAAGTCGGCGAGTTCGATGCGCCCGCCGGCCGGGCTGAACTTGATCTCGCCCGAATGGCTCGCCAGCTCCAGCCGTTTGTAATCGAGCCATTCGCGCCAGCCCTTGAGCGCGGCCCACGAGGCGGCGGCGATGGCGACAATCACGGTGCTGCCAATCAGCGCGGTGGTGATCGGGTCGATCATTGCTTTTCCCCCCGCAATGCCTCGATTTCGCGCGCCAGGTCATCGTTCTGGGTGTGGAGGTGATGGTCGATGGCCATCAACCGCCGGCCGTTGACGTCGAGGTTATTGCGCAGATCGTGGACCGAGGTGCGGGTGCGGCGGTCGATGTCCTCCATCCGCTCCAGGTCGCTCGGGCGGCCGTTGCGGCGGATCGCGTCGCGCCGCGCCATGTGCAGGTACAGCCCGGCGGCGATGTAGCCGATGACCGCCAGTTTCCAGCTGATCAGGATGGCGACGGCGACGAAACCGATGCGGATGAACGTCGGGTCGATGTTGAACACTTCGCCAAGGGTCGAGGTGACCCCGGCCAGCTTCTTGTCCCGGCGGTTGAGCGAATATCGCGTCATATCCCTGTTCCCCTTCTTAGTCTTGGCGCGCTGCGAGCGCGGCTTTCATGGCGCCGAGTTCGGCATCGACCGCTTCGGCGGTGCGCAGCTCGGCGAATTCTTCCTCGAGGCTCTTCGGCGCGGCCAGGCCGAGCGCGTCGGCATGGCCCTCGGCGAGGTCGGCGCGGCGCTCGAGAATCTCGAACCGCGCGAACGCTTCCTCGGTGCGGTGGCCGTGGACCAGCTCGCTCGCCTTGGCGCGGCTGATCGCGCTTTCCATCCTCAGTGCGATCGACTGCTGGCGGGCGCGGGCCTCGGCCAGCTTGGTCTGGAGCCGCTGGATATCGGCCTCGTAACCGCGCAGCACGGCCTCGATCTGCGCCATTTCGGCGTGCAGCCCTTCGGCCAGTTCGACGATCTTCTGTTTCTCGCCAAGCGCGGCACGGGCCAGGTCCTCGCGGCCCTTTTCCAGCGCCAGCCCAGCTTTCTCGGCCCAGCCATGCTGCATGTCGTCGAGCCGGTTGCAGGCGCGGCGCATTTCCTTGATGTCGGCGATCGAGCGGGCGGCGGTGGCGCGCACTTCGACCAACGTCTCTTCCATCTCGACGATGATCATCCGGATCATCCGCACCGGGTCTTCCGAGCGGTCGAGCAGATCGGTCATGTTGGCGGCGATGATGTCGCGGGTGCGGGTGAAGATCGGGCCGGACAGCAGCCCGGCGAGCGGGGCGAAGCGGACCGACGGCGTATCGGCCTCGACCGCTTCGTCGCTCGCCCGGGGCATGCGGACGGGGGCCCGCGCCACGATCGGTTCAAGCTCAAGCATAGGTCACGATTTCCGTCTGCACGGGGGCCGCCGAGACCTGGCTCGGGGCGATGGCCGCACCGACCGCGATCGAGCTCATCAGCAGCGACACGAAGGCCGCGAGCAGATGGTTCTGGAACGACTGACCAAACATTCTCATTCTCCCTTTTCGAACCGGCCAACCTGGCAGCGCGGTTCATGTCCCCTTCATTTCACGGCCCGTGCCAATTGAAGTTTTCGGGGAAAAACCGGGGAAGTTGCAGCGGAAGCACGACGAGGTGGCGGGATTTCCCACCTTGAGTTGGGACGCAGCGCCAACTGCTGCGCCAGATGCCGGGCCGGATGCTGGAGCGGAACCGCGCGGCGCTTCGCGCTTTCTTCCCCCACACGAATTTCGGTTGAGAGGATGGCGTATGTTGGGACGGATTTTGGGTGCGATCGCCGGCGAGAAACTGGCCGGCCGCAACAACGGCGCCAAGGGTGCGCTGATCGGCGCGGCGATCCCGATGATCGCGCGGCGCGGGCTTGGCCCGATCAGCCTGTTGCTGGGTGCCGGCTGGCTGGCGAAGAAGCTCTACGACCGGCGTTCGGGCGCGGCGCCTCAGGCCCCGTCGGTGTCGCCGCTGTCCTGATCGGCCACGGCGCCATCCGGGAGTCCCTTCAGGTAAGGTTCGACCTTGCCCTTGAGCTTGACCGTCATCGGCTGCCCGTTGCGGTCGAGGCTGCGGCCGGCGGCGACGCGGATCCAGCCTTCGGACATCGAATATTCCTCGACGTTGACCTTTTTGGCGCCGTTGAACTTGATACCGATGCCCTGCGCCAGCAGCTCTTCGTCGAAGAACGGGCTGCGCGGGTCGAGCGACAGGCGGTCGGGGAGCGGCTTGGCGGCGGGGGCTTTGGCTTTGTCGGGCATGGCCGTGCCCCTAGCCTTGCTCACGCCCACGCGTCAAACAGTTGCCGCTGGGCGCGCCCCGCACTAAGCGCGTGAGCCAATGAGCGAGACACCTTCCCCCCGCCGCAACCGGCCGGCGCTGGCGCTGCATGTGCCCGAGCCGACCTACCGTCCCGGCGACACGCCCGATTTCTCCGCCATCCGCGTCCCCGCCGCGGGCGAGGCGCCGCGGCCAGACGTCGCCGCGCCAGCGGTCGACACGCATCTGCTGACGACGCATCTGGTGCGGGTGCTCGACGATGCCGGCAAGGCAGTCGGCCCGTGGGATCCCAAGCTCGACCCCGACACGTTGCGCAAGATGTACAAGGACATGAAGACCGTCCGCGTGTTCGACGACCGGATGTACCGCGCCCAGCGCCAGGGCAAGACCAGCTTCTACATGAAATGCACCGGCGAGGAGGCGATCGCCGTCGCCGCCACCACCGCGCTCGACGCCGAGGACATGCACTTCCCGACCTATCGCCAGCAGGGCCTGTTGGTCGCCCGCGGCTATCCGCTCAAAGACATGATGTGCCAGATCTATTCGAACCGCGGCGACAAGCTCAAAGGCCGTCAGCTGCCGATCATGTATTCGGACAAGAAGCACGGCTTCTTCTCCATCTCGGGCAACCTCGGCACGCAATATCCGCAGGCCGTCGGCTGGGCGATGGCGAGCGCGATCAAGGGCGACAGCCGCATCGCCATGGGCTGGATCGGCGAGGGCGCGACCGCCGAGGGCGACTTCCATTCGGCGCTGACCTTCGCCGCGGTCTACCAGGCGCCGGTCATCCTCGCGGTGGTCAACAACCAGTGGGCGATCAGCAGCTTCTCCGGCATTGCCGGGGCCGAGCAGGCGACCTTCGCCAGCCGCGCCGTCGGCTATGGCATCGCCGGCATGCGGGTCGACGGCAATGACGCGCTGGCGGTGGTTGCCGCGGTGCGCTGGGCGGCCGACCGCGCCCGCTCTAACAAGGGCCCGACGCTGATCGAATTCTTCACCTACCGCGCGGAGGGCCATTCGACCTCCGACGACCCGACCGGCTACCGCCCCGCCGGCGAAGCGCAGGAGTGGCCGCTGGGCGACCCGATCGCGCGGCTGAAGGCGCACCTCGTCGCGCTTGGCGAATGGGACGACGAGCGCGACGCCGGCCAGGACAAGGACATCGACGCCACCGTCCGCGCCGCGCAGAAGGAGGCCGAGAAACTCGGCATCCTGCCGCAACAGGGGTTCGAGGACATCGGCTCGATGTTCGAGGACGTCTATGCCGACACCCCGTGGCACCTCGCCGAGCAGCGCGAGGAAGCCTTCGCCGAGGCCCGCGACTTCCTGGGGCGCGACCCGAAATGACGGTGCGCAACATGATCCAGGCGATCAACGACGCCCACCGCGTGATGATGGAGCGCGACCCCGACGTCGTCGTCTATGGCGAGGATGTCGGTTTCTTCGGCGGCGTGTTTCGCGCCACCGAGGGGCTGCAGAAGCAGTTCGGGAAAACGCGCGCCTTCGACGCCCCGATCTCCGAAGGCGGCATCGTCGGCACCGCGGTCGGCATGGCGGCGTATGGCCTGAAGCCCGTGATCGAGATCCAGTTCGCCGATTACATCTACCCGGGCTACGACCAGATTGTCTCCGAAGTCGCCAAGATCCGCTACCGCACTGCCGGCGAGTGGACGATGCCGATGGTCATCCGCTCGCCCTATGGCGGCGGCATTTTCGGCGGGCAGACGCACAGCCAGTCGCCCGAGGCTTTATTCACCCATGTCGCGGGGCTGAAGACCGTCATCCCGTCCAATCCCTATGACGCCAAGGGCCTGCTGATCGCCGCCATCGAGGACCCCGACCCGGTCGTGTTCTTCGAGCCCAAGCGCATCTACAACGGCCCGTTCGACGGCCACCACGACCGCCCCGTCACCCCGTGGGCCAAGCGCGCCGAGGCCGAAGTGCCCGATGGCCATTACGCCGTCCCGCTGGGCAAGGCGGCGATCGTCCGCCCGGGCGAGGCGCTGACCGTGCTGGCCTATGGCACGATGGTCCACGTCGCCCGCGCCGCGGTCGAGGAAAACGGCATCGACGCCGAGGTCATCGACCTGCGCACGTTGCTGCCGCTCGACATCGAGACGATCGAGGAGAGCGTCAAGAAGACCGGCCGCTGCCTGGTCGTCCAGGAAGCCACCCGCACCTGCGGCTATGGCGCCGAGCTGGTGGCGCTGGTGCAGGAGCGCTGCTTCTATCATCTGGAAGCGCCGGTGATCCGCGTGGCCGGCCCCGACACGCCTTACCCGCACGCCTATGAGTGGATTTATTTCCCCGGGCCGATCCGGTTGAAGAACGCGCTCAAGAAGGTCATGGAGTCGTAATGGGGACTTACCAGTTCAAGCTGCCCGACATCGGCGAAGGCATCGCCGAGGCGGAGATCGTCACCTGGCACGTCAAGGTCGGGGACGTCATCGCCGAGGACCAGCAGCTGGCCGACATGATGACCGACAAGGCCACCGTCGAAATGGAATCGCCGGTCGCGGGCAAGGTCACCAAGCTGGCCGGCGAGGTCGGCGACCAGATCGCGATCGGCAGCGTGCTGGTCGAGATCGAGACCGACGGCGAGGCAGCGGCGGTGGACAGCAAGGCCGAGCAGCCGCTGGCCGATGGCGCGGTCAAGGCGACCGAGGCGATGGCGGAAGAACTGCCGGTGACGGCGACGGAGAACCCCCTCCCGCCAGAGCGGGAGGGGAAGAGCGCGAAGCGCGAAGGGGAGGGCAAGTCTACGGTCTCGAATCCGACAGGGACAAGCCCTCCCCTGGCCCCTCCCGCTCCGGCGGAAGGGGGACAGAAAACCCTCGCCTCCCCCGCCGTGCGCCAGCGCGCCCGCGACCTCGGCATCGACCTTGCGTCGGTCAAGACCGCCGGCGACCGCATCCGCCACGCCGACCTCGACGCTTTTCTGCTCTACAATGGCGGGACGGTCAGCCACGGCGCCGCGCCGCGCCGCGCCGACGAGACCATCAAGGTCGTCGGCCTGCGCCGCAAGATCGCCGAGAACATGGCTGAGGCCAAGCGCCGCATCCCGCATTTCACGCTGGTCGAGGAGTTCGACGTTACCGAGCTCGAGGACACGCGGGCGATGATGAACGCCGACCGCGGCGACAATCCCAAGCTGACCCTGCTGCCGTTCCTTATCGCCGCGATGGGGAAGGCGCTCAATGACTGGCCGATGCTCAACGCGACCTTCGACGACGACAATATGCAGCTCACGCGCCACGGCGCGATGCACCTCGGCATGGCGACCCAGACCCCCGGCGGGCTGATGGTCCCGGTCATCCGCGACGCCCAGTCGAAGTCGGTGTGGCAATTGGCCAAGGAGGTCGCGCGGCTCGCCGAGGCCGCCAAGTCGGGCAAGGCGTCACGCGAAGAACTCAGCGGATCGACCATCACCTTGTCGAGCCTCGGGCCGATGGGCGGCGTCACCTCGACCCCGGTCATCAACCGCCCCGAAGTCGCGATCATCGCGGTCAACAAGGTGCGCGAAATGCCGGTCATCGTCGACGGCGAGCTGGAAGCGCGCAAGCTGATGAACCTCAGCCTCAGCTGCGACCACCGCGTCGTCGACGGCTGGGACGCGGCCAATTTTCTCCAGACGATGAAAAGCTACATCGAGCACCCGCTGCGGTTGCTGAGCGCCTGAACGTGCGGTGGTGGCTGCTGACGCTGACGGCGTTGGCCGCCCGGGCGGAAGCTGCGCCGGTGCTGAGCGGATCGGCGGGCGACGCGCGTTGCGCCGAAGCGCTGGACCTCGGCCGGGCCGCGTTCAACGCCACCGGCGACACCTTGCTCTGGCCGATAGCCAAGCCGGCCAACCCCGACATCCGCATCGCCATCGCGCAGAACGGCCTCGACATCAGCGCCGGCCACGGGGTCGATGCCGATCCCGCCCTGTTCGACACCGTGTCGCGCGAGCCGACCAAGATCGTCTTCGTCCAGCGCCGGGCCACGGGCGGCGGCCGAATGATCCTCGTCGAGACCGGCTATGGCTGGCGTGGTGATTTCTATGAAGTGCTGCTCGCGGAACCGGCCGAGACGGCTGAGCAGGCGATCACCCGTTTGAGGCAATCGCCGGGGACGTCGGCGATCGACGCTGGCCTGACCCCGCCACTGATCTTTCACAGTCGGCGCGCCAATGCGATGTGGCTGATCGATCGCGGCCAGCGCTTCGAGCCATTGCACGAATGGACGGTCATGGTGCCGACCGGCGGCAAGCTTGCGCGCCTTTGCCAAATCCGGTTCGGCACGTCCGACGGGCTCGCCTTGTTGCCGCGCCCGGTGCGTCGGCTCGCCGCCTTGCTCGACGAAGCGCTCGGCCCCGGCGCGGACGAAGGCACCCTTCAGCAAACCGCGCGGCGCCGGATCATGGTCGCCCAAGGCTGGGCCAACGCCGCCAGCCGGCCGTGGGCGGTGACCGGCAATCCCTACGCGCAAAGCGTGGCGACGATCGACCAGGGGCTGGCCTCATGGTCGCGGCACAATATCAAGCGAACGCAGGTGGTGACATCGATCCACGCCCTGCGGCGTCCGGCGGAACGTGCCCTCGGCGATTATCTCGCGAGGCGCTTCTCTGGGCGGGCGGGCGCGCCGCGGAGCGACGCCCATGCGATCATCGAGCGCATGAGCCGGAGCTACTTCGCCTTCCCGGGCGGCGGCTGATCCCTAACCCTTCCCGATCTCGCGCCAGCTTCTCTCGCTGACCTCGACATCATACTTCTTCGCCGCCGCCTTGATCCGCGTCCACGCCGCGTCGCGCTCGGCGTCGCTGACGTCCTTGACCTGGTTGAAGCGGGCGATGGCGTTGCGGACGTGGGCCGCATTCTCGAGCGGCTCCTTGCGCTCGTCGGGAAAGGCGAAGGCGCCCGTGTCGAGGTGGTTGCGGGCGTCGGTCGACAATTTGGTCATGGCAGCCTCCTTCAAGGTTACCCGCCGACAACGCTCCAGGCGACCGGCCGCTCCCTAGCGCGGTGGCCCGCCGGGCTGGACCAGGCAGGTGGCGTTCGAGGCATGGAGGTCGGGGTTCGGCGGCGGGCCGGGGTCGTCCTGCTTCGGCCCGAGCGCGGCGGGGTCGCCCATCCCGCCGACCTTGACCGCATGAAGGTCGGGGCTCGGCGGTGGCCCGGGGTCGTCCTGCTTGGGGCCGAGCGCGGCGGGATCGCCAATCCCGCCGACCTTGACCGCATGGAGGTCGGGGCTCGGCAGTGGGCCGGCGTCGTCCTGCTTGGGGCCGAGCGCGGTCGGGTTGTCGGTGCCGGGGCGGTCTGGCCCGCCGATCGCCGGCAGCGGCGCGATGCCGCCCTGGACGATGATGTGGGTCGACGGCACGACATGCCCGGCCGAGTCGCAGTGGGCACGGAGCCGCGGGCCATGGAACGTTGGCGGCGGCGAGGCCGCGATCAGCGCCACCGCGCCCAGGGTGATTGCCAGATGCCGCATTGCCGCTCTCCCTTTAGTCGCCGTCAGCATATGCCTGCCGCGGCGATTGGGCGAATCGGCCCGGCGGCGGCTTGGCGTCCGGTACGGGCGGGAGCGACCCGCCCGGACGCCGCTCGGCAGTCCGCGGGCGCCGGACCCTATGCCGCCAGCCGTTCGACCTCGCCCAGACCGTTGACGATTCCCGCCTCGCGCTGTTCGGGGCCGATGGCGATGCCGTCGGCGTGGACGAAGGTGGGGATGATGCCGAGGAAGCCGAGCACGCCCGTCAGATAGGTTTCGACATGCTCCATCGCCCCGCCCGCTTCATAGAAACCGCCGCGCGAGATGGCGACGATGACGCGCTTGGCGCCGGCCAGCCCTTCGGGGCCCGCGGCGGTGTAGCGAAACGTCTTGCCGGCGATGGCGATGCGGTCGATCCACGCCTTCAACTGGCTCGGCACCCCGAAATTATACATTGGCGCCCCGATCACGACGGTGTCGGCGGCAAGGAATTCGTCGAGCACGTCAGCGTCGGCGAACGCGGCCAAAGTGATGTGGTCGAGCGGCGCGGCAGCGAGGTCGCGGGTAGTGACCGTCGCGCCCGGCTGCTCGGCGACCAACTGGTCGAGGATGGCAGAGGTGAGCTGGCGGCTGACGCTGGCGTCGCCGGTGATGCTGCTGTCGATCTTGAGGATGGTCATCATCTGGTCCTTGGTATTGATTTGTTACCGGGACACTTTAAATAACCCCGTATGGACACGCATCAAGACGGCATATTTTTGTCACCAAGGCACAGCAATGTGACCGCCCCCCAACCGCCCGCCCAGGGTGACCTGCAGCATGCCGGGTGCCGCAATGTGGCGCCGGTGCTCAACCGCGTCGGCGACAAATGGAGCATGCTGATCGTGATGATCCTGAGCGATGGATCGAAGCGCTTTTCGGAATTGAAGCGCGCCATCGACGGCATTTCGCAGCGCATGCTGACGCTGACCCTGCGCGGGCTCGAGCGCGACGGGCTGGTGACGCGGACGGTCACGCCGACCATCCCGCCGCGGGTGGATTATGAGCTGACCGAGCTCGGCATTTCGCTGCGCCAGCCGGTCAAGGCGCTCGGCGAGTGGGCGATCGAGCATATCGGCTGCATCCGCGCCGCCCAGGAACGTTTCGACTCGGCGAAAGACGCGCTCTAGACCCCCATGATCCGGTGGACGGTTGCATGCCACCACGGCTTGTCCCACGCCGCCTGAACCAGGATCGCGAACGGCAAGTTGAGCGCCAGAAACCACCAATATGCGCGGTGCACGCGGTGATTGCGGATGACGTCCCACACGAACATCGGCGCAACCGCCAGCAGCGGATATAAGGTCGCCGATATCGAACTCGCCGGGAAGGTCGTCGGCAGCCAGGTGATCCGGTCGAACGCCGCCGGAAGCGCCATCGCGGGCCCGAGGATCATCATCCGTTTATGGAACCCGGCGTCGCGTCCGCGCGTCATCAGCCCAAGGATAACGAATAGCGGAAACAGCAGCCCGATCCGGATTTGCAACAGCATGATGTTGTCGAGCCTCAGGCTCAAGTCCTGCATCGCTGGCCGTGCCGCCAAAGGAGCATGCTGCGCCCCGTCCCAGACCGACAGATAGATGGTCGGAATGAGGATGAAGCCGACGATTACCAGCAGCGGAATGAATACCATCGCCACCGGGCCGACCCGGCGGTGAAGCGCCAGCTTGCCGGTCGCCGTCAACCACGTTTGCACCAGCAGCAGCAACAGATACGACCCCATCAGCACCGCATGGACATGCAGGATGATCGGGAATGGCGGGCGCTGGCCAGCGTTGACCATTGCGATCTTCATCGCCGAATCGGGGATGAATCCGGCCAAGGTGATGACGATGAACAAGACCGCGGTGAAGACGTAGATCCAACGGTCGATCAGCCCGGCGCGCGGAGTCCCGGATAAGACGTCGATGTCGCGATCGGCCTCCACTGGTGTGTGCATGATTGTGGCCATGGCCATCCCCCCTCAGGTCAAGCAGCGACCAGGGCCATAGCAGTGATTGACCGGCGGTGAAACGAGCCTCGCTCAGTTTCCCGCCCGCTCCTTGGCTTTCTCGGCGATCGTCAGGTCGCGCAGCAGGGCGTCGACGCTGGCCGTCAGTTCGGGCAGGAAATCGACCTGGTGGCGGGCGCCACGATAGCTTTCGACCATCAGCAAGGCGTCGATCAGGATCGGCACGACCAGGCCCTCGGGATCGTCGAGCTCGGCCAGCCCGCGCAGCTTGGCCAGCGCCTTGGCCCGCGCCGCGACGGGGTTGGCCAATGCCGCCGTCCGTCCGATCATCCACGCCATGACTTCATCACTCCACCCAAAGCCGGGAGAATAGAGCAGCGCCGCCGCGAAGGAAGTTCCGGCGAGCGCGTAGAAGGTTCGGCTCGGCGTTACCGGCGATGAATGCACCGATTTGCGTCGCCGCGAACAGGCGCTAGGGCAAGGCCATGCCAAAGCCTGTTTCGCCCGATCTCGACGCCCTGCGCACCCTCGACGACAAGCTCCGCTTCCTGTCGAGCTGGACGATCCACCACGCCAACCACGTCCGCGACTCCAGCGACGGGCTCAAGGTCGGCGGGCACCAGGCGAGCTGCGCGTCGATGACCGCGATCATGGCCGCGCTCTACTTCCGCGCGCTCGGCCCCAACGACCGGGTGGCGGTCAAACCGCACGCCGGACCGGTGCTCCACGCCATCCATTATCTGCTCGGCAGCCAGAGCCTCGAGCAGCTCCAGAATTTCCGCGGCTTCGGCGGCATGCAAAGCTACCCGAGCCGGACCAAGGACAAGATCCCGGTCGACTTCTCGACCGGATCGGTGGGCTTGGGCGTGGCGATCACCGCCTTCGCCAGCCTCGTCCAGGACTACCTCACCGCCCACGGCCTGATGGACGAAGCCGACCGCGGGCGGTTCGTCGCGCTGATCGGCGATGCCGAATTGGACGAGGGCAATATCTACGAATGCCTGATCGAGGCCTACAAGCACAACATCCGCAATTGCTGGTGGATCGTCGATTATAATCGCCAGAGCCTCGACGCGACCTCGGCCGACCGCATGTTCGAACGGTTCGACGAGATTTTCGCAAGCTGCGGCTGGCGCACGGTCGAGCTACGCTACGGCAAAAGGCTGAGCGCCGCGCTCGACAAATATCCCGCCGTCCGTACCTGGCTCAACCAGCTGCCCAACGCCGATTCCGCCGCGCTGCTTTATCAGGGCGGCACGGCATGGCGGGCGCGGCTGACGGCCGACCTCGGCAAGGCGGCCGCTCCGTTCCTCAAGGGCCTCGACGATGCCGCGCTAGGCACCCTGATGAGCGACCTCGGCGGGCATTGCATGGCAACGCTCGTCGAGGCGTTCGACGCCGCCCAGGACGACGTGCCGACGCTGTTCGTGGCGTGGACGGTCAAGGGCTTCGGGCTGCCGTTCGCCGGCCACAAGGACAATCATTCGGGCCTGATGAACCCGACCCAGGCGCACGCCATGCGCGACGCCATGGGCATTGCCGAGGGCGACGAATGGACGCCGCTCGCCGGGATCGGCGCCAACGCCCGCGCCGGGGTCGCGGCGCTGCTCGATCGCTCGCGCATCGCCCGCACCAAGCGCGACCGCAGCTTCGGCGCGATTGGCATCCCCGACATCCCCGCCCCAAGCGGTGACGAGCAGGCCACCCAGGCCGCGTTCGGGCGCATCCTGCTCGACCTCAGCCGCGCCGGCGGCGACCTCGCGAACCGCATCGTCACCACCTCGCCCGACGTCACCGTGTCGACCAACCTCGGCGCCTGGGTCAACCAGCGCGGACTCTACAAACGCCGCGCCATGGCCGACGCTTTCGCGCTCGCAAAGATTCCCTCTGCGCAAAAGTGGGCGGCGACAAATAAGGGCCAGCACATCGAGCTCGGCATTGCGGAATCCAATCTTTTCCTGATGTTGGCCGCGCTCGGGCTGGCCGGCGATCTGTTCGGCCAGCGGCTGGTGCCGATCGGCACGCTCTACGATCCGTTCATCGCGCGCGGCCTCGATAGCCTCAATTACGCTTGCTACCAGGACGCCCGCTTCCTCCTCGTCGCCACCCCGTCGGGCATCACGCTGGGGCCGGAAGGCGGCGCCCACCAGTCGATCAACCCGCCGCTGATCGCGCTCGGCCAGCCCGGCCTGCGCCACTACGAACCGGCCTTCGCCGACGAGCTGGCGGCGATGATCGCCGAAGCCTTCCGGCTGATCGACGACCCCGCCGGCGAATCGACGTACCTGCGCCTTTCGACTCGCGCCATCGCCCAGGTCGAGCGTACGGGCGATGAGTGGAAAGCGGGCGCGATCGCCGGCGGCTATTGGCTGCGCGAGCCCGGGCCGAATGCCGAAGCGGCGATCGTCGCGATGGGCGCCATCATGCCAGAGGCGCTGGCGTCGTTGGAGGCACTTTCCACCGACCTTCCGGGCATCGGCCTGCTCGCGGTCACCTCCCCCGACCTGCTCCACCGCGGCTGGATGGCGGCGCAGGCCGGGCGCTGGGCGGGGTCGGCGCAAAGCCTGTCCGGGGGGCAGGCGAGCGCCGACCGCCGGCCGAGCCACGTCGAAACCCTGCTGTCCGTCCTCGCCCCCGGCGCCGGCCTCGTCACCCTGTGCGACGCCGCCCCCACCTCGCTGTCGTGGCTCGGCGGCGTGCTTGGCCACCGCGTCGCGCCGCTCGGCGTCGACCGGTTCGGACAGACCGGCAGCCTTGGCGACCTCTACGCTGCCTACCGGCTGGACGGCGCCGCGGTGACCGAGGCGATCGCCGAGCTGCTGCTCACCGCTTCTTAACGAACCCCGCTATATCGACGGGCCATGGGCCGCCCGATCAACGAACTCGACCATCGTCTTGCCGCCGAGCTCGACCATGCCCGCGACATGCTGATGTTGATGGGCGACGATCTGTCGACCGACTTCGCGGTCGTCTCGCGCCACGGCGTGTCGTTGCAGGCGGTCGACATCGTCGGCCAGATGCTCGGCCACATCGCCAGCGTCATCCGCGCCGATGACCGCGCCGCCGCGGTCGGCCGCATCGGCATGTGCGAGCTAAAGACGAAACTGTCCCGCGCCGCTTGAGACAATCCGCGCCCTCGCCTAGAGCAAGGCCATGGCAGGACGCTATTTCGACGAGTGGCAGGTCGGCGACACCGTCGCCCATGCCGTCACCCGCACCGTCACCGAGACCGACAATGTCTTGATTTCGGCGCTGACCCACAACCCGCAGCCGCTCCACCTCGACCATGAAGCCGCCGCCGCGTCGGAGTTTGGGCGCCCGCTGGTCAACTCCATCTACACCTTCGGGCTGATGATCGGCGTGTCGGTCGCCGACACCACGCTCGGCACCCTGGTCGCCAATCTCGGCTACAACGACCTCAATTTCCCGGCCCCGGTGTTCATCGGCGACACGCTGCGCTCCGAGACCGAGTGCACCGCGGTGCGCGAGTCGAGGTCGCGTCCCAACTCCGGGATCGTCACCTGGCTTCACCAAAGCTTCAACCAGCGCGGCGAACTGGTGTGCCGCTGCACCCGCTCGGCGCTGCTGCTCAAGTCGCCGGCATGACCCCGCCGAGCCCGCGCAGCTGGCTGTTCGTCCCCGCCGACAGCGACAAGAAGATCGCCAAGGCCATCGCCAGCGACGCCGACGCCTTGATCTTCGACCTTGAGGACAGCGTCGCGCTCGACCGCAAGCAGCACGCCCGTGACCTCCTCAAGACGCTCAAGCGCAGCGACGGCCCGCGCTGGTGGGTGCGGATCAACCCGCTGCGCACCGAGCATCACAAGAAGGACCTCGAGATCTTCGCCTCGGCCGATTTCGAGGGCGTCGTGCTGCCCAAGGCGGAAGGCGGCGCCGACGTCGCCGAGCTTGCCCACCGCACCGGCCATATGCCGATCCACGCCATCGTCACCGAAACCGCGGCCAGCCTGTTCGGCCTCCTCAGCTACCGCGACGCCAAGTCGCCGCTGGCGGCGATGAGTTGGGGCGCCGAAGACCTCTCCGCCGCGCTCGGCGCCGCGTCCAAATATGAGGCCGATGGCGAGCTTGCCTTCACCTATCGCCTGGCCCGCTCCTTGTGCCTTGCCGGCGCGGTTGCCGCCGGGGTCCAGCCGGTCGACGGCGTATTCGCCGATTTCCGCGACGAACATGGGCTGATGATCGAAGCCCAGGCCGCGGCGCGCGAGGGCTTCACCGGCAAGCTCGCCATCCACCCCGCCCAGGTCGGCCCGATCAACGCCGCCTTCACCCCGACGCCCGAGGACGTCGCCCACGCTTTGGCGATCGTCGCCGCCTTTGCCGCCGATCCCTCGGCTGGCGTGTTGTCTGTCGGCGGCCGCATGGTCGACCGTCCCCATTTGATCCAGGCCCAGGGGGTCCTCTCCCGCATCCGATAGGAGTCTTCGACTATGCCGACCGCAGCCAAGGGATGGGGCACCGACGCCGCCGACCAGCCATTGAAGCCGATGGAGTTCGAGCGCCGCGACCTGCGCCCCGACGACGTGGCGATCAAGATCAGCCACGCCGGCATTTGCCACTCCGACCTCCACACCTGCCGCAACGATTGGGGCGGGACTCGCTATCCGGTCATTCCGGGCCACGAGATCGTCGGCACCGTCACCGAAATCGGCAATGAAGTGACCCGCCACCGGGTCGGCGACACCGTCGCGGTCGGCTGCATGGTCGACAGCTGCATGGAGTGCGACCAGTGCCTGGAAGGGTGGGAAGTGTTCTGCCGCCAGGGCTGCATCCAGACCTACAACAGCCCCGATCGCCACGACAAGACGATCAGCAAGGGCGGCTACACAGACCATATCGTGGTGCGCGACCACTTCGTCCTCAAGGTGCCCGAGGGCATGGACGTGGCCCGCGTCGCGCCGTTGCTGTGCGCCGGAATCACAACGTACTCGCCGCTGCGCCAATATAAGGTCGGCCCGCAGACCAAGATGGCGGTGATCGGGCTGGGCGGCCTCGGCCACATGGGCGTCAAGCTCGGCGCCGCTTTGGGCGCGCACGTGACGATGATCACCACCACCCCGGAAAAGGCCAAGGACGCGCGCGAGCTTGGCGCCCACGATGTCATCGTCTCGACCGACGCGGCGGCGATGAAGGCCGCGGCGACCCGCTTCGACTTCATTCTCAACACCGTGCCCGTCAGCCACGAAATCGACCCTTACCTCAACCTGCTCGGGCGGTCGGGGCGGATGGTGATCGTCGGCGCGCTGACGCCGATGCCCGGCTTCACTGGCTTCAACATCATCTGGTGGAACCGGGCGGTCGGCGGGTCGGCCATCGGCGGCATCCCCGAGACCCAGGAAATGCTCGATTTCTGCGCCGCCAAGGACATTTACCCCGACTGCGAGATGATCGCCATGAACGAGGTCAACACCGCTTATGAGCGCCTGCTCAAGAACGACGTCCGCTATCGCTTCGTGATCGACATGGCGCGCGGCCTATGAGCGCCAGCGTCCACCCCGTCCCGCCCGGCTATGACGCCCGCATCGGCCCGGCCGAACTGGCCGAATTGCGCGCGCGGTTCGCCGACGATCCGGACGGCTTCTGGCTCGACCAGGCGAAGCGGCTCGACTGGGTGAAACCGCCGAGCGAGGCCGGCGACTGGAGCTTTGCGGCCGATGATTTCCACGTCCGCTGGTATGCCGACGGGACATTGAACCTCGCCGCCAACTGCCTCGACCGCCACCTCGCGGCGCGCGGCGACAAGGTCGCGTTGATCTTCGAAGGGGACGAACCCGGCGAGGGTCGCACCCTCACCTATCGCCAGCTCCACGACCTGACCGGCCGCTTCGCCAACCTCCTCAAACGCGAGGGCGTGGCGCGCGGTGACCGGGTGATGCTGTACCTGCCGATGATCCCCGAAGCGGCGGCTGCAATGCTTGCCTGCGCGCGCATCGGCGCGGTCCATTCGGTGGTGTTCGGCGGCTTCTCGCCCGAAAGCCTGGCGGGACGGATCGAGGATTGCGGCGCGCGCATCGTCATCACCGCCGACGAGGGGCTGCGCGGCGGCAAGCGCATCCCGTTGAAGGCCAATGTCGATGCCGCCTGCGCCATGGCCGGCGGCGCGGTCGAGCGGGTCATCGTCATCACCCGCACCGGCGCCGACATCGCCTGGCACCCGCAGCGCGACCTGCGCTGGGACGACGAGCGCGATAGCCTGTCGCCCGACTGCCCGGCCGAACCCATGGCCGCCGAGGATCCGTTGTTCATCCTCTACACCTCGGGGTCGACCGGAAAACCCAAGGGGGTGGTCCATACCGTCGGCGGCTACGCCGTCTGGGCAGCGACGACGTTCGACTGGATCTTCGGCGCGACAGACGACGACATCTTCTGGTGCACCGCCGACATCGGCTGGATCACCGGCCACAGCTACACCGTCTACGGCCCGCTGATGAACGGCGCGACCAGCGTGATGTTCGACGGCATCCCCAACTACCCCGACGCGGGCCGCTTCTGGGAGACGTGCGACCGGATGGGCGTGACCATTTTCTACACCGCGCCGACCGCCATCCGCGCGCTGATGCGCGACGGCGACGCGCCGGTGAAGGCCCACAGCCGCGCCTCGATCCGCTTGCTCGGCACGGTCGGCGAGCCGATCAACCCCGAGGCGTGGGAATGGTATTGGCGCGTCGTCGGCGATGAGCGCTGCCCGGTCATCGACACCTGGTGGCAGACCGAAACCGGCGGCATCCTGATGTCGCCCTTCCCCGGCGCGACGCCGATGAAGCCGGGCTCGGCGACCCACCCATTGCCCGGCATCGAGCCATTGCTGGTCGACGCCGAAGGCCGCGAGCTCGATGGCGCGGCGAGCGGCAATCTGTGCCTGCGCTCGTCCTGGCCGGGGCAGATGCGCGCCGTGTGGGGCGACGACGATCGCTTCTTCAAGACCTATTTCACGGCCTACCCCGGCCTCTATTTCACCGGCGACGGCTGCCGCCGCGACGCCGATGATTATTACTGGATCACCGGCCGCGTCGACGATGTCATCAACGTCTCCGGCCACCGCGTCGGCACCGCCGAGGTTGAAAGCGCCTTGGTTGCCCATCCGCGCGTCGCCGAGGCGGCGGTGGTCGCGGTGCCGCACGAGCTGAAGGGCCAGGGCATCTACGCCTTCGTCACCCTGAACGCCGGCGACGAAGGCGACGCCGCGCTCAAAGGCGAGCTCAACCAGGAGGTGCGCAAGCATATCGGCGCGCTCGCCACGCCCGAGGCGATCCAGTTCGCGCCGTCGCTGCCCAAGACCCGCTCGGGCAAGATCATGCGCCGCATCCTGCGCAAGGTCGCCGAGGGCGTGACCGAAGGGCTGGGCGACATTTCCACCCTCGCCGACCCGTCGGTGGTCGAGGCGTTGGTCAAGGGTCGCGGCGCTTAAGGGACACAAAGCGGGCGCCTGCCGTTACATCGTCATGCGAACCCTTGCCCTTTCCACCGTCATGCTGGCCGTCACCGCCTGCGGCTCCGCCGAACCGGCCCCCGGCGCGCCGCTTGACCCGCTCGCCTTCTTCTCCGGCAAGAGCCATGGCGAGGCGACCTTGAGCCAAGTCTTCACCGCCGACCGTCACGTCAGCGTCGACAGCGTCGGCTACCCGCAGCGCGACGGGACGCTCATCCTGACCCAGTCGGTCGCCGTCCAGGGCAAGCCGCCCAAGGCGCGCGAATGGCTGCTGCGGCGCGACCGTCCGGGCCATTATTCGGGGACGCTGACCGAAGCCACCGGCCCGGTCGAGGCCGACCAGGTCGCCGACGCGGTGCGCATCCGCTACAAGATGAAGGGCGGCCTCAAGGTCGAACAATGGCTCGCCCCGCTGCCCGGCGGCAAGGCGATCGACAACCAGCTCAAGGTGACCAAGCTCGGCGTCAAGGTGGCCTTCCTCCACGAGGTCATCCGCAAGCTGGACTGACGCGCCGGCGCTGCTACCTTCCCCCACAAAAGTTCGGGGGAGTGCAATGTCTCAGACCAAGCCCTGGTCGATGGTCCGTGTCGTCACCGCCTCGTCGGCCGGCACCGCGTTCGAATGGTACGACTTCTTCATCTTCGGATCGCTGACCCCGGTCATCGCCAAAGTGTTCCTGGCGGGCCTCGACCCGAACGCGGCGTTGGTCGCCGCGCTGGCTTTGTTCGCGGTCGGGTTCGCGTTCCGGCCACTGGGCGCGATCATCTTTGGCGCGATGGGCGACCGCATCGGCCGCAAGGCGACCTTCCTCATCACCGTCAGCCTGATGGGCGGCGCGACCTTCCTCATCGGCCTGCTGCCGACCTACGCCCAGGCCGGGATCCTGGCCCCGATCCTGCTGATATTCCTGCGCATCTGCCAGGGCACCGCGCTCGGCGGCGAATATGGCGGCGCGGCGATCTACGTCGCCGAGCACGCCCCCGACAACCGCCGCGGCACCATGACCGGATGGATCCAGTCGACCGCGTCGTTGGGGCTGCTTGCCGCCTTGCTGATCATCTTCGCCACCCGCACCTGGCTTGGCGAGGAAGCCTTCGGCGCCTGGGGCTGGCGCATCCCGTTCCTCGCCTCGGCGGTGTTGCTGGCGATCTCGGTCTACATGCGCGCCAAGCTCGCCGAGAGCCCCCACTTCGCCCAATTGCGCGAGGAGGGCGCGACCAGCAAGGCGCCGCTGCGCGAGGCGTTCGCCGAGCGCGACAACCTCAAGCGCGTCCTCACCGCCTTCTTCGCGATCATGTGCGCGCAAGGGGCGGTGTGGTATTTCACCTTCTTCTATCTGCAGGTGTTCCTCGAAAAGTCGCTCGGGCTGCCCGGCGCGACCAAGGACCTGCTGCTGATCGTCATGACCCTGGTCAGCGCGCCGCTCTACGTCTTCTTCGGCTGGCTTAGCGACCGCGTCGGCAGGAAGCCGGTGATGCTCGGCGGGATGCTGCTCGCGCTCGCGCTTTACTTCCCCGGCTCGCACTGGATTGCCGAGGCCGCCAACCCGGCGCTGGTCGCCGCGAGCCAAGCCACCCCGGTCGCGGTCGAGACCGACTCCGCGACCTGCACCAGCCAGTTCGACCCGACCGGCACCGTCAAGTTCACCAGCGCCTGCGACATCGCCAAGGGCAATCTGGTGATCAAGGGCATCAGCTACACCACCCGCGCCAGCGCGGACGGCACGACGCGCGTCGTCGCCGGCGCGCAGACCGTCCAAGTGGTCGGCGGCGAGGGCCTGTCAGGCGCGGACCTGAAGGCGCTCAAGGCCAAGACCGGCGAGGCGATCGGCGCCGAGCTTCAGGCCGCGGGCTATCCCAAGGGCGCCGACCCCAACAAGGCCAAGATGCCGATGCTGATCGCGGTGCTGCTGGCGTTCGTCGTCGCCGCGACCGCGCTCTACGGCCCGCAGGCGGCGGCGCTGGTCGAGATGTTCCCGACCCGCATCCGCTACACGGCCTTGTCGCTGCCCTATCACCTGGGCACCGGCTGGGTCGGCGGGTTCCTGCCCGTCACCAGCTTCGCGATCGTCGCGCTGACGGGGAATATCTACGCCGGCCTGTGGTACGCGGTGGCGTTTACGGCGATCTCGGTGGTGGTGACGGTGGTGTTGCTGAAGGAGACGCGGGGGCGGCCGTTGGATACGATTTGAGCATCCTAGCGCGAATGTCCGCTTTAGACCCTTAGCGGCCAGTCCACATCCGACCCAAAGCGGGCATTAGCCGATTGCTATTGAACGATAGATTCCGCATTAGGAAAGCCTCAGGAGCACCCGCCGTTGGTCGGTTCAAGTCAGGGGACGCTTTCAATGAAGCCATGTTCGTCCCTGCCTGGCAAAAACCCATCCCGCGCATGCATACTGGTTGCTGAGGACGAGCTGCTCCTCCGGATGATGATCAGCGACGAACTTCGCGACGCTGGCTATGACGTGATCGAGGCATTCAGCGCTGATGAAGCAGCGGCCATATTGCGATCCGGCGCTCAGGTTGACTTGGTCCTTAGCGATGTTCGTATGCCCGGCTCGCTTGACGGCTTGGGCCTTCTTACGATCGTAAAAGGAATGTCCCCCGACCTTCCGGTAATTATTATGTCAGCACATCTCCAGCCAAGCCTCGCTGCGTCGGACGGCGCAGCACAATTCTTAGCTAAGCCCTTCACGATGAGCCGAGTTGTGGAGGCCGTTGGAACCGAGTTATCGAAGATATCATGACGGCTGAAATTGCTAGCGGCAAAGTTGCTTCATCGATCTTAATTGTCGATGGCGACATTATCTCGCGGCATGTCATTGCAGATTACCTAAGGCACTGCGGATACAGCGTCGTGGAGGCTGCCAACGCAGAGGAAGCCTATGCTGGTTTGCAGGAGCCGACCCTCTCGATCGATGTCATCGTATGCGACGTAGCCGGGCTGGGTCCCAAGACCAGCTTCGAACTGGCAACCTGGGTACGAGCCAATCGTCCTGAGCTGGAGGTTAAGCTCGCCGGTGGCGTTGAGATGGCTGCTCAAACCGCAGCAGACCTTTGCGAGAACGGACCCCGTCTAGCGCGGCCGTATGAACCCGAAGCTGTTATTGATTACATCAAACGATTGCGAGCGAGCCGCGACCGCAGCTGACCGGTCACTCCTTACGGACCTCTTGTGACCCGCAATACCGTTCACCTCCGGCGATTGAAGAAGCGCTTCGAAAGGCTGCCCGCGATTGCAGCCCAGAGGTGTCATGACCGTTTCCAGGTTTTCGTTGCTCGTTCCGTTGCCGCGGAAGCACTGGACTCTGGACGGACACGAGGCCAATCTGCGCTTAAGTGATTGACGCAAAAGGATTCGTAGCATGCATAGGTTCCAGCTCAAGTGCCAGGAGTGTGGCAACTCCGACTTCACCCTCCCCCAAGACGGAGCTGAAAGCATGCGGATCATTTGCAATAAATGCGGGACGTTTTTTGCGACGCTCGGTGAGCTCAGGACTGAAATGTCGGGGCAAGCTGCTGTGACCCGTCAGAGCGACATCGATAGCGCGGCCTGGATGAAGCGAGCGAGGTCTGGAGAGTAATCAGGCGCTCCGATATTCCCTCTATCAGAGGGATTCCGCACCTTTCGTATAAACTGCGCACTCGTCAGTCCTTATGCGCCTACTCCCCGAAGCCGGCCGTCCGCGGCTGCTAAGTGTTTGTTTCTACTTGCTATTGCGCCGCCACCCTCTACCCCTGTTGCGACAACGGGGAAGCAAAATGACATTACAGGAAAGCGTTTGGGCATTTCTTATCCAACGCGCCCCGAGACCTATTTGTGACCTTTGTATCTCTGACTACCTGGCAATAAGTCGCCTTCAGGTCGTTACAGCCGTCAGGTTCGCACAAAGCCGAGGGGCCGACCGCTTTACCGGACGCTGTTCGGGTTGCTGCACTCACCGGAAGGTGTCGGTGTTGTTTCAGGGCTGACGAGATTTTGCCGCAGCTCGCCCCGCATCGCGTGCGACTGTCCGCTTTCCACCCTTAGCGGACACTCCCTTCCCCCCATGATCGTCCCCCCGTTCGTCGGTTGGCGGCGCCTGGGAGTCGATTGGTCGAACCCCGCTGGCCCCGCCCGTTCCAATCGCCAACAGGGCCCGCAAAGGGGTTCATTGTCGATGTCGACTGCGCGTTTTCACCGCCTGGCGCTGCTCGCCGGGATTGCCTGGCTGATGCCGTTGCCGGCTGTCGCCCAGACGGCGCCCGCCGCTGCGCGGGCGCCCAAGGCGGCGACGGCCGCCCGCAAAATCTTCACGCCGGCCGATTTCGCCCGCTTCTCGCCGACCACGGCGTTCGACATGCTGGCCAACGTCCCCGGCTTCACCATCCAGTCCGCCGACCAGGAGCGCGGGCTTGGCCAGGCGTCGGAGAATGTGCTGATCAACGGGCAGCGCGTCGCCAACAAGTCGGGCGGCGCGATCGACCAGTTGCGCAAAGTGGCCGCCGCCAACGTCGAGCGGATCGAGATCGCCGACGCCGCGGGCCTCGGCATCGCCGGCCTGTCGGGCGAAGTCGCCAACGTCATCGTCCAGGCCGGCGCCAAGGGCAGCGGCCAGTTCGAATGGCGGCCCCAGTTCCGCATCCATTACGCCCACCCCAACTGGTTCAAGGGATCCGCCAGTTATTCCGACAAGGTCGGCCCGGTCGATTACACGATTGGCATCGACAATGGCTCCAACCGCGGCGCCTTTGGTGGCCCGGTCTCGATCTTCGACCCGCTTGGCACCCGCTTTGAAGTCCGCAACCAGATTTCCACCAGCGATTTCGACCAGCCCAAGATGACCGCCCGGTTCAAGCTCGACGCGCCGGGATCGTCGGTCGCCAACCTGACGCTCGGCTACGGCCCTTATTGGTACAGCGGCAACACGCTCGAGCGCCGCGTGCGCACCGACGGCGACGATCGGACGCGCCTGACCCGGCAGATCCAGAACGGCTATATGGTCGATTTCAACGGCGACTATGAATTCGCCCTCGGGCCGGGCCGGCTGAAGCTGATCGGCCTGCGCCATTTCGAGCATGAGCCGACCGTCACGACCCAGACCACCACGTTCGACAGCGGCGCCGACGCCCAGGGTATCCGCTTCACCCGCGACGCCCGCATCGGCGAGACCATCGGCCGCGCCGAATATGGCTTCAGGAGCGGCAAGAACGACTGGCAGCTGACGCTTGAGCGGGCCGACAACAAGCTTGCCCAGCGCGGTCGCCTGTTCGCGCTGTCGCCGTCGGGCACGTTTAACGAAATGCCGTTCCCCGAAGGCAGCGGCACGGTCGCCGAGACCCGCTACGAAGCCACCGGCACGCTCAGCCGCGCTTTGTCGTCGAAGCTCGACCTGCAATTGGTCGTGGGGGCCGAGGTGTCGAAGCTCGACCGCGTCGACGGCGACTTGCCGCCGCGCAAATTCTTCCGTCCCAAGGGCAGCCTGACGCTCGGCTGGCGCCCGGCCAAGGGGTGGGACGCCAGCTTCAAGCTGCGCCGCCGGGTCGGGCAGATCAGTTTCTACGACTTCCTCGCCCAGCCCAATCTGCAGCAGGACCGCGAGAATAGCGGCAACCCCGACCTCGTCCCGCCGCAGAGCTGGGAGGCCGAGCTTGAGGCCGGCCGCGACCTTGGCGCGTGGGGCAAGACCCGGCTGAAGGTCTACGGCCACCGCATCGACGACATCATCGACATCATCCCCATCGGCGACGATGGCGAAGCGGTCGGCAACCTGCCCCGCGCGACCCGTTTTGGCCTGGTCTCGACCAGCACCATCCAGTTCGACCCGATCGGCTGGCGCGGGGCCAAGCTCGACCTCACCGTCGAAGCGTTGCAGACCAGCGTCCGCGATCCGCTGACCGGCCGCAAGCGCTCGATCAGCGACACGCAGGACCGCTCGGTCCAGCTATCGCTGCGCGACGACATTCCGCACAGCAAGATCGCCTGGGGCGCCGAGGTCAACTACAGCCACAACGGCAAAAGCTATTTCCTCAGCGAGATCGGGCGCGGTTGGGAAGGCCCGGTGTTTGCCAACCTCTACGTCGAGCACAAGGACGTATTCGGGTTCGACGTGACCTTGATCGCCGCCAATTTGCTCAACGCCCGCCACCATTTCAACCGCACGGTTTACGACGGCCGCCGGGAGCGCGACCCGGTGCGGTTCAGGCAGACGAGCGACGGGCTGATCGGGCCGATCTTCGCGGTCAAGGTCAAGGGCAGCTTCTAAGCCGCCCCGGCCGCTCACGCCCGCCAGTGGATGTCGATCGGCTGGTCGCACTCGGCCAGCAGGCGGCCGATCGGCAGCTTGCTGCTCTGGCCGTCCGCGATCGCCTGTTCGATGGCCTCGCGCTTCTTCTGCCCGGTGATGGCGATCAGGATCGTCCGCGCCGACAGGATCGCGGCCCGGGTCAGCGTCACGCGCGCCACCGGCGCATTGGCCGGCAGCGGGTCGGGCATGACGCCGACCGCGCGGCGGGCCTTGGGCGCGTTCATCGCATCCTCAAGGTCGGGCCCGGGGAACAGCGACGCGGTATGCCCGTCCTCGCCCATGCCGAGCCAGACGAGGTCGGGCGGCCACGGCAGGTCCTGCAGCCGGGCGTCCGCGCCATTGCCCGCCAGCCGGTAATCGGGAATGTCCGCGGCGATCGGGAAGATCCGCGCACCGGTCTTGATGAAATGGCTGGCGATCAGGCGTATGTTACTGAGTTCGCTATCCATTTTGACCAGCCGGTCGTCGGTCGGGATGATCGTCACGCGCTTCCAGTCGAGCTTCATTTGCGCGAGCTTGGCGAAGATCGGCCCCGGCGTTTCGCCGCCCGGCAGCGCGATCAGCGCGGCGCCGCGCGCCTCGATCGCGCTGTCGACGATGAAGCCGACATCGCCCGCCACCGCGTCCGCCATCTCCTCGGCGCTGTCATAATCCCAAAATTCCGCTTCAATCATGCCATTCCACTCCGTTGCGCCGGGTCAGCTCCGCGGCCGCCGCGGGCCCCCAGCTGCCGGCGGGATAAGGCAGCGGCGCCGCGCCGGTCTTGGCCCAGGCGGCGCGCACCCCGTCGATCCATTGCCATTGCGCCTCGACCTCGTCGCGCCGGACGAACAACGTCGGATCGCCCTCGATCAGGTCGAGCAGCAAGCGCTCATAGGCGATCCGCCGCCGATGATCGGCAAAGGCGTTGGCCAGCCCGATGTCGAGCGGCACTTCACGCAGCCGAATGCCGTCGCGATCGAGGCCGGGCGTCTTGGCCATCACCCGGAACTCGATATTCTCGTCCGGCTGGATCGAGATGATGAGCTTGTTCGGCGCGGTCTTGGCCCCGCGCTTGGCGAACATCGAATGCGGCACGCATTTGAACTGGATGTAGATCTCGGTCTGCCGCTCAGGCAGCCGTTTGCCGGTGCGCAGGTAGAAGGGCACGCCGGCCCAGCGCCAATTGTCGACCTCGGCCTTCAACGCCACGAACGTCTCGGTCGCCGACGGCTGGCCAAGCTCGGTGACGTAGGCGGGGACCTCGCCCTCCTCGGTCTTGCCGGCAGCATATTGCCCGGCGACATAATGGGTCGGGATCGCCTTGGCGGTCATCGGCTTCAACGATCGCAGCACCTTGACCTTCTCGTCGCGGATTTCGGTAGCGTCGAAGTCGGCCGGCGGCTCCATCGCCACCAGCGCGAGCAGTTGCAGCATGTGGTTCTGGACCATGTCGCGCAGCGCCCCGGCGCCGTCGTAGTAACCGGTGCGGCCTTCTAGCCCGACGGTCTCCGCCACGCTGATCTGGACATGGTCGATGTGCGACGCATTCCACAGCGGCTCGAACATCGAATTGGCGAAGCGCAAGGCGAGCAAATTCTGGACGGTTTCCTTGCCGAGATAATGGTCGATGCGGAACGTCCGCTCCTCGGGAAAGGCGGCGGCGACGGCGTCGTTAATCTCCCGGCTTGAGGCGAGGTCGCTGCCAAGGGGCTTTTCGAGCGCGAGGCGGACCTTGTCGCCGGTCAGGCCGGCCGACGTCAGCCCGGCGATGGTCGGTTCGAACAGCGATGGCGCGGTCGACAGGAAGATGGCGACGCCCTTCGCCGGGTTGATCTTGTCGGCCAATTTGGAAAAGCCCGCCGGCTGGGTCGCGTCGAGCGTGACGTAGCTCATCCGCTCGACGAACGCGGCGGCGACCTTCGCATCGAAGAAGTCGGCGGGGACGTGCTCGCCGAGCGCCTCGAGCGCGCTGGCGCGGTAGCCGGCGTCGTCGAATTCGCTGCGCGCCGTCGCGACGATCTTGAGACCGTCAGGCAGCAGCCCGTCGGCGTGGAGCCCGTAGAGCGACGGCAGCAGCATGCGGTGGGCAAGGTCGCCGGTCGCGCCGAACAACAAAAGGGTCGAGACTTTTTCGCGGATCATGGGCGCCCTCCTAGCGTGATGAAGCGCGCCGCGCGATGGCCCTGTGCGCCCAATTTTCGGCACGGCTCAGCGCTCAAACTGCCCGACGTCGCTCTGGACGTAGCCGAACCAGGCGGCGATCGGCTTGCCGCTGGCGTCGGTCGCCGGGCGGAAGGCGGCGCGTTGCAGGACCAGCGAGCAGGTCCACTGATCGGTCATCGAATCGCCGAACGAGCGCATCACGTCGCACTGGCTGATCCGCCCGTCGGGCTGGACTCGGACGCGCACGAAGACGCGCCCGCCGCGCGGCCAATTATGCTGGATCGCGGGCGGATAGTCGCGGTTGGTGATGCCGCGGATCAGCCTGACGCCGGTTCCACCGCTTCCTCCACCCCCGCTGCCGTTGCCCGAGCCGCCGCTGCCGGTGCCCGTCCCCGCGCCGCCCGCCCCGGTGCCGGGCCCGACGACGTTCGACGCGCCCTGGGTCGGCTTCGTGCCGGTGTTGGGGGTCGGCGAGGTGACGATCTTGGGCGGAGTCGGCACGATCCCCCGCGGCTTGGGCCGCATCACCGGGGTCGCCTTGCTTTCCAGATTCTTGGCCGAAGCGGCGCCCTCCTCCTTCTTCGGCTTCGCCTTCTGCTCCTTGACGACCTCCACCACTGGCGGCGGCGGCGGGGGCACGGTGATGTCGAAGATCTGAAGGTTGGATTGTGGCGGCGTCAGGTGGAGATTGCCGCTCAGGTTGAGCAAGGCAAGGCCGAGCCCGACGTGGATCAGGATCACGACAAGGATGGTCGCGGCGCGGTCGCGCGGGCGGATGGCGGGGCGGTACATCGGCCAAGTGAACGCTGTTTGGCGTCCCGAAGTTTCCTCGCCGGAACGAGTTTGACCGGCGAGGATGCCGAGTCGTTTCGGGCAGCACGTCCGCGCACCCCTTGCCATCATCAGGAAATGCGGGGGAAAAGTGGTTAATTTCGTGTTTAATTTGACTTATATTAAAAATATAGCGAATTTAACGGGCTTCATAGGTGGGGAATTCGACATGGAAGCTACAGCCTCGAATCAGCGTCGTTATCTTGCGTCCGCGGCAATCGTGCTTGCCGTTGCAGCCGGAGCGTACACTATCGGCCGCGTCTATCCGCCGCTCGGGCCGTCCGCAGGGACGATTGCCCCGGCCGACCGCTACGTCGAGGCGCAGATCGGTGCCGATGATGTCAACCTTGGCGACACGTCGATCCCGCAGCTGATGCAGACCGACGCGTTCGAAGTCATTTCGAAGAACCCTGATTTCCGCAACATGGCCAATGACCCGGGCTTCTCCGCGCTGTTGGCCAACGGACCGGCGATGGCCGCCATTGCCGCCAACCCCGGTGCATTCAGCGCCATCTCAAGGGATCCCAAGGCGTTCGCCGAAATGGCCAGCGTCGCGGCGCTCGCCAAGGCGCGAATGGTCGACATGCAGGCCCAGACCGGGGCCATGGCATCGGTTATCGCGACCCACGCACAGACCTTCTCCTACATGGCCGACAAGCATCCGCAGGCACTCGCTTCGATGATGGCCAATGCGGCGCAGCTCGGGGTGATCGCCAAGGATCCCAAAGCCCTCGACACGGGTGCGCTGGCCAGTGCCATCTCCCGCGGCCCGGGCGGCCCACAGGCTGCGCAGCAGCTGATGGCCGACGCCAACGCTATGCAGCGGCTCAAGGCCGATACCGGGATGCTGGCGTCAATGGCCGACCATGCCGCCGCGTTTAAAGGGATTGCAGGCAATGCTCAGCTGATGGCCGCGGCTGTCAAGCAAGGTGAAGCAATGAGCCGCATCGGCGTCAGCGGTCAGGCCATGGGCGACCTTGCGTCGCTGATGTCGACCCATGCCGCCGCACTGAATGCGCTTGGGACCGAGCCCAAGGCGCTGGCCTCAATCGCCCAGCACGCCGCTTTCTACAAAGCGATGACTGAGCACGCCGCGGCGAGCCAGGCGTTGCTGGCCACCGGCATGGCTGTGAAATGGGCGCGCGATCCGGGCGCCTTCGCCACGAATGCGGCGAACATCCCGCAAATGGCCGCGCATGCCGCCGACCTCAAGGCGATGGCCGCCGACGCGAGGCTGCAAGCGGCGATGCGATCCGACACCGGCGCCCTCGCGTCGATGGCGGCCAGTGCCCAGTCGCTTCAAGCGATCGCCAGCAACGCGGCGCTGTTCAATACCGGGATGAGCCAGCGGGCCCTGGCTTCGATTGCGGCCAATTCGTCGATGCGCGTGGTCGGCGCTCGGCCGATGGACCTGGCAATGGCGGCCCGCGCGGCGATGTCGCTCAACGCCATCTCCAGCGCTGCCAGTCTCGCCGCGAATAGCCAGATCAGCGCCGCTGCGGCGTCGAAGATCGCGGTCAATTCGCAGGCCTTCGCGCAAATGGCGAATTCGCCCGGCGCGTTCGCCAAGCTTGCGAGCAACGGCTCTGCCATGGCCTCGCTCGCCGCGAATACCGGGATGATGGCCCGTCTGGCCTCGATCAACGGCGCGATGGCGATGATGAGCAACCCGGCGCTGGCACAGGCGATGCAGCAGATGGCCGTCACCGGGATACGTTCGCGCGAGTAGTCGGTAATGGGGGCCGCGTCCGCGCGGCCCCTTAAGCTTGGGGGGCTGATGAGGAAACCAGTTGTTCGCGGCCACGCCGCGACGGCCTGTGCGTTGGGACTCCTGCTTGGCGGCACGTCCAGCCTTGCCTGTGCGCAGACCCAGCCTGCACCGCCGCCGCCCAACCCTTCGACCACGATCAGCGAACCGACGCCGGCCCCGGACGAGACGCCGCCCGCGACCACGCCAAATTCCGAGCGCAAGCTGCCCGAACACGTCCCGCAGGACGCGTCGGGGATCGACCTGTCGACGCTCGAGACCAACGATTTCAAATTGCTCTATTTCGACCCGGTGCAGACCTATCTGACGCCCTATGTCGCCCGGGCGCTGACCAATTCGCTGCGGTTTCACGAGGAAAAATTCCATTGGAAGCAGTGGGATCGCTCGACCATCCTGCTCAAGGACTTCGGCGACTATGGCAACGCCGGCGCGCGCTCGTCGCCCAACAACGCCGTGCTGCTCGACGTCGCGCCGCTCAGCCAGACAATGGAGACGTTCAGCCCGGGCGAACGTTTCTTCACGCTGTCGAACCACGAGCTGGCACACGTCGCGACGATGGACGTGTGGAACAACACCGACGCCTTCTGGCGCAGGCTGTTCGCCGGCAAGGTGCAGCCGATCCAGGAACATCCCGAATCGATCCTCTACAACTTCCTCGTCACCCCGCGGGTCAACGCCCCGCGCTGGCAGCTGGAGGGCACGGCCGTGTTCTTCGAGACGTGGATGGCCGGCGGGCTCGGACGCGCCCAGGGCGGCTATGACGAGATGGTGTTCCGGGCGATGGTCCGCGACCACGCCAAATTCTACTCGCCGCTGGGCCTCGAATCCGAAGGCACGGCGATCGACTTCCAGGTCGGCGTCAACGACTATCTCTATGGCACCCGGTTCGTGTCGTACCTGGCGCTCAAATATGGCCCGGACAAGGTCCTCCAGTGGCTCCGCCGCGACGAGGATAGTGCCGGCTATTACGCCAGCCAGTTCCACCGCGTGTTCGGGCAGAAGCTCGACCGCAGCTGGGCCGACTGGATCGGCTTCGAGCACGAGTTCCAGGCGAAGAACCTCGCCGCTTTGAGCCAATATCCGCTGACCGAGGTCCAGCACCTCACCCCACGTGGCCTCGGCTCAGTGTCGCGAACCTATTACGACGCCAAGACCAACAGCCTGGTCGGCGCCTTCAAATATCCCGGCGTGATCGCTTATGTCGGCACGCTGTCGCTGGCCGACGGCAAGCTCCATCACCTTGCCGACCTCAAGGGTTCGATGCTCTACCGGGTCACCAGCATCGCCTTCGATCCCGACGCGCGCACTGCTTATTACACCGAGGACAACCACGCCTTCCGCGACCTCGTTGCCCTGAACATCGACACCGGCAAGAAACGCCGCCTGCTGACCGATGCGCGCATCGGCGACCTGGTCATCAACCCGCGCGACAAGTCGATCTGGGGCATCCGCCACCAGAACGGCTATGCCACCATCGTCCGTATCCCGGCGCCCTATGCCGGGTTCAACCAGATCAATACGTTCGACTATGGCCAGATCCCGTTCGACCTCGACATTTCGGCCGACGGGTCGATGGTCTCCGCGTCGTTCGGCGAGGTTGACGGCAAGCAATCGGTCCGGGTGTGGCGCGCCGATCAGTTCGAGCAAGGCGGCGGGCCCAACGAAATCGCCCGCCTCGACATGCCGCCGTCGACTCCGGAGGGGTTCGTCTTCGCGCCCGACGGCAAGTCGCTGGTCGGCACCAGCTACTACACCGGCGTGTCCAACGTCTTCCGCTTCGATATCGCCAGCGGGAAATATGAAGCGCTGACCAATGCCTCGACCGGCTTTTTCCACCCGATGGTGTGCCCCGACGGCAGCCTGTTCGTCCAGGAATTCACCGGCGAGGGGCTGACGCCGTCGATCATCAAGCCGCAGGTGCGCGAGGATCTAGGCACCGTCAGCTTCCTCGGCACGCAGGTCATCCACGCCCATCCGGAACTCAAGAGCTGGGGGGTGGGATCGCCGGCCAAGATCGACCTTGAGCCGCTGATCACCGCGCGCAGCCACTACAAACCCGGCAAGGAGATGAAGCTGGCCGCCGCCTTCCCGATCGTCGAAGGCTATCTCGGCCGCCCGACGTTCGGCTATTATTTCCACTTCGAAGACCCGCTGCAATTCCGCCAGCTGAGCGGGTCGTTCAGCGCGTCCCCGTTTGGCCACGGCCGTCTCAGCGACCGGCTCCACGCCGACGTCGAGTATAAGACGCTCGACTGGAAATTCCGCTATTGGCACAACGACGCCGACATTTACGACCTCGCCGGGCCGATCAAGCGCAGCCGCAAGGGCGACGCGGTCATCGCCAGCTACAACAAGACCAAGATTTACGATCCCCCGCGCCAGCTCGACGTGTTCGGCAGCGTCGCCGGCTATTTCGGCCTCGAGCAGCTGCCCGCGGCGCAAAACATCCTCAGCCCGAAGAATATCTTCTCTTCCGAGTTCGGCACCCGTTATACCAACACCGTCAAGTCGCTCGGCGGCGTCGACCATGAGAAGGGGTTTGCCGCGCGGCTTATCGGCGGGCTCGACTGGGCAGATCGCCATGCCTTCCCGCACCTTTCGGGCGGGGTCGATTATGGCATCCCGCTGCCGATCGCCAACAGTTCGGCGTGGATTTACGCGCACGGCGGCATCGTCGGCGGCGACCGCAGCAGCCCGCTCGGCGCCTTCTACTTCGGGTCGTTCCGCAACAACTATGTCGATAACCGGCCGGAGAAACGCTACCGCGAGCTCGAAAGCTTCCCCGGTTTCGACATCGACCAGATCGTCTCGCGCAAGTTCGCCAAGGTCACCGGCGAAATCAATTTGCCGCCACTGCGCTTCGCCGAAATTGGCACGCCGGCCTTTTACCTGAGCTATGCGCGCCCGGCCTTGTTCGCCGGGACGATGCTGACCCAGTCGCCCGGCCGGCGCAATTACCGCCTGTCCAATATCGGCGCGCAGGTCGACCTGGCGTTCACCGTGGCGCTGCGTCTGCCGATGATCTTCTCATTCGGGATTGCCAAAGGCTTTGGCGACAAGGATATCGATGGCAACACCGAATTCCTCACGTCGCTCAAAATCATGTAGGCAGACGCTATGGCAGTGGCTGAAATCCTGAACTGGTCGATCGCGCTCGTCCCGGTGCTGGCAATGGTCGCGTTGTTCGTGTGGCTCGACATCTTCAAGCTGATGAGCCTGAGCGAGCTGCTCGTCCTGCTGCTCGCGGGTGGCGTCGTCGCCATCATCGCCTACCCCATCAGCGGCCAGCTGATCGACGTCCTGCCGCTCGGCTTTTCCTATTACAGCCGGTTCATTGCGCCGTGGATCGAGGAGTCGCTCAAGGCGCTGGCGGTGATCAGCCTCTTCTACTTCAACCGCATCGGCTACAAGCTCGACGCGGTGATCTCCGGCTTCGCTATCGGCGCCGGCTTCTCGGTGGTCGAAAATATCCTCTATCTGATGCGCTTTCCCGACCTCGCGCCGACGGTGTGGATGGTGCGTGGCCTTGGCACGGCGTTGATGCACGGCGCGACCTGCGCGACGCTCGCCGCCATCGCCCACGAGCTTGCCGAGCGCGAGAATCGCGAAGCGGCGTCGGACTTCAACTTCAACCCCTTGTGGGTCGTCCCCGGGCTGATCGTCGCGGCCGCGATCCACACCTTGTTCAACCAGTTCCCCGACCAGCCGATGACCGCCATGCTCGGCGCCCTGGTCGGCACGCCGTTGCTGTTGATGGGGATCTTCCAGTTCGGGTCGACCGAGGCACGCGGCTGGTTGCTTGAGGAAAGCGCCGACCACCGCGCCGCGCTTGACGCGCTCGAAGCCGGGCGCTTCCCCGATACAGCCAGCGGGCGCCGTATCGCGGCGCTGGCCGACCGCGTCGGCGGTGCCCAGGCCGAGCGCATCCGCGACTATCTGACCACCGCCATGCGGCTGACCGTCGCCGCGGAGGAGAAACTGCTCGGCAAGCCGGTGCCGCCCAAGGACGAGCTTGAGGCCGCCTTCACCCACCTCGAGCAGTCGCGCGAGGCGATCGGTCGCACGGGTTTCTCGGCGCTCGAGCCGCTGCTGCCCTTCAGCCGCAACGATTTGTGGGAAGTGAAGGAGCTGCGCGAGGACTTGCGCAAGGACGGTTAGCCGCGCATTTGAGCCGCCAACGACCCGTCACGGAAAGGCAAGCGCGATGAGCATCGCCGCGGACAACCCCTTGGGCCTGGATGGCTTCGAATTCTGCGAATTCACGTCGCCCGATCCCGCCGCGCTCGAAGCGCAGTTCCGGGCGCTGGGTTTCGTGCCCTCGCATCGCCACCCGGCCAAGGACGTGCTGCGCTTCGTCCAGGGCCGCATCAACCTGTTGCTCAACCGCGAGACATCGGGCCAGGCGGCCGAGTTCCGCGCCGCGCACGGTCCTTCGGCGAGCGGCATGGCGTTCCGCGTCGCCGATGCCCGCGCCGCCTTCGACCATGCCGTCACGGAAGGCGCCAGGCCGGTCGACGCGGCCCGCGGCACCCTCGGCGAGGGTAGCTTCGTCATCGAGGGGATCGGCGGTTCGAACCTCTATCTGGTCGACCGTCACGGCGACCATGGCGGACTCTACGACGACTGGATCGAGATCGAAGGCTGGCGCGAGGAGTCGGCCGCCAACGCCGTCGGCCTCGACCTGCTCGACCACCTCACCCACAATGTCCGGCGCGGCGAGATGCGTACCTGGTCAAGCTTCTATGGCCGCTTGTTCGGCTTCGAAGAGCAGAAATATTTCGACATCAAGGGGCAGGCGACCGGCCTGTTCAGCCAGGCGATGATCGCCCCCGACAAGGCCATTCGCATCCCCCTCAACGAGAGCCAGGACGACCACAGCCAGATCGAGGAATATTTGCGCGAATATCAGGGCGAAGGCATTCAACACCTTGCCCTGACCACCCCCGACATCTTCGGCACGGTCGAGAAATTGCGCGCCCGCGGGGTCAAGCTGCAGGACACGATCGAGACCTATTACGAGCTGGTCGACAAGCGCGTTCCCGGCCACGGCGAGGATTTGGAGCGGCTGCGCAAGAACCGCATCCTGATCGACGGCAACGTCGGCGACGAAGGCATTTTGCTGCAGATTTTCACCGAGAACATGGTCGGCCCGATCTTCTTCGAGATCATCCAGCGCAAGGGCAATGAAGGCTTCGGCAACGGCAACTTCCAGGCGCTGTTCGAAAGCATCGAACTCGACCAGATCCGGCGCGGCGTGATCAAGGTCGACGCGTGAGCGACGATTACCTGACCGGCTTCGGCAACCATCATTCGAGCGAGGCGGTTCCCGGCGCGCTCCCCGTCGGTCGCAACAGCCCGCAGCATCCCGCCTTCGGTCTTTACGCCGAGCAATTGTCCGGCACGGCCTTCACCGCGCCGCGGCACGAGAATCGCCGCAGCTGGCTGTATCGCCTGCGCCCGACCGCCGACCACAAGCCGTTCGTGCATTATGACGGCGGCAGGCTGTTCGCGCCGGGCACGGTGACCGAGCCGGTCGCGCCCAACCGCCTGCGCTGGGACCCGCCGGTTGACCTGCCGCAGGGCTGCGACTTTGTCGACGGAATGGTGACGATGATGGCCAACCGCCATCCGCGCGACCTCACCGGCGTCGCCATCCACCTCTACCGCGCGGCGAAATCGATGGAGCGGCGGCTGTTCGCCAGCGCCGACGGCGAGCTGCTGATCATCCCGCAGTCGGGCACGCTCGACGTCTTTACCGAACTGGGGCGGATGGAAGTGGCGCCCGGCTGGATCGGGCTGATCCCGCGCGGCGTGCGCTTCCGCGTCTCGGTCGAGGGCGAGGCGCGCGGCTATGTCGCGGAAAATCACGGCGCGTTGCTGCGGCTGCCCGAGCTGGGCCCGATCGGCTCCAACGGCCTCGCCAACCCGCGCGATTTCGAGACGCCCGCAGCGGCGTTCGAGGATGTCGCGGGCGAGCATCAGCTAATCCAGAAATATCTCGGCAGCCTGTGGACGACGACCCTCGACCATAGCCCGCTCGACGTCGTCGCCTGGCACGGCAACCTCGCGCCGTGCCGCTATGAACTGGCCCGCTTCAACACCATCGGATCGATCAGCTTCGATCATCCCGACCCGTCGATCTTCACCGTGCTCACGTCACCGTCAGAGACCGCGGGCCGCGCCAATGCCGACTTCGTCATCTTCCCGCCGCGGTGGATGGTGGCCGAGGACACGTTCCGCCCGCCGTGGTTCCACCGCAACGTGATGAGCGAGGCGATGGGGCTGATCTCGGGCGCCTACGACGCCAAGGCTGAGGGCTTCGCGCCCGGCGGCCTCAGCCTGCACAACCTCATGAGCGGCCACGGCCCCGACGTCGCCAGCTGGACGCAGGCCAGCGAAGCCGAGCTGAAGCCGCACAAGATCGACGGGACGATGGCGTTCATGGTCGAAAGCTGCTGGCCGTACGTCCCGACGCGCTTCGCCATGGATCGCGCCCAGCCCGATTATGACGCGGCCTGGGCCGACTTCCCCAAGGCGACGCTGCCGTGACAAGCCGCATCGACGAGACTCATGATCCGGCGCGCACCAGCTGGGTCGCGAGTGCTAACGGCCATCCGCTTTACCCCATTCAGAATTTGCCGCTCGGCATCTTCTCGGCGCCCGGGCGTGACCAGCGCATCGGCGTCGCCATCGGCGAAAGCATCCTCGACATCCGCGGCCTCGTCGAGCGCGGGCTGGCCGACGACCGCTGGCTGCCCGCGCTGTCGCAACCGTGGCTCAACGACTGGTTCGCGCATGGCCCCGACGAAGCCCGCGCTTTGCGCCGGTTGCTGTCCGACCTGCTGTCGGGCGAAGCCCAGCCGGCCGCGGTCGAGCCGCACTTGCTGCCCGCGATCGACGCGACGATGCATTTGCCGGCGCGGATCGGCGACTACACCGATTTTTACGTTGGCATCCATCACGCGATGAACGTCGGCAAGCAGTTCCGGCCCGACCAGCCGCTGCTGCCCAACTATAAATACGTCCCGATCGGCTACCACGGCCGCGCCAGTTCGGTGCGGGTGTCGGGCGAGCCGGTTATCCGCCCCAAGGGTCAGCGCAAGCCGCCCGATGCCGAGGAGCCGAGCTACGGTCCGGCCCGGCGCCTCGACTATGAACTTGAGCTCGGCATCTGGATCGGCCGCGGCAATGGGCTGGGCGAGACCATCCCGATCGCCGAAGCGAACGAGCATGTCGCCGGTTACTGTCTGCTCAACGACTGGTCGGCGCGCGACCTCCAGGCGTGGGAATATCAGCCCTTGGGGCCATTCCTCGCCAAGAATTTCCTGACCTCGGTCAGCCCGTGGGTCGTCACCCCCGACGCGCTCGCGCCGTTTCGCAGCGCCATGCCGCCGCGACCGGCCGGCGACCCCGATCCCTTGCCCTACCTCAGCGACCCGGCCGACCGCGCGGCGGGCGCCCTCGCCATCAAGCTGGAGGTGGTGCTGGTGACGGAGCAAATCCGCGCCGCCGGCCTGCCGCCGCACGTCCTGAGCGAAGGCGACGCGGCGGCCGCAATGTACTGGTCCGCGGCGCAGATCGTCGCCCACCACGCATCCAACGGCTGCAACCTCCAGCCGGGTGACCTGATCGGCACCGGCACGCTGTCGACCGCTGACCCGCACGGCCTCGGCTCGCTGCTCGAGATCAGTCAAGGCGGCAAGGCCCCGATCACGCTGGCTACCGGCGAAACCCGCAGCTTCCTCGAGGATGGCGACGAACTGACCCTGTCGGCGCGCTGCGAGGCGCCCGGCGCGGTGCCGATCGGCTTTGGCCATTGCACCGGCCGGGTCCGCCCCGCGACCGATGGATGAAACGCCCCGGCTGAACGCCACCCCGCCGGGGATCAGGCTTGGCCCGCTCACCCTCGTCGCCGACGGCAAGGCCCGCAATTTCGTCATCGAACTGCGGGCGGGGCGGTTCCACGGCTTCGTCGTTCGCCGCGGCGATGAGGTGACGGGCTACGTCGACCGCTGCCCGCACATGGGCCTGCCGCTGGCGCAAGTTCTCGACGATTATCTGAGCGCGGACGGCGCGCTGATCGCCTGCGACTGGCACGGCGCCTTGTTCGACATCACCGGCGGACGCTGCGTCGGCGGGCCGTGCGTCGGATCGGCGCTGACCGCATGGCCGGTGACACGCGACGGCGACACCATCGTCACCGCTTAGTCGAGCTTCACCAACCCGAGCGCGAACTGCTTCTGCTTTTCGGCATAATGCGCGGCGGAAATCCGCAGCGCGTCGGCGACACCGGGGTCGAGCTGTCGCACCGCACGGGCCGGCGACCCGACAATCAGGCTGCCCGGGGGGAAAGTCTTGCCCTCGGTCACCAGCGCCCCGGCGCCGACCAGGCAATCGGCGCCGATCACTGCATGGTTGAGGACAATCGCGCCCATCCCGATCAGTACATTGTCGCCAATGGTGCAGCCGTGGAGGATGGCGTGGTGGCCGACGGTCACCCCGGCACCGATCGACAGCGGCGCGTCGGGGTCGCTGTGGAGCATCGCCTTGTCCTGGATATTGGTGCGATCGCCAACGGTGATCGGGCTGTTGTCGGCGCGGATCACGGCGCCGAACCAGATGCCGACCTCGCGCCCCAGCCGCGCATCGCCGATGACGTCGGCCGACGGCGCGACCCAGCTCGACCCGTCCTCGGGCAGCGTGGGATGGAATCCCGAGATCGAATAAAGGGCCATGGGCAGCGCTTAGCGCGGGTCCGGGCGGTCAGGCCAGCGCCTTGGCCAGTTCGCCAAGGTCGATCGGTTTGCGCAGCACCGAAATGGCGTCGCGCAGGCTCGCTACCGCTTCGTCGTCGGCATAACCGGTCATCAGCACCGCGCGCAGGTCCGGCCGCGTCTCGCGCGCGCCGCGGATCGTCTCGACGCCGTTGAGGCCCGGCATCGCGAAATCGGTCAGCAGCAGGTCGAACTCCTTCGACGAATCGCGCAAGGCCGCGATCGCGCTGTCGCCGTCGGCCACCGCCTCGACCCGCAGGCCCATCTCGCGCAACTGCTCGCCGAGCACAGTGCGCACCGCATTGTCGTCGTCGACCAGCAGCACCGAGCGGACCTTGGCCACGATCGGCTCGCGGGTGTCGGCTACGGTCCTTTCGGCGGGCGCTTGCGGCGTCGACGGCAGGTACAGGTCGATTGCCGTGCCCCCTTCGGGCGGGCATTCGATCCGCAGCCGGCCGCCGGATTGCTGGACGAAGCCGACCACCATCGACAGTCCCAGGCCGGTGCCCTTGCCCGCTTCCTTGGTGGTGAAGAAGGGCTCGGTCACCTTGTCGATGATTTTCGCCGGAATGCCCGACCCTTCGTCCTTGACCCGGATGCGCAGATAATGGCCTGGGTCGAGTTCGAATCCCTCGTGGTTCGACGTTTCTTCGAGTTCCTCGATGCTGACCTCGATCCGGCCGCCGCCGGGCATCGCGTCCCGGGCATTGAGGATGAGGTTGACCAATGCCAGTTCGAGCTGGGACGAATCGACGAACAGATTGCGCTCGGTGTCGGGGCACTTCCAGTCGATCGTGACGGTCCCGCCCAGCGTATGCTCGACCAGTCCGGCGACCGAATGGCACAATGTATCGGGGTTGAGGCTGGTCGGCATCAGGTCCTGCTTGCGGGCGAAGGCCATCATCGAGCGGACCAGAGCCGCGCCCTGCTCCGCGGCGTGGCGCATCTGGTCGACGATGCGCTGCTCGCGCTCGCCGAACGTGAGCCGTTGCTGGAGCAGGTGAAGGCCGCCGAGCACCGCCGCAAGGAGGTTGTTGAAGTCATGGGCGACGCCGCCGGTGAGCTGGCCGATGGCGTCCATCTTGCCGGCCTGGACAAGCTGCGCCTCCAAGCGTTTCTGGTCGGTCACGTCGAGGATCGTCCCGGCAATTTCGACCTGTTCGGCGTGGCCTTCCCGGAACAGCATCGTCTGCTCGAGGAAATAGCGGAATTCGCCGTCCGATCGACGCCAGCGATATTCGATCACGCTCGACCCACTGTCGGGCACGTTGCGATAGGCGTTGAGCGTCCGTTCCCGGTCATCGGGATGGATGCGGTCGCTCCACTCCTCGAGCGAAGGGGTCTCCGCGAAACCGGTCATACCGATCAAATCGCCGCCGATGATTCGCGGCGGGGTCAATTCGTGGGCGAAATCACGCGCGTACAGGATGATCGGCAGCGATTGGATCGCCATCGAATGCCGTGCCTCGGCCGCCCGCAGCGCCTTTTCGGCGTCAAGCTTGGCCGAATTCGCCTTCAGCGCCTGGTCGAGCAATTGCTGCTCCGCGCGGCTCTTCTCCTCGACCTGGACGCGCATGTCGAACAGGTCGACGAACACGCTGACCTTGGACTTCAAGATCATCGGGTCGACCGGTTTGAACACATAATCGACCGCGCCCATGGCGTAGCCCTTCATCAGGTGCTCGGTCTCCTTGTTGACCGCGCTCAGGAAGATGATCGGGATGCGCGCGGTCTGGACACGCTCGCGGATCACGCTGGCGGTTTCATACCCGTCCATGCCGGGCATGAACACGTCGAGCAGGATGACCGCGAAATCGCCCCTCAGCAGCTGCCGCAGCGCTTCCCGGCCCGACGTGGCGGTGACCACTTCGGCCAATTCGTCGAGCACTTCCGACAGGGCCAGCAGGTTGCGCTCGTCGTCGTCGACCAGCAGGATCCTGGCCCGCGCCGGCGCGGGTTCGCGATCCTCCCCGGGAACGGTTGCGGGGGCGCTTATCGGGACCACTGCGGTCATGCGGCCTTGGTCGCGCTGCGCTTGGCCTTGGCCGGCTTGCGCACCGTCCTGGCCCGGCCGATCCACACCCGCATCAGCGCCAGCAGCAGGTCGATGTCGACCGGCTTCGAGATATAGTCGGAGGCGCCGGCGTCGAGGCACTTCTGGCGGTCGCCCTTCATCGCCTTTGCCGTCACCGCGATCAGCGGGATGTCGCAAATACCCTGTTTGGAGCGGATCCGGCGCATCGTCTCATAGCCGTCCATGTCGGGCATCATGATGTCGACCAAGGCGACGTCGATGTCACGCTCGCGCTCAAGGATCGAGATGCCCTCGGCCCCGCGTTCGGCGTGCATCACCTTGACGTCGTGCGCCTCAAGCACACTGGTCAGCGAGTAGATGTTGCGGATGTCATCGTCGATGATGAGGATGCGGCTCCCGGCCAGTTCGGGGATCCCTTCGCGGCGGATGGAGGCCGCCGATCGCGCCGGCGCCTTGCCCTTGCGCTTGCCCTTGGCGGCGCCGGCGACCGACTCGAACAACGCCGTCAGCTGCTCGCGCTCGGCCGGCTTCTCGATGATGCCCTCGGCGCCGATGGTCAGCGCATGGCCGGCCTGTTCGGCGCCGGAAATGACGTAGACCGGAATGTCGGCGGTGTCGGGGTCGTGGCGCAACAGGTCGAGCAGCACGAAGCCGTCGATGTCGCTCAAACCGAGGTCGAGGGTCACCGCGCTCGGCCGCATCTTGCGGACCATCGCCACCGTCCCCGATCCGGCCGAGGAGATAACCCCCTTCAGCCCCGCCTCGTGAGCGAGGTCGAGGAGGATCCCGGCAAAGGTCGGATCGTCCTCGACGATCAGCACGAACGGCTGGGTGCCAAGTTCGTCGCGGTCATCGGGCAGGGCATAGCTGGCGGCGATCGTCGCTTCGGTGGCGCCGACATTGTCGGGGATGAACGCCGGCAGCGCGATCTGCCCGCCGAGCGACTGCATCGGCACATAGAGGGTGAAGGTCGAGCCCTCGCCGGGCACCGAGCGGACCTGCAATTCGCCGCCCAGCAGGCGCGCGATCTCGCGGCTGATCGACAGGCCAAGGCCGGTACCGCCATATTTGCGGCTGGTCGTGCCGTCGGCCTGCTGGAACGCTTCGAAGATCAGCTTCTGCTTGTCCTGCGGGATGCCGATGCCGGTGTCGATGACCGAAATCTCGATCGCGGTCTGGCCCTCGTGGAGCATCGGGTGGTTGGCGCTCCAGCCCTCGGTCGCCGGGCGGACGGCGAGTGTGACACCGCCGTGAGCGGTGAACTTGAAGGCGTTGGAGAGGAGGTTGAGGACGACCTGCTGGAGGCGCTTTTCGTCGGTGCGGATGGTCTGCGGCAGCGCCTCGTCGAACTCGACCTCGAACGCCAGTCCCTTCTCCGACGCGAGCTGGCGGAAGGTCCGCTCCATATGCTGTTTAAGCCCCGCCATCGGCATGTCGCCGAGCTCGATCGACACCGTGCCGGATTCGATCTTCGACAAGTCGAGGATGTCGTTGATGAGGTTGAGCAGGTCGGTGCCCGCGCCGTGGATGGTGCGCGCGAACTCGGTCTGCTTTTCGTTCAAATTGCCCTGCTGGTTGTCGGCCAGCAGCTTCGACAGGATCAGCAAGGAATTGAGCGGGGTCCTCAGCTCGTGGCTCATGTTGGCCAGGAATTCGCTCTTGTACTTGGACGTCAACGCCAGTTGCTCGGCCTTCTCCTCGACCGCGCGGCGGGCCATGTCGATCTCGAAATTCTTGGCCTCGACCTGACGCTTTTCATTCTCAAGCAGCTGCGCTTTCTCCTGCAGCTCCTCGTTGGTGTTGTGCAGTTCCTCCTGCTTGGTCGTCAGCTCGGTCTGGCGGGCCTGAAGCTCCTGCGTCAGCAGCTGCGATTGGGCGAGCAGCCCCTCGGTGCGCATCGTCGCGGCGATGGTGTTCAAAACGATGCCGACGGTCTCCATCAGCTGGTTCAAGAAGCTGTGGTGGGTCTCGTTGAACTCCTCGAAGCTGGCCAGTTCGATGACCGCCTTGACCTCGTCCTCAAACAAGGCCGGCAGGATGTTGATGTTGGCGGCAGGGGCCGAGCCAAGGCCGGAGCCGATCCGGATGAAGTCGCCCGGCACATTCTTCAGCAGCATCGGCCGCTTGTCGGCCGCAGCCTGGCCGATCAGCCCCTCGCGCAGGTCGAATTGCTTCTTCAGCTCGGTGTGGCTGTCCGCGCCATAGCTGGCGACGAGGTCGAGCTTGGTCTCCTCCTCGTCGCGGTTGGTGACGTAGAACACGCCATATTGCGCGTTCACCAGCGGCGCCAGTTCGGACATGATGAGGTTGGAGATCGTCGCCAGGTCGCGTTCGCCCTGGAGCATGCGGCTGAACCGGGCGAGGTTGGTCTTGAGCCAATCCTGCTCGGCATTCTTCAGCGTCTGCTCCTTCAGGTTCAAGATCATCTCGTTGATGTTGTCCTTGAGCGCGGCCATCTCTCCCGACGCCTCGACCGCGATCGAGCGGGTGAGGTCGCCCTTGGTCACCGCGGTCGCGACCTCGGCGATCGATCGCACCTGGTTGGTCAGGTTGGCGGCGAGCTGATTGACGTTGTCGGTCAGGTCGCGCCACAGGCCGGCGGCGCCGGGCACGCGGGCCTGGCCGCCAAGCCGCCCCTCGACGCCGACTTCGCGGGCCATGTTGGTGACCTGGTCGCCGAACGTCGACAGCGTCTCGATCATGCCGTTGATCGTCTCGGCCAGCGCGGCGATTTCGCCCTTGGCGTCGAACGTCAGCTTGCGTTTGAGGTTACCCTGCGCCACCGCGGTCACGACGTCGGCGATACCGCGCACCTGATTGGTTAAGTTCGTCGCCATCAGGTTAACGTTATCGGTCAAGTCCTTCCACGTCCCGCCGACCCCGGGGACCTGCGCCTGCCCGCCCAGCTTGCCCTCGGTACCGACCTCGCGGGCGACGCGCGTCACCTCCGAGGCGAAGCCGTTCAACTGGTCGACCATGACGTTGATGGTGTTCTTCAGCTCGAGAATTTCGCCCTTCACGTCGACCGTGATCTTCTTCGACAGATCGCCCCGCGCCACCGCAGTCGTCACCTC